>CAJUHC010000001.1:0-30645 GCA_910586345.1 uncultured Christensenella sp.
ATAAGGCCCGTTGGTCAAGAGGTTAAGACATCACCCTTTCACGGTGGTATCGTGGGTTCGATTCCCGCACGGGTCACCACAATAAAAAGGGAGTACCTACGTACTTCCTTTTTAATTATATAAAATAAAAAAATTATAATATTCTGTTTCTATGAAAGAAAAGTTACAAAAGTTCGGAAACTGCGGGTTCTTAAAACTTTTAAAACAAGGGTTATCATCTAAATACTTCCCGTTCGTTACGGCGGCGGTAACGCTTTTATGTTATTACCTCGGGTTGGATTTAGTACTCATTTATTATATAAGCATAACCGGTATGCTTATACTATTATTGCTTGAAGACGCGACTCCTTTTATTTCTATAATGCTTTTTCTCGGCATTATGATTTCTTACAAAAACTCCCCTTCCGATGTAATGGGCGATTCCGATTATTATTTCAGAACCGCAAATCTTGTACAGATATTTATAATTCTTTCGCTTTACATACTTACGGTAGTTTACAGAATTTTTGCGACTATTTCAAAAAGAAAATTCAAGTTTACTCCCGCTTTCTTCGGTTTGTGCGGACTGTCTGCGGTTTTTTTACTTAACGGACTATTCAGTGAAAATTATACTGCCAAAAATCTTTTATACGGATTGATAATGGCGGCGAGCTTTCTCGGAGTATTCTGCGTATTGAAAGATAATATCAAACTCGATACGGAAGGATACGAAAAAATTGCTTTCGCATTCTTGGCGTTCAGCGCAGTTCTGATTACGGAAGTTGCGGTTAAATATATATTTATAGACGGAATATTGTCCGACGGACAAATCGACAGAAGCAAACTTACTTTCGGTTGGGGAATATGGAATACAATGGGAATGTGGCTCGTGATGTGTATTCCGTCGGTAATTTACCTTGCCTACAAAAAAAAATACGGCTTCCTTTACACCGCTTACTCTGTAATTTTATGTTTGGCTGTTTTCCTGTCAAACAGCCGTCAAGCAATGATAGTCGCCGCTTTGATATATTGCGTTTGTATTATTATATTGCTCATTAAAGGCAGATATAAAATAGCGAATATATGTATTGCGGCAAGCGCTTTGATTACCGTTATCGTCTTCGCGGTAATTTACCGCGACGCTCTTGCTCTCTATATCAAAGAATTCATAGAAGACCTGCTTAAAGGCGGCGCAAAAGGAAATACGAGAATGGTGATATGGAGCCAAGCCGTCGACAATTACCGTTCCTCACCGCTGTTCGGCGTCGGATTTTACGTTAAGTTCAGCTATATACCGAATTCAGGACTCGGTTTTATGCCGTATATGTGCCATAACACGGTTCTGCAACTTTTAAGTTCCTGCGGAACAATCGGAATAATCGCTTATGCCGTACACAGAATACAAACAATAAAATGTTTTATTAAAAACGTTACAATCGAAAGGACTTTCATTTTTATCACAATATCGGGATTATTATTGACAAGCTTAGTGGATAATCATATTTTTAACATATTCCCGACATTAGTATACAGCAGTCTGACCGCGGTTATAGTAAACGACACATTACCTAAGAAAAATTAAAACTCCCCTCTCTCGGGGAGTTTTTTTATTTTGCGCCCGTGCGTTTGAAAACGCCTATCAAAGTTTTGAAAATTATTTTAAAATCTAAACCCACAGAACAGTGTTCCACGTAATAAAGTTCTAATTTTTGTCTTTCTCCGCTCTCGTAAGTACAGTTGCTTCGTCCGTTAGCCGCCCACCAACCTATCATTCCGGGCTTAACCGAAAGCAATTTATCCGCGTCTTCTCCGAACTTTTCCTCTATCTCTTTTTTAACGAGAGGTCTCGGACCTATTACCGATATTTTACCTGTGAAAATAGCCCATATATTAGGCAGTTCGTCAAGACTCGTCTTTCTTAAAAACTTACCGAGTTTCGTAACTCTCGGGTCGTCGTCAAGCTTGTATTCTCTTTTATACTGTTCGAGCTGTTCGGGAGTAAGCATATTTTCCAGCTTGTCCGCATTTTTTTTCATACTCCTGAATTTGGGAATATAAATTTTCTTACCGTTTTTCCCAACTCTTTCGTGCTTATAAAACACGGGACCGCCGTCGCTGCATTTAACGCATACAGCGAGAATTAAATACAACCAAGAAAAAATCAAAAGGAACAATCCCGAAGAAATAATATCGAAAGTACGCTTTACAAACAGATAACAGCCGTACCGAAAACCTTTTCTCGGTTTATAAGGAACGCGCTCCTTCTTCTCGTTTGATTTTGCTTCTACGCAACAAACTTCTTCCGATTCGTTTTTTTCGCAGGTTTCCGTTTGCTCTTCGGAAACACGTGTTTCATCCGTCATCTGATTACCTTTTTCGTTGTTTAACTTATCTTTTCCGCAACGTCGTTGTTATTTTTGAAAATGCTGTCGGCGGGAACGATTCCGCGAACGCGCGACAGCGGATATATATTCGTATTTTTCCCGACGACCGTACCGGGGTTAAGTACGCTGTTGCATCCCACTTCGACGCCGTCGCCGAGCATTGCCCCGAGCTTTTTCAAACCCGTCGCGATTTCGAATTCTCCGCCCTTAACGGTCACAAGTGTTCTGTCGCTTTTTACGTTAGACGTCACGGCACCCGCGCCGAGATGAGCTTTGTATCCGAGAATACTGTCGCCGACGTAATTATAATGAGGCACCTGAACCGAGTCAAATAAAACGGAATTCTTAATTTCCGTCGAATTCCCTACTACGCAGTCTTTGCCTATCAGCGCTCCGCCCCGAATAAACGCGCAGTGCCTTACCTGAGTGTTTTCACCGATAATACAAGGTCCGCCGATATAAGAAGTTTTATCTACCGACACGCTTTTATGAACCCATACGCCCGACGATATTTCGATATAATCCCCGCCGAGGCTTTCTCCGAGATTTAAAATAAAATCTTTTAATCCCGAAAGCGCCTCCCACGGATAGACGAAACCTTTAAGATACCCGCCCGCAGCAGTTCGGGTTAAATCAAACAACTCGGTAATTTTCAAGCGTTCTCCGCCACTGCGCGGTGAATTATAAATCTACTTTATTTTAACATCACGCAAGTGTAAAGTCAATAATATTTGCGAAAGTTCGACAAAATTCGTTTCTTTATACGGACTCTGCTTTATATTAATATGCGTAACCTGCGCAAAATAAAACCTAATGCATAATTTTGCATATTTATACATTTATAGCAAATATAGTTGACTTTTTGAGCCGTTTAATTTAAAATAATACAAATACTATAAAATATCAGGAGTTCGGTATGAAATTGAAAGGCGCGGATATACTCATAAAATGCCTTTTGGAACAAGGCGTTGATACTATTTTCGGATACCCCGGCGGCTGCGTTCTCGACATTTACGACGCGCTGTACCGAAGCGGAAAAATAAAGCACGTACTTACCGCGCACGAGCAAGGCGCCGCACACGCGGCGGACGGTTACGCCAGAGTTACGGGCAAAACCGGAGTCTGTTTCGCGACATCCGGTCCGGGCGCAACAAATCTCGTTACGGGAATCGCCACGGCTTATATGGATTCTGTTCCTTTAATCGCAATTACGGGAAACGTCGGGCTGAATTTTCT
This sequence comes from uncultured Christensenella sp., assembly GCA_910586345.1. Lineage (GTDB taxonomy): Bacteria > Bacillota > Clostridia > Christensenellales > Borkfalkiaceae > Coproplasma. The sequence goes on from CAJUHC010000001.1 coordinate 3,600, forward strand.
CGGCAGAGACTCGTTTCAGGAAATAGACATTTGCGGAATAACCATTCCCATAACAAAGCACAACTTTATAGTTAAAGACGTAAAAGAACTTGCGGACACGGTAAGAAAAGCTTTCCGTATAGCGTCAAGCGGAAGAAAAGGTCCCGTGCTTATCGACATTTTAAAAAACGTTCAGAACGCGGAATACGAATACGAACCCGCTGAAATCCAAAAATATAAACCCGAAAAAGTCAAACCCGCAAGTCTTGAAAAAGCGGTAACGGCAATCAAATCGAGCAGAAAACCCGTAATACTCGCAGGCGGAGGAGTTATCGCTTCCGACGCGTCCTCTCTCGTTAACGAGCTTGCCCGAAAACTCGGCTGTCCTTTAACTTATACTCTTATGGGCAAGGGCTGTATTCCTGAAACGGACCCGCTCTGCCTTGGTATGATAGGTATGCACGGGACGTACGCCGCCGTTAAATCGGTTATAAAAGCCGACACCGTAATCGCGCTCGGTACGCGTTTTTCAGACAGAGTCGCATTAAACAGAGATAAGTTTGCCGAAGGTAAAACCGTAATTCACGTTGACATAGACAACGCCGAACTCGATAAAAACGTATCCGCGGACATATGCGTAATGGCTGACGTAAAAGAAACGCTCAAAACTCTTATTCCGCTCGTCGAAGAAACGGAGCGCAAGGACTGGCTTTCGGAAATAGCGCAGTATAAAAAAGAAAACGCGCTTAAAAAAGATACTTCTATCAGGGCGTACAAAATCATATCGGCCGCTTCGCGCATCGCTCCCGCGGGAACTCCGCTTATAACCGACGTCGGTCAGCATCAGATGTGGGCGGCACAGCACTTTGCTGTTAACTCTCCCCGCCTTTTCTGCTCTTCGGGCGGACTCGGCACAATGGGGTACGGAACGGGCGCGGCGATAGGCGCGGCGTTCGGAAGCAAAAAACTTTGCGTACTCGTAACCGGCGACGGATGTATCGGTATGAATATGAACGAAATAAGCACTGCCGCGGCGAACAATGTTCCGCTCGTAATACTTTTAATGGACAATAAAGTACTCGGTATGGTAAGACAGTGGCAGAAGATTTTCTACTCCCGCCGTTTTTCAGAAACAAACCTCTCCCGCAATATAGATTACGTAAAACTTGCGGAAAGTCTCGGTGCGAAAGGAATCCTCTTAGACGTAAACGATGATATAGAAACCAAAATCAAAAAAGCTTTCGAAACGGCTGAAAAGTATTCTGTTCCCGTTTTAGTCGACTGCAAGATTTCTTCCGACGAAAACGTTCTGCCTATGATTAAACCGGGTATGGCTTACGATACGCAACTCGAAAAAATGGAGGAAAACTGATATGGGCGAAATTAAGAAATACGCAATCGGGTTGCTCGTTTCCAACAAAAGCGGAGTAATGACCCGCATAACGGGTCTGTTCACCCGCAGGGGATACAATATCGAAAGCATAACTGGCTGTGCGACGGAGGAGAACGAAATTTCCCGCCTTACGATAATCCTCAACGGCGACGAATATACTTTATATCAGCTTATAAAACAGCTCGACAAACTCGAAGACGTTCAGAAAGTCGGCTGTGCGAACGAGCTCGACTGCGTTTACAGAGAGCTTGCGCTTATCAAAGTCTGCGCTCCGCCCGAAAAAAGGCGCGAAGTCGTGGAAGCTACCGAAATTTACAAAGCAAAGGTCGTAGACTTCTCACCGGAAACTATGATACTCGAAATTACGGGCGAACCGACTAAAATCGAAGCGTTTATAAAAGTTATCGGACCTTACGGAATACTCGAAATGCAGAGAACGGGCGTAACCGTGCTTGCGCGCGGAAAACACACGCTTAAAGACAGGGACTGCTATTCGGACCATATAAACTGATACGTAAATTTTTGAGAAATTCGGATTTATTACAGGCAGTATACGGAGATTAAAATGAATATATTTTCTAACGGAAACGATATGAGTCCCCAGCGCTCGCTTTTAAGAGCGCTCGGCTGGACTGACGAAGAGATAAAAAAACCGCTTGTCGGCGTAATCTGCGCTCAGAGCGAAATCATACCGGGACATTTACATCTCGACGATATTGCAAGAGCCGTTTCCGAAGGCGTGATTGCCTCCGGAGGCAAACCCGTAACCGTACCCTCTATCGGCGTCTGCGACGGCATAGCTATGGGACACGGCGGAATGCGTTATTCCCTCCCCTCGCGCGAAATAATTGCCGACAGCGCCGAAATACTGCTCCGCGCCCACGGCTTTCAGGCGGCGGTCTTCGTCGGTAACTGCGACAAGATTATCCCGGGAATGCTTATGGCGGCGGCAAGGGTTAATATTCCGTCGATATTCGTTTCGGGCGGACCTATGCTTGCGGGAAAGGTCCGAGGCAAAAAAACTTCGCTTTCGACTATGTTCGAAGAAGTCGGCGCGTTTCACGCGGGAAAAATCGACAGCGAAACTTTAAAATCGTTCGAGTGCGGAGCCTGCCCCACCTGCGGTTCCTGTTCGGGTATGTTCACCGCAAACAGTCTTAACTGTCTTTTGGAGGCATTGGGTATGGCCCTGCCGGGCAACGGCACTATTCCTATGGTTTACTCGCAGAGAATCGCGCTTGCAAAAAAGACGGGTTCTGCGGTTATGAATCTTTTAAATAAAAATATCCGTCCCTCGGATATAATGAGCGCTTCCGCGTTTAAAAACGCAGAAACCGTGGATATGGCAATCGGCGCGTCGACAAACACTATATTACACCTGCTTGCAATCGCAAACGAAGCGAACGCAGACGGCGTTTCCATAGATATTATGAACGAAATATCAGAACGGACGCCCAATCTTTGCAGACTTGCGCCTGCCGGAGAACATTATATCGAAGAGCTGAACGAAGCAGGCGGAATATCCGCCGTAATGAAAGAGCTTTACGTGAACAATCTTTTAGACGGAGAAGTTATGACCGTCGGAGGCGTTAAACTTAAAGAAGTTATCGAAAATGCGAAAATAACGGACGAAGAGATTATCCGCCCGTTTTCAAATCCCTATTCCTCTTCGGGCGGACTTGCGGTACTGAAAGGCAACCTTGCGAAAGAAGGTTGCGTAGTCAAAAAATCCGCGGTTGCACCCGAGATGCTCCGCCATTCGGGTCCCGCAAAATGTTTCGACTGCGAAGAAGAAGCTATGCGGGCGATTACGGATGGTAAGATTGTCAAAGGCGACGTAGTAGTAATCCGTTACGAAGGTCCCAAAGGCGGACCCGGTATGCGTGAAATGCTCTCTCCCACTTCCGCCATAGTCGGCGCGGGACTAGGAGCGGACGTAGCCCTGATTACGGACGGAAGATTTTCCGGAGCAACGCGCGGCGCGGCTATCGGACACGTATGCCCCGAAGCCGCGGCGGGCGGAGTTATCGGAATAGTCCGCGACGGCGATATTATCGACATAGACGTGAACGCGTGCTCAGTAAATCTTCGTATTGCGGACGAAGAAATAAAAGAGAGACTTAAAAACTTTAAACCGAAACTGCGCGAAACTTACGGTTACCTTTCGAGATACCGCAAAAGCGTTACCTCCGCTTCAAAAGGCGCGGTTTGGGAAAAATAAGGACGAAATGTTATGGGAATGACGTTATCTCAGAAAATTTTAGCCGAACACGCGGGACTAAAAGAAGTAAAAGCGGGACAGTTGATAAACGCTAAAATAGATTTGGCGCTTGCCAACGATATTACCGCTCCCGTCGCAATAAAAGAATTTAAAAAAACCGGCTTTAATAAAGTCGCAGACGGTGAAAAAATCGCGTTCGTTATGGACCATTTTGCTCCGAACAAGGATATTAAAAGCGCCGGGCAATGCAAGATATGCCGGGAATTCGCGAACGAACAAAATATCGATAATTTTTTCGACGTCGGAAAAATGGGCATCGAACACGCACTCCTTCCCGAACAGGGACTTGTCGGCGCGGGTGATTTGATAATAGGTGCGGACAGCCACACGTGTACTTACGGCGCTTTGGGCGCATTTTCCACAGGCGTTGGTTCGACGGATATGTGCGCCGCTATGATGAGCGGAGAATGTTGGTTCAAAGTCCCCTCCGCTATCAAGTTCGTTCTCAGAGGCAAACCCGCAAAATTCATATGCGGCAAAGATATTATATTACATATAATCGGACTTATCGGCGTAGACGGCGCTCTGTATAAATCTATGGAGTTTACGGGCGACGGAATCAAGCATCTTTCCGTAGACGACAGATTTACAATATGCAATATGGCTATCGAGGCGGGCGCAAAAAACGGAATTTTCCCCGTTGACGAAATCGCTCTCGAATATATGAATAACCGCTTCAAACGCGAAGTAAAAATACACGAAGCGGATGCCGACGCGGAATACGAAAAGATTTTAGAAATAGATTTATCCAATCTTAAACCCACCGTCGCTTTTCCTCACCTTCCCGAAAATACGAAAACGGAATGGAGCGAAACAGCTATCGACCAGGTAATTATAGGTTCGTGCACTAACGGACGCATTTCCGATTTGCGTATTGCGGCGGAAATATTAAGGGGCAGAAAAGTCGCAAAAAACGTACGCGCGATAATTATCCCCGCAACCAACGAAATATATTTGCAGGCGATACGGGAAGGACTTGCGGAAGTTTTCATAAACGCGGGCGCGGTTATCTCCACTCCCACCTGCGGACCCTGTCTCGGCGGGCATATGGGAATACTAGCGGAAAACGAGAGAGCGGTTTCAACCACCAACCGCAATTTCGTCGGAAGAATGGGTCACTTTTCCAGTGAAATTTATCTTGCTTCCCCCTATGTGGCGGCGGCTTCCGCCGTTACTGGCAAACTTACGAGCCCCGAGGATTTATTATGATTAAAGGAAAAGTTTTCAGATACGGAAACGACGTCGATACCGACGTAATTATACCAGCAAGATATTTGAACACGGTTTCAGAAACCGAGCTTGCTTCCCACTGTATGGAGGATTTGGACGCCGATTTCGTAAATCGGGTAAAGACGGGAGACGTAATCGTCGCGGAAGACAATTTCGGTTGCGGTTCTTCTCGCGAACACGCTCCGATAGCAATCAAGGCGAGCGGAATAAGTCTCGTCATAGCAAATTCGTTCGCGCGCATATTTTACCGCAACAGCATTAATATCGGTCTGCCCATACTCGAATGTACCGAAGCCGTTAAAGCGATAAAAAACGGCGATACGGTAAGATGCGAACTTTCCGAGGGATTAATAGTCAACGAAACCACGGGAGAAAGTTTCAAAGCCGAACCCTTCCCCGATTTCATCAAAAACATTATAGACGACGGCGGACTTTTAAACTATCTGAAAAAAAGGAGCGGAAATGAATTATAATATAGCAGTTCTCGAAGGCGACGGAATAGGCCCCGAAATCTGCGCGGGCGCGGTATGCGTCCTTAAAAAAACAGGCGAAAAGTTCGGGCACCGCTTTAATTTCACGTATCATCCCATCGGCGGCAGAGCAATAGACGAATACGGAATACCTTTGCCCGAAAAAACCGTCAAAGCCTGTCTTGAAAGCGACAGCGTACTTCTCGGAGCCGTCGGAGGGTACAAATGGGATGATTTACCCGCAGATAAAAGGCCCGAAAAAGGACTCTTGGAATTGAGAAAGGCTATGAATCTGTATTCAAATATCCGTCCCGCAAAGCTTTGGAAAAACCTTGCGGACGCATCCCCTCTTAAATACGAACTCGTAAAAAACGGAATCGAAATAATAATAGTGCGCGAGCTTACGGGAGGCATCTATTTCGGAGAAAGAACCCGAGGCAATAAAAACGGGGACGAATACGCGAGCGATACGGAAAAATATTCCGTGCACGAAATAGAACGAATAACGAAAGTCGCCTGCGAACTTGCAATGAAGCGCGCAAAAAAACTCGTATCCGTCGATAAAGCGAACGTTTTGGAAACCTCGCGTCTTTGGCGCAGGACGGTCCGCGCATACTGTGAAAAGCATTATCCGGAAATCGAACTTTGCGACGTTCTCGTTGACAATATGGCTATGCAAATGGTTAAAGACCCCGCACAATTCGACGTGGTTGTAACGTCGAACCTTTTCGGGGATATACTTTCGGACGAAGCGGCGCAAATTACGGGTTCTATCGGTATGCTCGCCTCCTCCTCGCTCGGCGAAACGAAACGCGGACTTTACGAGCCTATTCACGGCTCCGCTCCCGACATAGCCGGACAAGACGTTGCCAACCCTGTCGCGACCATTCTCGCGGCGGCAATGATGCTAAGAGACAGTTTTAATCTTAACGAAGAATATTCGGCAATTGAAACCGCCGTCCAAGATGTGCTCGACGAAAATTACCGCACCGCGGATATTATGTCACAAGGAAAAATCAAAGTAGGCTGTACAAAAATGGCTCAAATGATTGCAGATAAAATATGATTGAAGAAAACGTAAAAAAACTGCTCTCGGAAATCCCCGAGAAAAACGCTTTCGGCGAAAAAGTAACGCTTGTCGCGGCGGTAAAATTGCAGGATGCGAAAGATATAAACCGCGCGATAAAAGCTGGAATAACCGATATAGGCGACAACCACGTACAGGAATTTAAAGATAAATACGATGAAATAGACGGCTCTCCCCGCCGTCATTTTATCGGCCGTTTACAGACCAACAAGATAAAATATCTTTTGGGCAAAGTCGATTTGTACCACTCCGCAGACAGATTTAATCTTGCGGAAGAACTTTCAAAGCGCGGCGCAAGTGCGGGAATATCTTCGAACATATTATTGCAGGTCAATATCGGAAACGAAGATACGAAAGGCGGATTCGATTACGGCGACGCCGAAAAAGCCTGTAAAATTATCAGCCAACTGCCTGCGTTGAAAATAAAAGGTCTTATGGCTATGCTCCCCTTTATTGACGATACGAAAGAACTTACCAATCTCGCGGTGAAAATGCGCGCTCTCTATGACAAACTGAAAGACGAATATAACTTCGAATATCTTTCTATAGGTATGAGCGGAGACTGGAAACTCTGTATAGATGCGGGAAGCAATATGATAAGACTCGGCACTTCGATTTTCGGCGCAAGAAATTATAATAAACAGTAATAAAAAAAGCTTATCGTTTACGATAAGCTTTTTTTAACTCATACTCTCTATACAAAGTAAAATTCCGAGTTTTACTCCCTCTTCAAAAAAGACCCTTTCGGCTTCCGCACACTCTTCCGACCTTAAATCGGAATATTCAGTAAAAGTCTGAATTTGTTCTTCGCTTAAACGCTCCGTTAATTTTAAATACATTTCGTCAACTTTTCGGGAAATTTTATCGTACTCCTTACCGAGTTTTACACTGTCGCAATAACCTTTTCCTAAAAATATTCTTTCAATTATTGATTTTGCCATATCAAACTCCTAATTATTAAATATCTGTACCACAGAATAAATAAATTATATATCTGTGTCATAGAAATGTCAAGATTTTTCAAATAAAAAATTGTAAAATATCTGTATGATAGAAATTAACACGAAAGAACTCGGTAAACGAATAAAAGAACTGAGAACCGACCTCGGATTATCGCAAAAAGAATTAGCAGAAAAAGTCGGGGTTGCCGTAAATACAATCTCACAATACGAAAGCGGAATATCCAAAACCAGCATCGACGTTTTAGCTAATTTAGCCGTTGAATTGGAAACAACAACCGACTATCTTCTCGGTTTATGCGACTAAAAAAATAGAAATTTTTCTTATAAACAAATTATGAAAAATTATTTGGAAAGATTAAATGAGTTGCGGAAAAGCAAGCAAATAAGCCAAAAAGAACTTGCAAATATACTCGGCACAACTAACAGCAGTATCTGTGATTGGGAATGCGGACGTGCTCAGCCCGACTTGAAAACGCTTATAAATATAGCGAAATATTTTGAAGTAACAACCGACTATCTTCTCGGTTTATGCGAATAAACAGAATACGAAAAAACCCGACAACAGATTTTTTGCAATGCTTTTCATTGCCCGTTTCTCGGTTTAATTTATATTAGTACCCCTTACTACTAAAAAAATCTTTCATAATAATGATTACTAATATAAATCTCTTTTAGTTTATTAATAAATATTATATAGATAAAAACTATCTATGTCAACAATTTTAGATGAAAATAATCTATAATTTTATTATGAAACCGAAATTTGCAGAAAAACTTAAAACTTTAAGAAAAGAAAAAGGGCTTAAACAGTGCGAGCTTGCACGAAAATTAAACGTTACACAACGGAAAATATCATATTGGGAAACAGAGCAGCTCGAACCCGACTTGGAAACGCTTATCAATATAGCGAATTATTTCGAAGTTACCGTCGATTATCTTCTCGGTTTATGCGATTAAAAAAAGGTTGCCGAACGGCAACCTTTTAAAATTTTATTATTTAATTACTCCGCTTTGAAAGGAAGCAGAGCGGCTACTCTTGCGCGCTTGATAGCCGTAGACAGCTCGCGCTGGTGCTTTGCGCACGTTCCGCTCATTCTGCGGGGCAGTATTTTACCGCTTTCCGCAACGAATTTTTTAAGACGGTTTACGTCCTTATAATCGATTTCCGTCACTTTTTCCTGACAGAAAACGCAAACCTTTCTGCGGGGAACTCTTTTATAGCTCTTTTTAGCAACGGGTGCTTTATTTTCTTCCATAATTATTCTCCTTGAATTTTAAAAGGGTATATCGCTGTCGTCGTCGAACGCCTGCAAGCTTGCCCTTTTCCTGTCTGCGGGCGCGGGCGCGTCGCTCATATAGCCGTCGCTTCCGCTTCCCTTGGGCGTAAGGAACTCTACGTCCTGCGCCACAATGTCTACTCCCGTGCGTTTTACGCCCTGACTGTCTTCGTAATTGCGAAGTTCAATCGAACCGCTAACAGCTACTTTATTGCCTTTTTTAGCGTATCTTGCGACTGTTTCGCCCAAACCGCGCCAAGCGACGATATTGAAAAAATCGGTTTTCCTTTCGCCGTCGGCTCCGCCGTAATTTCTGTTTACCGCTATCGCGAAACGGCAAAGGCTTACTCCGGACGTAGTTTCGGTCAGTTCGGGGTCACGGGTTAAATTTCCTATTAAAAATACTTTGTTCATTCTCTGTTCCTTAATTTTTTGCGGTCGTAACTACTCTTAAAACTTCGGACGAAAGACCGGAAACTCTGTCGAGTTCCTTAACGACCGAACCTTCCGCTTCGAAAGTCATAAGCACGTAATAGCCTTCGTTCTTATAATTGATAGGATACGCAAGCTTTTTCGCGCCCCACTTTTCAGTGGATACGACTTTACCGTTTGCAGACGTTACTATGTCCTCAAACTTTTTGACAAACGCTTCCTTTGCTTCATCGGAAATCGCGTTGTCCAAAACGTAAAGCATTTCGTAAGTTTTCATTTTTTCACCTCCCGGACTTAATCGGCATACCACCTGCGGTATGCAAGGTTATTAGATTTTACAATATTTATCCGAACTTGTCAAACGATTTAACGCGTCTGTAAAATTTTAACGTTCGCAACAGACGCCGAGCGCGCGTTTTATCAACGCTTTTTTTTCATTCAGCCTCGGTTCGATTGCGCAATCGTCCAAAAGTCTTAAAAGCACTTTACCGACGTCCTCCGTCCGTACTCCCGCCGAGATAAGTTCGGCTCCGTTGACTTTTAACTGTCTGAGATTTAAAGGCGCGCCCTCAGAGCGCATTTTTTCGTATATACCGAGCCATTTCTCGACGCACGGCGCCTTGGACGAATCGTCTTTACACGCAGAATAATCTGCTTGTTTTATATAAAGCAGTTTTTCCAAAACAGCGTTGTTGCGGACGATAAATTTACGTATTTTATTCTCGCGCGCGTCGCATCGCAAATCGTACATATGCAGAGCGCTCAATTCGACGGTTTCCGCAGTAAGTTTTTTGGAAACTTTCAGTCTTTCGCAAATTTCTTTCGCTATACGTGCGCTCTCCGCTTCGTGCATACGGTAGCTGCCGTTATTAATCATACAATAAGGTTTGCCGACGTCGTGAAGAAGCGCCGCAAGCCGTATACTCTCGTCGGAGTATAAAACCGTGCGCAGAGAGTGTTCCAAAACGTCGTAATTATGAAAGCGTTCGTTCTGTTTCATACCCCTGCCGAGCGTAAGTTCGGGAATAATTATATCGAGCGCGCCTATTTTATCGAGAAGTTTAAGCCCTCTGTACTGTGCGCCTTGTAATCCGTAAGCGCCGTCCGCGTGCAGAATCGATTGAAGTTCCGCGTATATTCTTTCGGCTGAAACGTCTTTAAGAAGCGGGACGTTGTTTTTCGCTCCTTCTATGCAGTCTTCCGACGGTTCGAACCCGAGCTGGGCAGACTGTCTTGCAAGACGCATAAGCCTCAGCCCGTCCTCGCCGAACACTTTGTCCGCGTCCGCGACAGTGGTTATACGGCGGTTGATTATATCTTCCGTCCCGCCGAGCGGGTCGCATACCGTACGGCTTTTTATTTCGTAATAAACCGCGTTGCATTTAAAATCGCGTCTGCGCGCGTCAAGATTTATATCGTAGGTAAAAAACGTCTTTACGGGCGTATGGATTCCGCGAACGTATTCGTCGGAACGGAAGCAGGCGAATTCGTACTCCTCTTCTCCCAATCTCAGCTTAACCGTACCCGTGCCGCGGTAAACCGCAGTAACGACGGCTCCGGCTTTTTCGGCAACGGCACAAAACTCTTCCGCCGAAACAGGCGCGCAAATATCCACGTCGCCGTTTTCGCGGAGCTTACCCGCTATACAGTCGCGCACGTATCCGCCTACGACGTAAAGCGGAAAAGGACAAGCGTCCGCTAAATCATTAAGTTTTTCGGACAACGGCAGTTTCATAATTTTACCGCTTTTATTATAACAACTTTTTAAAACAATTGCAATTATTAAGTATTTGGTTTATAATACTTTTGAATATACTTACAACTCGGTTTCGGGGATAAACGATGTTTCACATTATAATAAACGAAAAATATTTAAAGAATAAAAAAGGGTTGAAAAAATTTAACGGAGCGTTAAAAGTTTTCGATAACGCAAATATAAAGTACGAAATCCACGAGACCGTGCGCAAAGGACAAGCGGGAGAAATTACGCGTCAGCTTACGCAGGAAAAAGGCAATACGATTATAGCCGTAGGCGGCGACGGAACGCTTCACGATATTTTAAACGGCTTTAACGACTTCGAGAACAATTCGCTCGGAATTATTCCGCTCGGCACAGGAAACGACTTTGCGGAGGGCGCGGGAATTCCGCTTAACGCGAAAAAAGCCGCGGAACTAATAGTTTCGGGTAATCCGCGTCCCGTAGATTATATCGAAACGTCCTCGGGGCTCCGTTCTTTAAATTCCGTCGGAATGGGTATAGACGTAGACGTTTTAAAGCGGGCTTACGTAGGCAAAAGCAACAGAAAATCAAAGTATCTCCACAGTCTGATAGTTTGTTTATTGAAATTCAAAAGTTATAAATACACTGTAAAATACGACGGAAAAGAAGAATACCACGAAGGTCTTATCGGCGCCGTCGGCAACGGCAGACAGTTCGGAGGCGGAATAAAAATGTTTCCCGACGCGAAAATAAACGACGGATATCTCGATTTGTTCGTCATAGATTATCTTTCGAGATTTAAAATTCTCGGCGCGTTTATAAAACTTATGCTCGGAAAAGTAAATAAAATAAAACAGGCCACCGCCGTCAGAACAAAGACGGTACAATTCGTTCCGTATGCGGAAGGATATACGATTCAGGCGGACGGCGAACTGTACGACAACGTCCCGCTCGAAGCGCGGGTTTCCGACAATAAACTACTGCTTTATTACAAATAATGAGAATCGACAAATATTACAGACGCATAATCGACGGAGTTCCTACCGCGGTTATAGTTGCAGACAAAAACTTAAAAGCGGTCTTTACAAACACGGCGTTCCGTTCGCTTTTCAACTCGGGTAAACCCGTCGGAACTCTCGGCGGAGTGACCGGCTGCGCCTATTCGGCAAGCAATTGCAACGGAGACGAATGCCGCGGCTGTCCGCTTTACGACGCGTTCGACGACGCCCTGTGTTCGAATAAGCCGCTCAACCGCAGAATATACCAAAAAGTACGCACCGACGGGCTCACGCACGACGTTTCTTACTCGCTTACCGTAAATCCGCTCGGCGGCGGGCTTTGTATGGGCACTATCGACGACGCTTACGAGCTGGAAATAGCACAGGAATTACAGACGGCAAAGAACATACAGCAAAGACTTCTGCCCGCAGGGAATTGGGCGGGCGGAAAACGTTATTCGTATATGTACATACCGTGCCGCGACATAGGCGGAGACTTGCCGGACGTTTTCACCGTAAACAATTCCGCCTGCGGAGTGATTGCCGACGTTTCCGGAAAGGGTATTTCGGCGGGTATGCTTTCGGCTTTCGTCAAGGCGGCTTACGATAAAACGGAGTATTCGCCCGCGAAAGCGATTTCAAACCTCAACGCTAAATTTTCGGAGCTCAATCTCGACGAAAGAAATTACGTCACGGTCGCCGCCGTGCGAATCGACCCGGAAAACATAACATACTCTATGGCGGGACACAACGTGCCTATTCTTTTAAAGACGGGAAGCGGTATAACACGCATTATGCTTAACTCCCCTCCTATTTCGAATTGGTTCGAAAACCCGTCTTATTACGAGGACGTAATTTCCTATAAAAAGGGCGACATACTCGTACTATTGACGGACGGCGTGACCGAATGCAAAAACGCGCGCGGGGATATGTTCGGCGCGGACGGAGCGACGAAAGTTCTTTCAATTTCCCGCACGGCAGACGAATTTATTAAAAATTTAGAAAACACGTTAAAAAATTTCAATAACAATTTAGACGACGATATTACCGCAATCGCGTTCGATTTATAAAAAGAAGACGGATTTAATTCCGTCTTCTTTAATTTTATTTCTGATTTCAGTTTAATTCTTTTATTTTCTGAACCGCCAAAGAACGGCTTTCGACTCCGAGTTTCGAATAAATCGAACTTATATAATTGCGCGCGGTTCCGTCCGACAGTTTCATTACCGAAGCAATCTGCCTGTTCGTAAAGCCGTCCGTAAGCATTAATGCAATTTCCACTTCCCTGTCGGAAAGCCCGTAAGATTTTTTGAGTTTTATTTCTTTTGCGGAAGAAACCGTCATCGCCGCGTCCGTAATTTTCTTTGCGATTTTCGAGGGAAGAATAGTATCGCCTGCGTACGCGTTTTTTACCGCGTCTATGAGCGCCGTCGAACCTATATCCTTTAAAAGGTATCCGCTTGCGCCGTTGTTTATGGCGCTTAAAATATAATCGCTGTCGTCGAAAGTAGTTAAAATTATAATTTTTATATTTCTGTTTATTTCTTTGATACGCTTCGTCGCTACTACGCCGTTCATATTCGGCATACGTATATCCATTAAAACGACGTCGGGAGCGTGTTCTTTAACAAGCGCAACCGCCTCCGCTCCGTCGGACGCGATTCCGCAGATTTCGAAATCGGCGCAGGTTTCGAGTACGCTTTTAATGCCTTCCGCAAGCGTCATCTGGTCGTCTACTAGTAAAATTTTAATCATCGGAACACTCCTGTTTCTTATTATTCATAGGCAAGTTTATCACAACTTCGAACCCCTCGCCCGCCTCGCTTGAAAAACTGCAATTCCCGCCGAGAGCCTCGACTTTTTCGCGTATGCTTTTAAGTCCGAAACCCTCCTCGATTTTCCCGTCCGTTCCTTCGCCGTTGTCGGAAATGAGTAAACCGACTTCGGAAAGATTATTTTTCATTTCGATATAAAACGCAGTCGCTTTGCCGTGACGGACGCCGTTGGCTATGCACTCTTTAACGCTGTTTAAAATAAAGCGGTACTCCTCCGCGCCGACGGAAACGTCCTGCAAGTCGCAGCGTATTTTAAGTTCCGTTCCGTCGATTGTCTGAGCGATGATTTCTTCTATCTCCTCTCTCAGAGTTTTTGTCTGCGCTCTGCCTGCAAGCAGATGTACGCTTTCGCGCATTTGCTCCAATGCGTTTTTCGCCTGAATATTTGCGGAAATAATTCTGTTCTTCGCTTCTTCGGGGTTATTGTCAATCAAAAGTTTCGCCGCTTCCGTCTGCATAATGACCGTCGTCATCGAGTGACCTGCGTTATCGTGAATATCCTTTGCGATACGGTTGCGCTCCTCGAAAACCGCCGTTTCGGAAAGCTGTTCGTAAACTTCCTGAAGCTGAGCCCTGCTCTCGTCCGCAACTTTGAGCGCATATCTCAACTGGACGTTGTTGCTGTAAAATTTGAGTAAGAAATTTGTTACAAGACAGTGAATCGCGATAATGAAAATTCCGAAGAATATTCCGCCGGCTATCTCGACCATACTCTGATACGCGGACACGTTCTGGTTAACCATAAACCAGCCGCCGATAAACGACACCACGAACAGTCCGCAGCTTACGCAGAACAAAATTACGTTCTTTTTGAAATCGTCCACCGAAATATAAAACTGCGTTAAAACTATACAATATAGCGCGGACAGGTACGAATTACCCGTAAGCAGACAAAGGAACAGCAGTATTATAGAATCGAGTCCGTAAAAAACCATCTTCGCCGCAAAGTTATTTATTACGAACGAATCAACCGTTTCGAATACGGCGAGCAGAACGCAACAGACCATTACGAATACAAGTTTCATAATTCCGCCGTTTGCTATGAACAGCGTAACGTACTGTGCGCAGATGATTATTTCAAGCGTAAGCAAAAGCGCGATTATCGTCAGCTTTATAACTTCCGAAAGTCTTTTGTTGTTTATGTTGAGCTTGAATCTTTTATCCATTCCACCACTCTGCCGAGAGAATATTTTTCAGCCATTTCCGCCAATTTGTTTTCGTCTCTGTAACTGTAAAAATTACCGTCCGAATATATAAGATGGTCCCATAACTTGACGTTGTTCAACGTGCACAGAAGTTGAAGTTCGCCCGTGAAAACGTCGTCGCTTTCCGACGGCTCGACGGAACCGTTTAAATGATTGTGGGCGGCGAGTATTCCGTAAGGTTTTGCCAGGGCTATGTTTTTAATGATTTCCTGAGCGTTGGCGACCACCTTATTTCTGTCCGCGGAAGTATAAGTGAATATGCGTTTAAGACGTCCGCTCTTTTCAAGAAAGTAAAGTTCGAGAAACTCTTCAATCTTTCCGCGTAGTCTCATACCGGCAAAACGTTTGCTGTCGCCGAAAGTTTTCAATACTGCGGCACCCTCTATATTTCCCGCGCGTTCGGCGCAAAGTCCGACCGTCCGTAAAAACCTCGCTACCGCCTCGCCCGCGCCTTCTACCGATTTGATTTCTTTTACGTCCGCTTTGAGCAGTTCTGAAATCGAACAAAATTTATCCAAAAGCTTATGCGCGAGCGGGTTTGTGTTAGCGCGCGGAATTACCGAATAAAGAAGAATTTCCAAAACTTCGTGGTCGTAAAAGTCTTCCCCGTTTTCAAGTTTTGCATACATACGCTGTCTGTGTCCCTCGTGCAAAATTTTTCACCTCTGTTTTAAATTTCCGTTAAAATTATTTTACCATAAAAAATAAAAAGTGTATAATGATTTTAAACAGTTTTTAAAAAAGGAGCGCGCAATGGATAAATTATTCGACAAAGCCGTAAAAAGCATATCCGAAATCATAAAATTCGACTCGTCGCAGAAACCTTCCGAGGGGAATTATCCCTTCGGCAAAGAAACTGCGGACTGCTTGAATTACTTCCTGTCACTCGCTTCTTCTTTCGGGTTCGAAACGAAAAATTACGATAATTATGCGGGAGAAGTTATTTTCGGGAACGGAGAAGATTTTGCTATACTCGTACACCTCGACGTAGTCCCCGCAGGCACGGGCTGGTCTCACGAACCGTTCGGAGGCGAAATAGATTTCGTAAACGAAAAAATCTGGGGCAGGGGCGCAATGGACGACAAAGGTCCCGCTATAATAGCTCTGTACTGTCTGAAAGCTTTGAAAGACGAAGGTTTTATTCCGAAAAAGAGAATAAAACTCATAGCGGGCTGTAACGAAGAAAACGGCTGGAAATGTATCGATTATTATTCCTCGCATACGAAAATGCCCGAAACGGGATTTTCACCCGATGCGGACTTTCCCGTTATCTACGCCGAAAAAGGCATATTGCAATTAAAACTTTGGTTTCCTCCCGAACAAGGCTTCAGCGGTCTTCGCGGAGGAGAACGCGCAAATATGGTTTGCGATTACTGCGAAGCCGAAGCATCTTTAAACAAAAGCGCGCTCGAAGCGCTTAACCTTATCTATGAGAACGGAAAAGTAATTTCACACGGAATTTCCGCACACGGCTCCACCCCCGAACTCGGCATAAGCGCAATTCCGAGAATTCTTCGATATCTCGGTCTTGACGACATCTGGAAATTACTGTTTAAAGACGGTTTCGGAATCTGCGGTTTCGAAGACGTTACGGGCAGGCTGACTTTTTCACCCAACGTCATAGAACAGAACGAAGACGGAATTTTCGTAACCTGCGATATACGTTATCCTGCGACTTACGATAAACAGACCGTGCTCGGCGCGATTTCAGCCAAGAATATTCCTTACGAAATTATTCACAGCCAACAGCCTTTATATAACGATAAAGACTGCGAACTTATTTCTACTCTTTGCAGCGTATACAACGAGGTTACGGGTAAAGATATGCGTCCTGTCGCAATCGGCGGAGGAACGTATGCGCGCGCGCTCAGATGCGGAGCGGCGTTCGGTCCCGAGGAAGACGGAGAAGAAAATACTATACATAAAGCAAACGAATACATTACGTTTGAAAAAATAAGAAAATGTTTAAAAATTTATAAACTTGCAATACAAAGACTTACCAGCAAGAAGTAATTTAAAAATGAAGTTAAAAGAAACAAAGCTTACTTGCAAAATAATAACCACGATAGTCTTAGCGTCGATAATATTATTCGCTTCGATTGTCTGTATAGGTTTACAGATTTCTTTCGTAAACGCGGACACAATAGAATGTTGGCGACCCGATTACGAACGGAAAGATATTCGCGCGATTCTTGAAAAAAGCGAACTCGGCGAACACGATTACGCCGTATTATATAATCAGACGGGGCTTACAAAAATCGGCGTGGACCGCGCTTTGGAAAAAGGCGAAACAGGTAAACAGCGCATACTCGATATTCAAGAGGATTACTTTAAAGAACATAAAGTAATAAACGAGTTTTTTGCGCCTTTCATATGTCAGGATAAAATAGACGGACGCGTAAGCTATACTTATCTTGAAGACGGAGACGTCGTCGTTACTTCCTCCACCCATATTTCGGGCTGGCGCGCAGGTCACGCGGGACTTGTAACCGACGCGCAAAACGGAAATATTCTGCAAGCGAGCGCAATTGGAGAAACGAGCAGTTTCGGCTCTATGAAAGATTTCCACGACAGAGTAAATTTTATAATACTTTCACCGAGAACCGACGAAGCAACCAAATCACAAGTCGTAAAATTCGCCGAAGAAAACCTCGTCGGTAAAATATACGACCCCACCGTCGGAGTATTCAGCAAAAAAAACACTTCCGACAGAACGCAGTGTGCGCACCTTGTATGGTACGCATACAATAAATTCGGCACCGACCTCGACGCGACGGGCGGACCCGTCGTAACTCCGCACGATTTGCTCGTTTCTCCGAACGTGGATATAGTTCAGGTTTTCGGAATTAACCCAATCAAATTATGGAAATAATTTAATAAATCGATTGACAAAAAAAAATTTATTTACTATAATAATTAAGCTGTTCGGAACGGCTTAGTTTTTTGCAATCGTTAACCGTTCCGAAATTGATAATCTTAAATGCACCATTAGCTCAACTGGATAGAGCGTCGGTCTACGGAACCAAAGGCGAAACTCCGTAAAAACTTAATATTGTCAATTATGCGCCCGTAGCTCAATTGGATAGAGCGTTGGTCTACGGAACCAAAGGTTAGGGATTCGAGCTCCTTCGGGCGCACCAAACGCAACCTGATTCGAATCAGGTTGCGTTTTTGTTATTATATAACGTATGAAAATGCGCCGCGGACGATTGTCCGCGGCGCATAATAACGCTTTAAATTAAATTTTTACTAATGTACCGCCTGCGTTTAGCCTGCCCGCGCTTATAATTTTATATCCGACGCCACACGGTTTGTTCTTTGTTCTGTGCCTATACGGCGTTTCCGCGGTCTGCGGTTCTTCGTACCGTTCGGTTTCGGACTCAACGCAAGTTTTCTCGGCGCTCAGGTCGACGGGTTCGGGTTGCGCTATTGCGATTTCATCTAAGTCTTAGGGACGATTTCTTCGACGGACTGTTCTTCTACGGCTTCCGAGAAGGATTGCGTTTGAGGAACGGAACAAACGCTCTCACCCGCATAATAGAGCTTTATAAGTTTTCTGTTTACAAGGGGCGTAGTTTCCTCGTAATCGGGACAAAAATCTTCCTCTTGCTTTTCGATTTTCGCAAGCGAGTACTTTTCTGCAAGCTGCGCGATAAGCTCCTTAGCCTGGCGGTCGGAACGCAGTTTTAAGCGCGTAGGGGGTTGAGCGTACTTGGCGACCTCGCTGGAATCCTCGAACCTATATTTGGTATCTACGTATTCTAATGGGTCGAGCGAGAGATAGAGCGAAAGCGTTTTACCTCGTATTGCAAACTTGGCGTAGGTTGTTTTGCCCTTGTAAAAGGACTCGTTTGACCAACTCATTTTCGGTTTCAACGCATAGCGCATAAGCTCGTTTTTAAGCTCGCTGTAACGCGCCTTCAACACGTCGTCCGATTGAATTAATTTTGCCTTAAAACTGCGGTTATAGCGCACTTTAAACTGCGTTGCGCCGACAACAATACGGCCTGTCTCCTCTCCGTCGTCGATTAGTACGGCGTCTTCTTCAAGCTGAATTTCTTCGTCAAGTTTGTATTCCTCGACATTTTGCGCCGCTGAAACCTCTTCGGCAACCTGTTCCGCAACAGGCTCAGGTTCGGATTCGGAAACCTCGACGGGCACTTCGACTATCTTTTCGATAACCTGAGGTTGGGAGTCGTTGTGAACTACTCTGCGCTTGCGTTTGCCGACAATTTCCGCAACCAACAAAACAGTCACGACGCACAGTAATACTGCCGCAGCGACTATTAAGATTAATTTGACGCCATAGCTCCAATCTATGCCGTCGGAAATGGCGGTCAGCAGTTTAAACATTGTTACTCCTCGTCTTTCTTAGTCGGTATCTTTTTAATAAGCACAATTCCTATAACAATAATTGCGACAATTCCAACCATATAAATCCAGCCGAAATCAAACGCAAACCAACTGAAAAACAGCCCGACGCCGGGTATCACCGACACCACTTCCCCAAGAACGTTTTCATAAGTTATGGGTCTGGGGTCCTCGGAGTTTCCGTTTGCGTCACCGCGGGTATAAATATTTTCTCCGTCAATACGCACGATACGGTGAGTTGTCGGCGCTTTGTCTCCATCGGGCAAAAACGTAATTATGTCGCCGACCTTGTAATCCTCTGTCTTTGCGATAATTACCATATCGCCCACTTCTATCGTACCCGACATACTGCCCGAAACAACGACGAGGAAAGAATGTCCGTATACGCTCGTTACGGGGGACTTGCTCGTACACCTGTCAACAATTACCCAAACAAGCGTAGTAATAAGAAACGCGAGCACGGCAAACAACAAGCTGTAAAGTATAATCCATATAATTTTACGGGCGCGCCCGATTTTTACCGATGCCTGTCCCGCATTTGCATCGTCGGAATTAACGCCGCCGTTATTTTCGTCTGTAGGTTCGTGCTTCATAGCGCGTTGCCTCCCTGTTGTGCGGTAAGATTTAATACAATGGAAATTTTTCCGCCGTCTGAACCTATTAAAGTATCTCCGTAGTTACTGCCTCCATCCATTGCCCAACGCCATTCGAGCGTGAAAGACTGGTCGGATTGAGGCATCATAGAAAGTTTGGCGTAGCTTAATTCGTCAACGGTAAGCCACCTGTCGGTTTGAATAAGCGCGTTGTTCATTTTCAACCTGAAAGTCAAAGGGAAATAGTCAATATCCGCAATATCAATCCCGTCGTATTTCGGAGTAAGCGAAAACGAGTAGTCGAGCGAAACTTCGTAGGAATTGCGTATTACAAAACTATATTCCCCGTTGCTTCCAGGCAAAACTTTATCGTCGAACACCGCAATTACGCCCTGTGCCTCCCACGCGCCGTTTTCATCCTTTACGTCTATGACGGGTCTGCCTTCAAAAGGCAGGTTGATTATAGTTACAAACGCTATAAACAGTGCAAGAAACACCGCCAAAACCGCAAGTAGCGCAATACGAACGGGGTCACGCTCGGTAACTTCGTAAGTTCCCAAAAGCATTTCATCCTCGCCCGATACGGTATAAAGTCTGCCGTCCGAAAGATAGAAGCCGTCTTTCTCTTCCCCCTCGCAATCGACAGTGTAAAGTCTTATTTTATTATTTTTTTTGCTTGAATCTTCTTTTTTTTCTTTGCGCACGAAAAAAGCGATTTCTTCCCCGTTAAGGTCAAAAACCTTCTTTTTCGATACGCTACCTAAAATTTTGTCGTGGGCGTCGTAAATTACTTTTGCGCCGCGTCCACGACGGAAATCCCCCTCAAACGGCCGCTGCGTAAGATTTAAGTTGTAGTTTTGCATTTCTTTCATAAATTCTTATGCGCGCTTTCAATGCGTGACAAAATCTTTTGCCGCGCAGATTTTTACGTTCTCTCTTAGATTTCGGGTACAAAACCCCGTCTCCCCCTGTTTAGGGGGAGTAACACTATGTAAGTTCGGGTTTTGTCAAAAAAACTTTTATAAACGATTAAGAACCCGCAGGCACTCTTTCGCTGTTGGAAATCTGAACGATTTCGATAGAAAGGTCAAACTCGATTTTGGTTACCGCGGTATATACGACCTCATTATCAGCGTCGGATTTATCGGTAACCGTAATCGTATCCGTGCCGTCCACTACGTAATCGCCGTAGGTGCCCGCACCCTGAGCAGCGTAGCCGAGAATCGTGTCTAACTTGTTGTTTGCATCATCGGTAGTCGCACCCATATCCCACTTCCAGGAAAGAGTATACGCTTGGTCTTTTTCGCCGATTACCGTACCCGCTTCTATTTCGGTGCTTACCTTTGCAAGCTCGGTAGAAACGTCAGCGAGAGTTTTGTCCGTAACCAATGCGGTATCGCCCTTTTTCAACGTCCACTTAATGGGGTTGTAAGTCGTAGCAGACGCGTCTTCACCCGTGGTAAGAGATACGTCGGACTTAACCGTGAATGCAAGGTTGAGCTTAGCAAGTACTTCTGCCGAACCCGTAACGCCGAAAGTTATATTTCCCGTGGTTCCGGGAGCAACGACGTTGCCCGAAGCCTTAACGTCTAACTTAGGGTCAGAAGTCGTATCGGCAACGATTGCCGTATCGGCGTAATCTTTGCCGAAAAGATTTTTAGCGTCGGCCGTTATGACGTAACCCCACTTAGCTACGGTTGCCTGATTTGAAGGCAGTTTTTTGCTCGAAATGTATCTTGCGAACGTTGCGCCGCCGATACACAGGAAGAGCACTACCAACGCAAGAACTATCGCAATTATGATGAGTCTTGTGTTTTTGTTTGTCTTTTTGTTTTCCATCTTTCTTCTCCTTTATAAAGAATTTTTTATTTAGTTCTGCTTATACAGATACTTTTCTTGTTACGTTACCCACTTAGGGTTCTGAATTACTCCGGCAATCTCGGTATCACCGTAATAATGGTGAGTATTGTTCGTATACCCGTAGCGAACGCCGAAATCTTGATAAGAATTCGTGCGGATATCGTCGTACGCCATATATCTTATAAGGTCGCCGTTAGTACCCGCCTGTTCGGACACGAGCGTTTTATGGTTGTAAACGTAGAAATTGAAGTTGCGGATATTCGAGTCGACAGCTCCTATTCCGCGCGTCTTTTGTTTATCGCCTATTTCGTAAGTACCGTAATAGACGTATACGTTTATGTTATAGTCATAGTTCCAATTCACCTGCGACTCATAGCTGGTTGCAGGATAGCCGTTGTAACTCGGCGCCGCGACTAAGGGGTTGATTGCTATGGGGAAAAACTTTGCCCAGGTTTTAATAAGCCCGCGGCGCTGAGAGTCGGTAGTATAACCTTTTGCGTTCAATTCGGCTTCTGTATACGCGCCGAGATAGACGTTTGCAAATTCAAATATATTTATACCGTCCTGACTGCCCTGGTTTCCGAACGAGCCCTCGTATATGCGAATGTTGGCGTTTGCCTGACCGCTCTGTCCGCGCACGAACAAGCCGCCGTTGCGTCCGTCGAATGTACCGCCGTAAATATTCACGTCTGCCGCGCCCATAACCTGAACGCCGTAATGGCTTGCAGGTCCCGAGCCCGTTACCGAGTGCGATACGCTTGAAGAGTGATTGAGGTTACCGCTGAACACCCCGCCGTTTATCGTTATGGTAGAGCGTTGATTTGTTTCCTTAGCGATTCCCACGTCACCCGTTGCAGTAACGGCGTTGCCGAATTCCGCGTTAAACGTGCCGTAATTTACGGTGATGTTTCCCGAACGCGAAACTATTGCAGCGCCTCCGCTCAGGTTGGGATAAAAGCGCCAACCGCTATAAGCGGCAGTGGTTAAATTTTGCGCGACGTAAACGAGCTCGTCGAGGTGCGCCCTGCCGCGCGTTTCTATTTTTATCCGTCCGTTCACGTCGGCAGACGTGTTATTTCCGTCACCCAACACGATATTTCCGCCCTGAACCTTTACGCCGCCGCCAACTGCGCTTACAACATTACAGCGGTTTATATTTATATTTCCTCCGAAACAAGCAACAGCGAAACTTTTTATAACGAAGTTATCGAAGTAAACGGTGTCGCCGCTTGCCGAAGTGTCGTAAAGGTCATAGTCGTTATAAAGTCCGCGAAAGTTTAAATTCAATTTTCCGTAGCAGTTTAATTCTCCGCCCTGAACACTTATCGCGTTGTTGTTTTCATATACGCCCGTATAGGTATAAATGCCCGTTTCGCTGTTTCTTTCCCTCTGCCAAGGGACATAAATAGCGTATTGATGTTCCGCCGCTGTTTTTGCCGCGGCTCTGTCTACGCCGCACGACGACTCTTTACCGCTGAAATCAAACTGTTGCGAGCTTGATACGCCGTTGCTTTTTCTGTTCAACTCGCAATTTACGTTGTAGCTGGCGCCGCCGTCTTCCAGATTCAGAGTACCTGCGTTTACTCCTATCGCGGTTGCGTTGTAGGCGTTGATTGTTGCGCCGCCCTTGAAAGTAAGGGTGCCGCCGTTTACGGCTACGCCCATACCCTGCGAATTTATTACAACGTTGTTTGCGGTAACTTTACCGCCGGGCTTGGTGCCGTTTTTATCGTCGGGAATAGAATTCAGATATACGCCGACCGAAGTTGCCCTGCCCTTGTAAGTTTGGGTTGTGCCGTCGGGATTGGTTATCGTTATATTGCCCATACCCTCCGGGTCCTCTCCGACGTAAGTCTTAAATTCAAGGTCCCTGGTGCCGGCAACGTAGCCGCTTTTTGCAATATTTATCTTCACCGCGTCGAGGTTCAAGTCTACCGCGTCGCTAACGGCGCCCTCGCTTTGCGCAGCCGTTCCCATATTTACGGCGTATACGCCGAAGCTGTTCGTTCCGCTCGTTATAGTTATATCTCCGCGTATAATGTCGATGTTTCCGCGCGTAGCGTATATTCCGTACGAGTCCGAGCCGTGAATTATAAAATTTGTATCTTTACAAGTAAGGTCGGTTTGAATTACTTCATCCGAATTTGTACCGCGGGCGAGAATACCGTAGGTCGTTTTGCCTAACGAGTCCGCCCTTAAGGCCTTTTCAATGGTAAAGTTGCTGTCGTCTACGATTACCCTGCCGCCGCGCATAAATATTGCCGCGTCCATTGCAGATTTATCTATCGACAAGTCGTCCAAAGGCCGCGGGTCGTCGGTGTGGGAAAGAGTTGCCTTTTTTATAAAGTTTGCGCCTTTTACCGACAGAGTGCCTCCGCGCATTGCGATAATGCTGCCGTTATATGAAAATGCCGAACCAAGCTTTTCTACTTTGAGTACGCCGCCCGAAGCGGAGTCGCGCAGGCGTTCGCTTATTATGCACGAGCCCTCGCTGTTTTTTGCAAGCGAGCCTACGGGCAACTGAGCAGGGTCAACGGTAGAGAAAGTTCCCGACGTGCTAACGTCCATTTCTCCGCCCACCATATAAACGCAAGCGGAGTGCTGTGTGCCGAAATAAGAATAAAAACTTCCGTCCTCGCTTACCCTTGCGTTACCGTCGGCGTTTACGTTAACATTCAGTTTGCCGCTCTGCATCTGAACGGCGGCAAAGTTATTGTAGAGCGCCCTGCCTTCAATGCTTCCGATAGTGTTTTCCGCAGTTTTAACAACGTCTTTAAAGCCGATAACCGTTACTTCCTGCGAGTTATATATATAGGAATAAACGAAAGCCGCTTCGCCGACGTCAAGCGCGACCGTTTCTCCGAGCTGTTCTTCGTTTACCGCAACGTAGCAATACGTGTCGGAGGCAATCGAATAACCTCCCGTACCAATCGACTGGTCGAAATACACATTGCCGCCTATCATATTGCCCGAACCGTCCGTGCGGACAGGCAGATGCGGCATAGTTGCAGGCGTACCGGATTTGAGCGGAGTTACCGTACCTGCGGGAATACTTGAATACAGCGCGCCGTCGGTGGTTTTCAGGTTTGTGTAATACTCTTCGGCACGGGGTCCGCTTTCAAACTTGCCGCCGAAAACATTTAAATCACCGCCGTCTATTGCAAGAACGTTGCCCGTGGGATTATAAAGTCCGCCGCCGCCCTTAGTGTCTATTATCGTAAGCGAAGTTTCACCCGATACCGTAACGAGTCCTGCGCGGCTCGAACGCTGTATTTCGTTGCCGTTCAAGTCCAGAACCAGATTTGCCTGCAAATCCAGAGAATCGCCCGTCATAATAATGGGCGCTTTCAAGTCCGAACTCAGCCGTACGTAGTTATAACCGCTTGAAATTGCATTGAACAAATCGAGCGGAGAACCGACGTTAAAGGGCGTCATAATCTCGTTTCCGAGGTCGTTATCCTGTCCGCCGATATTAGAGCCCGTGCCTCCCATTTCCGTTACGTATCTTGAATGTGTGAGTATAAGAAGGCTTGATGCAATGATAAACGTCAGCGCGAAAATAATTATTAAGATTAATCTGATTATACGTTTAGTGTATAAACCGTTCATATTTGCTTACCTATCGCGATTGCCAGAATTATCAGTTCTGCTGCGTGAACACCACATTTATTCTGCTGGGACTGGACAACCCAACGCAGTCTTTCGGATTTATATCGAACCAGCTTGCGCCGCCGTCCTGACTTGCCTGCAAACCCGAGCCTGCGTCGTTCCAGCGGCAAATGAATCCGTCGGGAACGGCGGGCTGAATACTCTTGTCATAGAGCTCCGGATTCCATACGTTTGTTTCATACTCTGAAGAAGGGAGAGCCGACGAAGGAACGCAACGGAAAAGAAAACTTTTAGACGCGCCCTTATCGAGTAAATAATCGTCGGTCACAGGTAGATTAACCGTCAATTTATAATAGTTGAATTGTTGTTCTCTGCGCGTAGTAACCGAACACATCAGGCTTTCAACCTCGACGTCACCGTATACTTCGGTACGGTACGAGGTGTAAGTGCTTAAAAGTATACCCTTGCGCGGTTCGTCTTCCTTTTCAGCGTGCATAGACAGCTCTAACTTACCGCCCTCGCCGTCAATAAGTTGCCTATAATCGTTAGGCACCTCTTTATCCCCTATTCCCTCGATTACCGCGTTGCGGATACAGTTGGGAGAATCGGGATGTATCTGATACAGCTCACTTGCCTTTACCGCGTCGGATTCGACGGCAAGAGAAGATGCGTCCCCCGAAAGTTCGACAAACTGAAACATCATATTTTCGGCGAAACGCTCGGGTATATACATTATAAAACTGTAACTGTAATCGCGGCTGGTTTCGTCATTTTTGTTGTTGACGGTAATTACAGTTTCGCTGTATGCGTTCATCTGCACGGCTTCGGCGTTCTCAGATACCCGCTGTAAAAAGGGCGCATTGACAAAGGTGCTCTTTTTGCCGTCAACTACAAACGAACAGCTTATGCCCGCCACGTTACCGCCGTTCAATTCACCGTAAAGCGTCACGTACCGTGCAAAAGAAAAGGAAGTGATAACGACGGCGCAAATTACTAAAAGACTTGTTATCACAAGCAATATTTTGTAAACGTTTTTTTGTAAACGCTCCGTTGTCCTCACCTCCGTTTTTTTATTTCAAATAACAATACTTTGCGTTTGCAAGCAAACGCAAAGGGGCTAGCCCCTTTTTTTTGTATTATAATACATTATAATGATACATCATATGCGTACATATTGCAAGTATTTTTCAACACTTCCCCCCCCCACACGCTGTCATTATAGAAAAAAAGCGGATATTTCTATCCGGCCTTTTTACGTACTTTTATTGCTCAAAATGTTGATACATATACAACCTGATTCGAATCAGGTGCGTTTTTCTTTTTCGTTAAAAAATTTCTTAATTTTATACCGGAACGCTCTGCTTCACACTCGTTTACCAAGATATACCCTCGACTCTCAAAAAACGGTTTTATACGGAAATCAAACTGCGCTGTTGATTTTATAAAAAATCCGAATTTTTACAGCTTAAGAAAATATGGAATACTGCGAACATTACCGAGAAAACGACGAGCGGAATATTCGCCGAAACTATACCGCTGAATAAGAAAATGCAAGACGGAACTACCGAAAGCGATAAAGCTTTCAATTTACCGCCACCATTCCGACACACGAGCCAAAAAATTATATACGCTAAGCACAAGCAGCCGTTTACCGTCAAATATACGGTAAGAGCGTAATCAAACCAGAAATTAAAATAAGTATAAGGAATATTGAAAATCATAAAAACAAAACAACCGTATCTGC
>CAJUHC010000001.1:30655-111228 GCA_910586345.1 uncultured Christensenella sp.
CTCTTATGTTTTACGGCGTAAATAATATTCGGCGCCATAATGATTGCCATAATAATAAGTCCGTAATAGTTAAACCAAGTCATATAATTTCCGAAAACTAAATTTAATAATTGAGCAAACGTCCGTTGTCGTTCCATTCGCCGTACATAATATTAAGCCGTGTTCTTTCTATAAATTTTTCAAGCCGGCTTTTAAACAAATCGGGTTGTTTCTTCTTTATTTGTATCGTATCGATTCTTACCCTCCTATACAACGGAGGAAAATTCATAAAGTTATTCCAAACGGCTTCATCTGCTTTCAGAGCGGTCAGAATATCGCCATCGATTATAAACCCTGTCGGCGACATATCAGGCAAAACAGCCCGCCCCGCGTCGGTCATAAGCCCTAACTTTTCCATTCTTCGGCAACGTTCTTTATTCAATTCCGACCATAACGAATTTTTTTGCGGGGGGCTAATTTCTGAACCGTCGCCCCGCTTTCGAGTTTTTTTACCGTGCTGTCTATCCAGCCGAAACACATTGCTTCTTCAACGGCGTCAATATACCAAAAATTAACGTCGTCGACAGGTCTTCCGCGTTTTACGGCAACCCAGCATTCTTTTTCAAAACCGCTGTTTTCCGACAGCCATTGCCTTAACTGCCCGCGGTTTATAACGTTTAATAAATTTGTAATAAGCATAACGCTATTATAACACGGCAACGCTGAAAATCAAAGTTTTTTACGTAAAACGCAATTTTCCGTTCAGGTTGACATTTTTTACCTGCTCTTGTATAATTGTATTAATTTATACAGGGGCAAAATAAAAATGATGAGCGCAAACGAAAAAAATATTTTCAAAATTAAACACGAAGCTATACGCAAAGACATCGGATACGGCGACAAGAGTTTAAATTTAGATTCGCTCGACCATATCGAGCGCGTAAAAACCGTAAAAAGTTTTTTAAAAGCGATAACTATGCGCGTTGGCTGTAACGATTACCTTTTCACTCTCGGTATTACGGAGCTTGACGAAAGGTTCGGTAAAAGCATAGTCCCCCAACTTTGGGAAATACTCGACATTTACTGCGCTTATTCCGAAGAAATAAATCTCGACATATCCCGCGACGATGCGTTTTCCGCGTTTTATTGCCTCGTCCACCACTATTACAGGCAATTCGATACGGAAAATCTAAAAAGGCTGTTAATGCCGAAAGACGATTTGATTGAGAAGTTAAAAGAAAACGGCGAAACAGCCGTCGGATTACTCGATTTCAAAACCGTATCGAACAGCGCGTACAATAAATTTTTCACCGATTATCCTCTTATTTTCGAATTGCTTGCAAGGTATTATTCCGTACTCGGAGATTATAATAATCAGCTCAAAATGGCAAAAACGGCCTTAAAAAAGCTGTCCGCAACGGAAGGTAAAATTTTCAATCACAAAAATGAAGAAAGTTATATCCAACAAGGCAGAAATTACGGGATAGGAATTTCGTGCGCGGGCGCAGTCTGCTCCATACTCGAAAACAATTACCTGTACGGAGCTTTATCCCAGCCTCCCGAGAAAGGTTACGGCGAACGAGACGGAATTATAAAGAGCGCGGTTATGCGCAATTTATCTACCGACGGAGCGGATATTTCTTCCGCGTTTGATTTTATCGGCGGAGAAAGTTTACTTCAATCCGAAACTTATATAGACGACGCAATGAATTTTGCAACGAACGTTCTCGGAAGCGACTATCCTAAATACCACTACTTAAAAGCCAAAATAAAATTCTACTCCGCCGTTCTTTCGAATTATTTAAACGGCGGGCGCCGTCTCGACTGTAAGAGCGAAATCGAAGCGGAAATAGAAAAAGCGATTGAGCTCGAAGAAAGCAGA
Organism: uncultured Christensenella sp.; assembly: GCA_910586345.1. Classification (GTDB taxonomy): domain Bacteria; phylum Bacillota; class Clostridia; order Christensenellales; family Borkfalkiaceae; genus Coproplasma. Next base: position 32,517 of record CAJUHC010000001.1, read on the forward strand.
GCGTCTCACGACCTCGATAAACGCACGTATGCTTATAACTGTTTAAAAGACTACGTAACCGGATACGTCGATTCAAGTCTTGACAGAAAATACCACAAAGACAGAAAAGATATAATTTCCGCATCGAGCCTTGATAAACTCAACGACAAAGCTTTCCCCGCACTCAAAAATAATATTTCCGGAGATTACGTTTTCGTAAGCTATTCTTCCGCAAACTTTAAACCTGTATACTGCGATTTGCTTGAAATGGAGCGTAAAGGAATAAATTATTGGTACGACAAAGGAACCTGTCTCGGCGTGGATTGGAAAGAAGTCGTACGCCAGCGCATAAAAGGCTGTTCGGTCGTACTTTACTATATGAGTGCGCAATCGGTTGCAAGTTCCGCGGTAATGGACGAACTCAACTATATTCTGCAACTCGATAAACCCGTTATCTGTATCAATCTTTGCGGAAACAGCGTAACTTCGAAAACTCTCATAAGCATTGTGAACGGAGGTTCGGAAGCCGTGAACGGATTTACTTCCGACACTTTCAAAACGGTGTGCACAGCCTGTCCCGATTATATAGTTATGCTCCAACGCGACCGCGACCCGCTTAACGTTTACCATATCAAAAAACTGCGGGCGGATTTAATGAAAACGTTCCCGAACTCAATAAGATACGTTGAAAGCGAATCCGCGCTTTGTCAAAGCACGGATAAAAAATATACCGCTTACGACGGAACCGTTCATCTTCGCCCCAACGAAGATTATCTTATTTGCGATAAGTTTAATAAAATTTATATCGTCGCCGACGGAATTTCGCGTTCGGAAGAAGAATACAGACTGTATCTCAACAACGCCGATTCCGAAAGCATTTCGGGAAAACTCAGCAAAATTTTCTGCGAAAAACTGCACGGAATTTTAAAGGAAATTCTCCTGAACGCGCAAGGAGAAGAAAACCTGGAACGCGATTTTAAGAACGCTTTCGAATTTGCAAACAAGGAGGTTGAAAGTTTCTTAAACGCACGACAGGATTATTTCTATACGCGTAAATACAACAAAGTCAAAAGTTATTACGAAAAACCCGGTTGCGTCGCGCTCGCGGCGTTCATCTTCGGGAACAAACTTTATTACGGTTCCGTCGGAGACTGTATGGGTATTCTCATACGCGGAGGACGGAGAATAATTTTTTCGGATAAGCAGACGGATTACGCGTTTACTCAGATGAATATAGAAAAAGACAGATACAAGCTGTATTCGGAATACGTAAACAAACCCGAAAATCCTTACGGCTACGGAGTCGTAAACGGCGATAAAAACGCAGTGAAGTTTTTTGCCGTATCGAGATTGGAACTTGAAACGGGCGACGAGATTTATCTGACTTCCGACGGAGCAAGCGATTTTATAAAGTACGGCGGAATATCCAAAATCTCAAAATACAGTCTTGACGCCGTTATGAAAAAAGAAGACGAGCGCCGCTCTTCGCTCGGCAAACGCAACGACGATAAAGCGGTTATAAGAATCAGAATTAAATAAACGAACGTCCCGCAGGTCAACCGGCGGGACGTTCGTTTATTTATTTGTTCCAGACTGCTTTCGCGCCGTTATCGCCGAGCCAATGTTTGTTCCATTTTTTCGGAAGTCCGAAAAACGGCTTTTTAGTTTCGCAATATACCGTAAGTTCGGGACATTCGGCAAACGCGCACATATCGATTACGGTTACTCTTTGAGGAATAAATATCTCCGTCAGAGAAGCACAGCCCGAGAACGCCCATCTTCCTATCGAAACAGTATTTTCGGACAAAGAAACGCTTTTAAGACTTATACAGTTTTTAAACGCGCCCTCGCCGACGATTGTCGTTTTTTCCGGAAGCACAACGCTTTCAAGAGCGGTGCAGTCTTTAAAAGCCCAATTGCCTATCGAAGTTGAAGAAGACGGTATTATTATTCTCGCGAGACCGGCGCATCCGTTAAACAGATAATCTTCTACAACAGTCAATCCGTCGGGCAACGATATTTCAAAAAGAGATTTACAACCCGAAGACGCGCTAAAAGCTATCGATTTTACGCTGTTCGGCATGTAAACGCTTTCAAGGCTTATGCAGTCCGTAAAAGCCCACCTTCCTATCGAAACAAGACTTTCGGGCAATTGCACATTCTTTAATTTACCGCAAAAACGAAATGCTTCGTCGTTTATCGCAGTAATGCTTTCGGAAAAATTAACGGCGGACAGGTTGGAACAGCTTTTAAAAGCGCTGAAACCTACGACTTTCAAGCTCTTAGGAAACGTGACTTCAATCAGCGTACTTTTACCTGCGAACGCGTCGTAACCGATTTTCTCCACTCCTTCGGGAATAGCGACCGCGGAAGAGTCGCCGTTGTATTTTTTTAAAACCGTCCCGTCGATTTCAAACTCGTATCTATCGTAATTAATCATATTTTACGCCTTATTTTTTACCTTCATCAGCCTTATAACGGCGGCGCGCTCGTTTTCGTCGAGCTTGCTCTTAATATATTTTATAGTTTCTTCAAGCTGGGGTATCATTACGTATTCGAGCGCGTTGACTCTGCGTTTATTGCGTTCTATCTCGTCGGCAAGCATTCTGACCGTTTTTTCCGTCTCGGCAAGTTCAACCATTTTCGGAAGCAACGCCGTAGCTTTAAATACCGAAAAGTCGGCTTCGCTCGTAATTTCCGCATAAGCGTAAGGCAGTCCGTCCGAACGCTTTTCGTCTATAAGTTCTATTTTCGGAACTTCGACGCCCATAACGCTCATCGTTCCGCATTCGGCTTCCATACCTGCCGACGGCATTGAAAAAGCAGCTTCGGCGCGGTATGCAGGCGTTACGGAACGCGCCACGGAAAACCTGCGAAGCGTTTCCGAAAGCTCCCTCTCCACTTCGTCCCTGAGCCGTTTGTTTTTCCTTATAAGCGACGAGAAACGGCGCACCATTTCATCGGACTTATCCTTCAACAGCTTATGCCCCCTCGTCGCCGTATTAAGCCGCGCTTTAAGCTTTTTAAGCTCCATACGCGTGGGATTTACGTTTAATCTTGTCATACTCAATCCTTGTTATCGGCTTTCAAATAATTATCTATCAATACCTGCTTGATTCTCTTTAATTCTCCTACGGGAAGAATTTTTAAAAGTTCCCAGCCTATATCGAGCGTTTCCTCGATAGTTCTGTCGGCGTTAAAGCCCTGGTTAATATACATTTTTTCAAACTGTTCCGCAAACTTCGCGTAAAGTTTATCGGTATCGGAAAGAGCGGCTTCGCCTAAAATCGCCGAAAGCTCTTTGCTCTCCTTACCGCTTGCGTAAGCCGCAAACAGCTGGTTCATAGTGTCGGCGTGGTCCTCGCGCGTTTTTCCTTTACCTATTCCCTTGTCTTTAAGACGGGACAGCGAAGGCAGAACGTCTATCGGAGGATTTATACCTTTCTTATACAGGTCTCTGGAAAGAATTATCTGCCCCTCGGTAATATAACCTGTAAGGTCCGGTATGGGGTGCGTCTTGTCGTCTTCGGGCATAGTCAGTATAGGTATCTGGGTTATAGACCCTTCGCAACCGCGTATTCTGCCTGCGCGCTCGTACATAGTCGCAAGGTCGGTATATAAATAACCGGGGTAACCTCTGCGTCCGGGGACTTCGCGGCGGGCGGCGGAAACTTCGCGCAGTGCTTCCGCATAGTTGGTTATATCGGTCATTATTACGAGAACGTGCATTCCGCACGTGAACGCAAGATACTCCGCGCAGGTGAGCGCCATACGCGGGGTTGCGATACGCTCGACCGCGGGGTCGTTCGCAAGGTTCGTAAAAAGAACCGTTCTTTCGATTGCTCCCGTCTTCTTGAAATCGTCTATAAAATACTGCGCCTCTTCGAAAGTTATGCCTATGGCGGCGAATACGACGGCGAATTTACTGTCGGTACCCCTTACTTTCGCCTGTCTTGCAATCTGCGCGGCGAGCTCCGCGTGAGGCAAACCGCTCATTGAAAATACGGGAAGTTTCTGTCCCCTTACGAGCGTGTTCAGCCCGTCTATCGCCGAAACGCCCGTCTGAATAAATTCGTCTGGATAATCGCGCGCGGCGGGGTTTATTGGTTCGCCGTTTATATCGAGAATTTTATCGGGAATTACGGGCGCTCCTCCGTCGCGAGGATTGCCCATACCGTCGAATACTCTTCCGAGCATATCGGGCGAACAGGCTAACTGCTGACCGTGACCCGTGAACCGCGCTTTTGCGCTTGCAATCTGCAAACCCTGAGAATTTTCAAAAAGCTGTACGACGGCCTTGTCGCGGTTGACTTCCAAAACCTTGCCGTGACGAATTTCACCGTTCGAACATACTATGTCGACGAGTTCGTTGTAAGTTACTCCGTCTACTCCGTCGACGAGCATAAGAGGTCCTACGACTTCGCGGATTGTCTTATATTCTTTAAACATTATCTCCGCCTCCCTGACAGAGCGATTTCATTTCAGCGCTCATAAGTTTCAGTATTTCGTCGAATTCCGAAAGATTGTCCTCCCTGATATACTTCGCGCGTCCGATTTTTTCCTTGCACGAACTTGCGAGTATTTCTTCGAGAGAAGCGAAAGCTTCCACCGCTTCCTTAGCGCGGCTGTAAAATTCATATATGAGTTTAAGCATTAAAAACTGCTTTTTCATCGAAGTATAAGTATCGATTTCGTCAAATGCGTTCTGATGCAGGTAATCTTCCCTTATTATTTTAGCCGTTTCCATAGTAAGTCTGTCTTTGGACGAAAGCGCGTCCATACCGACGAGTCTTACTATCTCGTCGAGCGCGGCTTCCTCCTGCAATACGGTCATTATGAACTGTCGGTATCTAAGGAAATCCGAGCTCGCGTTTTCATCGTACCAGTCGCGCATTTTATCGGCGTAAAGCGAATAACTGATTAACCAGTCTATCGCGGGGAAATGACGCTTGTACGCAAGCGAAGACGAAAGTCCCCAGAATACTTTAACTATTCTCAGCGTCGCTTGCGAAACGGGTTCCGAAAGGTCGCCTCCGGGAGGAGATACGGCGCCTATTGCGGTTACGGAACCCGTGCGCTCCGAAGAGCCGAGTATCTTTACTATTCCCGCGCGCTCGTAAAACTCGGCGAGACGGCTTGCAAGATAAGCAGGATAGCCCTCGTCGCCCGGCATTTCTTCCAAACGTCCGCTCATTTCGCGGAGAGCTTCCGCCCAACGCGAAGTCGAGTCTGCCATAATAGCGACGTTATAACCCATATCGCGGAAATATTCGGCAATCGTTATTCCCGTATATATGGAAGCTTCACGCGCCGCGACGGGCATATCGGAAGTGTTTGCTATCAGTATAGTGCGCTTCATAAGCGGTTCGCCCGACTTAGGGTCGATAAGCTCGGGGAACTCGTTAAGTACGTCCGTCATTTCGTTTCCGCGTTCTCCGCAGCCGACGTACACGATAATATCCGCGTCAGCCCATTTGGCAAGCTGATGCTGAACAACGGTTTTTCCGCTTCCAAAAGGACCGGGAACGGACGCAACGCCTCCCCTCGCAACGGGGAACAGCGTGTCGATTACTCTCTGTCCCGTAACCATAGGTTTGTCGGGGGAAAGTTTTTCACGATAAGGTCTGCCCTTTCTGACAGGCCATTTTCTGAGCATACATACCGCTTTCTTACCTGCGTCTGTCTGAATAACCGCTACGGTATCTTCTATGGTAAAGTCGCCCTTTCCCACCGAAACAACCGTGCCCTCGATTCCGTTAGGCACTAAAATTCTATGCTCGATTATTTCCGTTTCGCGCACGGTGCCGAGGATATCTCCTTCCTTTACTACGTCACCCTCTTTTACGAGCGGAGAAAAAGTCCATTTCTTTTCGCGGTCAAGATTATTTACCGACACTCCTCTCGAAATACGCGAACCGTATTTAAAATAAAGAGTAGTCAAAGGACGCTGAATACCGTCGAAAATTCCCGATACAAGCCCCGGAGCGAGCTCAACAGAAAGAGGTTCGCCGGTAGAAGTCACTTCCTCGCCGGGCCTCAGACCGGAAGTTTCCTCGTAAACCTGTATAGAAGCCTTATCTCCTCTGAGCTCGATAACTTCGCCTATCAATCCTTTTTGCGATACGTGTACGACGTCGTACATTTTGCAGTCGGCCATTCCCTCGGCTATTATCAGAGGTCCCGAAATTTTTACTGTTTTACCCATAAAAGAAAATCTCCTCCCGCAAGTATATGTTGCCTGCGCGGAATATATTTAAAAAATCAGCTGTTGAATAAAATATCCACGCCGAGCGCGCGCTCCATCGCGCTTTTCAAAAGCTCGGTTCCGTGTCCCGTGCTCCCGTTTTTGGACGGTATGCTCAATATAACAGGATAGGGCTGTTCGTCGAAACGTTTTAAAAACTCCGACAGCGGTCTTGCAAGTTCTTCCGTAAGAAAAATTATACGATAGTCTTTGGCTATCTTTCTGATAGTTTCGCGCGCTTTCGTCTCGTTTTCCGCGGGATATGCGGAAACTCCCGCGGCTTTGAAAACCATTATGCTGTCACCGTCGCCGACTATCGCCATTTTGCCCAAACTCATAATTCCTCCGACTATCTTAACCGTTTCTTTATCTCGTTGCCGCTCATTCCCGCAAGCAGACATACGAAAAGAATTCTTACGTTCGCGTTCTCGGCACGGCGTCTGAAAACGTAATACAAAAAAGGCTGATTCGCTTTCAGCTCGTGACGTCTTTCCGAAAAATATTGCATTTCGAAACTTTCGGAAAACTTTTCCGCTTCGGTCAAAGGCAGTCCCTGAGACTGAGCCGAGAAACATTTTTTTATGAACCCCTCATAACCCGTACCGTCGAACGAACGCAATGCTTTTTCCTTGTCTTCATAAAAAAGTTTTTTAAGCTGTTCTCCGTCAAGCCTACCGCCTTCCGCAAAACAGCTTTGCGCGTGTTCGAAGCTACCCGAACGCAGCGCCGTTAATATGTTAGCCGTATCGGCTTTTATAACCAGCAATTTCTTCAAGAGCGGATTTCTGAAACAGACTTGCTTTAAATGGGTAAATTTCGCTTTTTCGAATACGTTTCCTATAACCGCACCCGAAACTGCGGTTTCGCTTTCCGTAAACAGCTTTACCGCTTCTTCGACGGCTTTTGAAAGAGCTTTGCCGAGCGGAGCGTAATTGCCGTCCGATATGCAGTTCGAAATTACCGATACGGGAATCATACCTTCGGGCGCGAGAAGTTTTTCGGGGTCGAATTTAAGACAGTGCGCTTTCACGAGAGCTTTCGCGTTATGGAAATCCTGCGGAGAGAGCAGGTATTCGGCTTCCGCGCGCGACGGCGCGTATTTGCGAATAAAAGCGTCCGTATCAGCCTCGTCAGCTGAAACGAGTTTTTCGAATTCGTATACAGACGAAATTTCCGTTCCCCTGCCGAATCCCGTTTCAATGAGCGTACGCAAAGCCTCCTTTGCGTCCGTTTCGCAAAGTCTGTATATCCTGTCATTCAAAAGATATTTCTCTCTGACGGCTATAACGCCGTTCGTATATGTTGCGTCCTTACCCATTACCTAACCTTAAAATCGAATGCGCTTACGGTTTAATTGAAAATCTGCAACGCTATTTCCGCCTGACGTTCCTCGCGGTCGGCAGACAAAAGCGAACCGTAGGACAGATTTTTATCGGAATTTACGCCGCACAGCGTAAACCCGCCGTCTATTTTCGCCGTCTTTGAAGACTGTTTTAAATTCTTTTCTTTAACTACGGGAAGTTTCATAACGTCCTGCGCATAACGGTAATTTTCAGCGAAGATTATTTCGTCGCCGTCGTCGGCGTAAGCCTTTAACAGCTTTTCCGCCAGATAAAGCGCCGTCGGTTTGTCGAGAGCCACGAGCAAACCGAGCGCGCGGGCGTAAATTTCGTCAATTACCGCCCTTCTTTCGCCAAGCGCTATTTTTAAACCGTCAAGACGCGCAGACGCTGCCTGACCGTCGAAAATACCTTTGACGCGCGCGTCGATTTCGGCTTGCGTACCTATCTTGTTTCTTTCGGCGCGTAAAGAAGCTTCGCCGACCGCAACGGAGGCTTTATTTTCCGCGTCTTCTATTATTTTGCGCGCTTCCTGTTCCGCGTCGGAAATTATTCTGTCGACAATTGCCTTTTCGCTCATAGTTTCCGCCTTAAAGCATTATGGAAATGATAAGTCCCAAAATAGCGTAGAACTCTATCATTGCGGGATATATTATAAGTTTACCGCCGAGCGATTCCTGCTTGCCCACCGCGTAAATGCAGTTAGCCGACGACTTGCCCTGGAAAATACCCGTTACAAGTCCTGATAAAGCCATAGGCAGTACTTTTCCCAATAAAGCCCAGCCCTGCGCGGCTACCATTCCGTCGACAAGCGACGAAGAAGCTATAATACCGATAATAAAACCGTAAATACCCTGCGTTGCGGGAAGGAGAACGAGCACGAGGACTTTGCCGAACTTTTTAGGGTCTTCGCCCAAAACGCCCGCCGCCGCGCTGCCCGTTTTGTAAAGTCCGATTGCCGAACCTATTCCGCACAAGAGCACGCAAATCGCAATTCCGATTATACCGATAGCATAACCACTGGTAATATTCATAATAAACCTCCGAAAAATTATGTTCTGAACTGATTTTAACCGTTCAGATAAATATATTTATGTTTCGAACCGAGAGGAGCGAAAAGCTCGCCCTCGCCTTCGTAAAACCTGCCGTAAAACTCAACGTACTGCAATCTCGCGTCGTGAATATACGCGCCGAGCAGACCAATCGCAAGGTTGAACGCGTGACCTATAAACATAAGAACCACGCCCAAAATAACGAGCCCCGCGTTTCCGCTGAAAAGCATTCCGACTCCGCCGTTCATACCTGTTACCGCGTATCCCGATATAATCTGCGCTATTACCGCTCCCGACAGCATCAGTCCGTAAAGCCTTGCATAACTCAATACGTCTGAAGCAAAGTTGATAACTCCGTAAGCGGCGCCGAAACCTTTTGTGAATTTACCTAATATTTTTTCTTTTCTACCAGCAGTAAGCATTGCGGTTAAAAGCATTGCGCCCGCGGTAATGCCTCCCGCATAAGCGAGAACAGTAAGTTTGAAATCGTCGATAAGCCCGACTACGGCAAGCCCTACTCCCGCCGTAAACAAAGCCCATACGACTCCGTCGAAAATACCGTCCAGAATTTTACCGCGCCGCCAGCACTGAACCGCCTTGCATATATAACCCGCGCAAAGCTGAACCGTTCCTATTAAAAGGCTGATTATGAGCACGGCGGGTATTTTAATACCCGTCAAACTCCACATATCGCCTTGGGCGTCAGGCATAACCGCGCTTTTAAATAAAGGCAAGCCGAACAGCGAGTTAAACAAAAAGCCCCATATAACCGCAAATATACCGCCTACCGCGAAAACGCCCGCAAGCCTTTTCATTCCCGTATCGCGATTTGTTCTGAAATATACGAATCCGCCCAGAACCGTCATCAGAAGTCCGTAACCGACGTCGCCCATAATAAAACCGAGGAACACGCTGTAAAAGAAAGCCATAATCGCGTTGGGGTCGAATTCTCCGTAGCGTACCGGCGAATACATATTCGTTACCGCTTCAAAGTTTTTAACCACCTTATTGTTCTTTAAAAGCGTCGGCGGAATTTCGTCTTCCGCAGGGCTCGAAAATTCGAAATATACCGCGTCCGAAACTTCCTCAACGGCGTTTTTTATCTTTTCTTCGCACTCTTTCGGAACGTAAGCCTCCAAGAGAAAAGTCGTCAAAGTCGCCCTCAGTTTTTCGGACAGCTCCGCCTTTTCAAGTTCGAACGAAAGATAGTCGCTGTAAATTTTCATATCGCGGATTCGGTCTTTCAGCGAATACGCATTCTCCGCGTTTAATACGATTTCTTTTTTTATTTCGGTTATGCGCTCCGTCAGAGCTTTATAAAAATCGCGCCCCGTGCACCCGTCGTTAAAAGGGCATACCGAAAATCCCGCTTCCTGCAATAATTTTTCAGTATCCTGCGCGGCAGACTTATGATACGCGGCGAATATCAGACGTTCGCCGCCGCGCCCGGAAAGAGTTTTAAACGTGAAAAGCTCGCTATCCGAAAGATTAGCGACTGCTTTTTCAGGAAGCGTTCCCAAACGGAATTCCGTATGCTCCGTACCGCGGATATCCAAAGGATAATCCAAAAGAGAATATATTTCCGCAGACGAAACCGTGCGGCGCAGTTTATTGAGTTCCGAGGCGAGTTCCTTTTCTTTCGCGTAAATCGAGTCGATTTTGTTTACGAGTCCGGACATATCGTCCGCCATATCTTTGGCGGACATAAATTGCGAATACGAAACTTCGAATCCGTCCTTCAATTCATCGTCGGCTTTTATCTTGTTTTCCTTAACGTAAACGTTTACGGCAAAAGATAGCCGTTCCAGCGCCGTATCCGTTTTTGCAAGATTCAAGCGCAGATTTTCGCAGTCCGCCGTAAGCGCCGAAGTATTCTCCGCTTCGTAATGCATTTTAATCTCGGTTGCGCCCGTACGTTGAAGAGCATTTAACAGAGCGTCTTTTTCATAAGACATTCCCGCGAGATTGAGTTTGACCATCTCAGCAACCGCCACGCGTAATCCTCCGCACTATATCGTTTACTATTTTATCGATGTTTTTAATTCTTTCGGCGCGGTACTGCGCGGACTCAGCCCTTTTAACCGTAATTTCGGACTCGTAATTTTTCCGCGCTTGCTCTTTCGCGGTTTTAATGCTTTTTTCTCGTAAAGCCTTGCACTCGGCTTCGGACAGCGCTAAAATCTCCGCGCTCCTGTTCTCGGCGTTTTCCGCGATTTCAGCCGCTTTTTTAATCGCGGCCGCTTTGATTTCAGCCGCTTTTTCCTCGGCTTCGTTTATACTGTTTATAATTTCCTGCATATAAAACCCCGATTGAATTCTATTGAATATTTTACCATATTTTACTTTTTATTGCAATGAAATCGCCGTGAAATTTTAAGCATAGCCGTACTTTTTGCGGAATGCGATAACAAACGCCGCCGTAACCGCAAGCGATATTATCTCCGCAAAAACGGTTGCCGACCATACTCCGTCGATATCGAGAAAAACAGGAAAAACCAGAACCGCGGCAACCTGAAACACGAGCGTTCGCAGAAAGGATATAATTCCCGAAACCAGCCCGTTGTTCAAAGCGGTGAACATAGACGAACCGAAGTAGCTGAACCCCGCAATCAGAAACGCAGGCGCGTATATTCTGAAACCTCTCAAAGTCATATCGAAAATTTCGCCGTCGTAACCGAAAATTTTAAAAAAAGGATATGCGAGCGCTTCCGATAACGCAGTCATCGATATTCCGCAAACCGCGGTAATTATCATACTTTTCTTAAACAGATTTTTCAGCTCTTCCCTGTTATCCGCGCCATAATTGTAAGCGAAAAGCGGGGCGCAGCCGACCGCATAACCCATAAAAATAGCGTAAAAAATCATTGCGACGTACATCATAGTTCCGTACGCGGCAAGACCGCCGTCGCCCGCTACAATCTTCTGAATCTGAAAATTATAAAGCATAGTTACGACTGCGGCGGATACGTTTGCAAGAAACTCGGAAGAACCGTTGGTACAAGCTTTAAGAAAGGCTCGCCCGTAAAACCTCGTTTTCGTAAGGCGCAAAAGGCTGTTGTTTTTCGCAAAAAAGTATATAAGCGGCGCTACTCCGCCTATCACCTGGCTTGCGGCGGTAGCGGCCGCCGCTCCGGCAAGCCCCCACTTGAACCCCGCAACAAATACCGCATCGAGAATTATGTTCGCAAAGCCTGCCGCCGCCGTAACTATAAGACCGAGACGGGGCTTTTCCGCGGCGACGAAAAAACTCTGAAATACGTTTTGCAGGATAAAAAACGGCTGCGCCCCGATAAGCACTCTGCCGTAAAGTACGCAGTAATCGTAAGTTACGCCTTCCGCGCCGAACCATTTCGCAATCGGAGGAACAATAAACTGACCCGCCACGGCGATTATCGCGCCTATACCGAATGTGACGTAAACAAGCATTGAAAAATAAGCGTTCGCCTTTTCTTTATCGCCCGCGCCGAGCGTTTTTGAAACAAGCGCGCTGCCGCCCGCGCCGAGCATAAACCCAATCGAACCGAGCACGAAAATAAGCGGAAAAATCAGACTTATCGCCGCTACCGCCGACGCTCCGGCGAAATTCGAAACGAACAGACCGTCCACAACGCTGTAAACGCTCGTAAACACTATCATAATAATTGACGGAAATACGAATATTAATAATTTTTTGAAAGTAAAATGTTCAGATAACTGTATACGCATAAAATTTACCTATAATGTTATAAAGTGGATAACTTTATTCGCCGAATTGTAAAAACTTGTCGAAAATTAAGCGTAATCAGCGAAATTACGGACAAGTGTTGATAATTTGTGGATAAAGTTCCTGTATATTTGTATTTTTAATCTTTCCACACCGTTAATTGTGGACAACTTACGGTGGATAACCACACAAAAAACGTTAAAATCGGCATACCTTTCATATTAAAAGGCACACAAATGAACTTAAATACAAATGCGTTTACGCAAATATGCACCGTAATATAAAAGACCGTTTATTTTAAGCGGTCTTTTTTGCGTTAAGGTTTTATCCTTACTGTTTATCTATTTTTTTACCGTAAATAGCGGACATATTGTTTGCATACTTCTGCATATTTTCGCAGGACCTTAAAGGCACGGCGCTTTCGTAATCGCCAAGTCTTTTAAGCTGTTCGCGCGTAAGCTTGGCAGGAACGTCTATTTCCACCGTCACATACAGGTTGCCGGTTCCGTTGACCGTTTTAACGCCCTTGCCTCTGATACAGAAGCGCGTACCCGAAGCGGTACATTCGGGAATATTCAGTTCTATCGCGTCCTCGACTCCGGGAACGAGAACCTTTCCTCCCTGAACCGCCGTCCTGTAAGAAATAGGAACCGTTACGTACAAATCCCTGTCCTCGCGTTTTAAAAGCTTGTGCGGTTCTATACGGAAATAGATATACAAATCCCCCGCCTCTCCGCCGTTACCGGCCGCTTGTCCGAAACCGCGCTTTCTGAGACTGCTGTCTTTATCGACTCCCGCGGGAATTTTTACAGTAAACCGCGTTTCCTTGCGCAGGAAGCCTTTGCCTTTACAATCGGGACACTTATCTATGACCTGTCTGCCCGAGCCTCCGCAGTCGGGACAAACGCCGACCTGTATCGTTCTGCCGAAAATAGTGTCCTGTGTGTACTTGATTCTGCCCGAGCCTCCGCAACAGGTACAGACTTTGAAAGATGTACCGCCTTTCGCGCCCGTACCCCTGCAAGCCGAGCAGGGCTCGTTTCTGTTATAGCTTATCTCTTTTGTACAGCCCTTTATCGCGTCAAGGAACGATAAATATACTGTTTGTTCGATGTCCGCGCCGCGGTTGGGTTTTCTCTGCTCTCCTCCGAAATGTCCGCCGCCGAAACCGCCGCCGAACATAGAATTGATTATGTCCTCGAAACCGCCCATACCGCCACCGAAACCGCCGCCGAACGGATTACCTCCGCCCATTCCGGGATGTTCGAGTTCGTAATCGTATTGTTTACGTTTCTGCTCGTCGGAAAGTATTGCGTTAGCCTCGTTTATTTCCTTAAACTTTTCCGCCGCAACCTTATCGCCGGGGTGAAAATCGGGGTGATATTGCTTGGCAAGCTTTCTGTAAGCGGATTTTATTTCATCGGACGTCGCTTTCTTGGATACGCCGAGAATATCATAGTAATTTTTATTAGCCATACGAGTATTCCTGAATACGCTTTAACTGATAGTGATTTATTATTTTCTGTACGGGCGCAACCGTTTTTTCTGCGGCGCCGAACGATTTAACGTATCGGCGGCTAAATTTGCGAAAACGGAAATTCCCGAAATTACGAAATTTTCCGTGCTGTTCTGCGCACGGAAAATTTGCGAATCGTCTTAGTGCTGTCTGAATTCGGTATCGTCGTCGCCGCCGCTTTCGTTACCGCCCGACGCGCCGCCCGCCTGCTGATAAATCTTCGAGATAACGGGCGCTATGTCGTTTTGAAGAGTTTCAATCGCCGATTTGATTCGTTCGTTATCGCCCGATTCGAGTTCGGTCTTGGCTTTTGCCGCCGCGTCTTCGATAGTCTTCTTATCCTCGTCGGAAAGCTTGTCGCCCGCGTCCTTTACCGTCTTTTCTATGCTGTCAATCATACTTTCGAGAGTATTCTTGTTGTCGACCGCTTCTTTGCGCTTTTTATCCTCTTCCGCGTATCTTTCCGCGTCTTTGACCGCTTTATCGATATCTTCGTCGGAAAGATTGGTAGACGCGGTAATCGTAATATTCGTACTCTTGCCCGTTCCCAAATCTTTCGCAGTAACGTTTACGATGCCGTTGGCGTCGACGTCGAACGTAACTTCGATTTGAGGCACTCCGCGAGGTGCGGGAGGAATATCCGTGAGCATAAATCTGCCCAGCGATTTATTGTCGCGCGCGAACTTTCTTTCGCCCTGCAAAACGTTTATTTCAACGCCGGGCTGATTATCAGCCGCCGTAGAGAAAACCTGACTCTTCTTTACGGGGATAGTCGTATTTCTTTCGATTAACGGAGTGGAAACCCCGCCGAGGGTTTCGATACCGAGAGTCAAAGGCATAACGTCGAGCAAAAGCACGTCCTTTACTTCACCCGAAAGAACTCCGCCCTGAATAGCCGCGCCGATTGCGACGCATTCGTCGGGATTGATGCCCTTAAACGGTTCTTTGCCCGTAATGCTCTTTACTTTATCGTATACCGCGGGAATACGCGTTGAACCGCCGACCATTATAACTTTATTAATATCGCCGTAGCTGAGTCCTGCGTCCTGCATAGCTTTGCGCATAGGCTCGACCGTTCTTTCCACGAGGTCGGAAGTCAACGAATCGAATTTCTGTTTCGAAAGGTCTATATCGAGATGCTGGGGCGCGCCGTCAACCACGGTAATGAAAGGAAGGTTGATGTTCGTCGTGCTCATACCCGAAAGTTCGATTTTCGCTTTTTCAGCGGCTTCTTTAAGCCTCTGCATTGCCATCTTATCCTTGGAAAGGTCTACGCCCGACTCTTTCTTGAACGTTTCGACGAGATAGTCCATAATCTTATTATCGAAATCGTCGCCGCCGAGACGGGTATCTCCGTTGGTCGCAAGAACTTCGAAAACTCCGTCGCCTATTTCGAGAATAGACACGTCGAAAGTACCTCCGCCGAGGTCGTATATCATTACTTTCTGATTTCCTTCCTGCTTATCGAGACCGTAGGCGAGCGCCGCCGCGGTAGGCTCGTTTATTATACGAAGAACGTTGAGCCCCGCGATTTTACCCGCGTCTTTAGTAGCCTGACGCTGGGAATCGTTGAAATATGCGGGACAGGTTATAACCGCGTCCGTAACTTTTCCGCCGAGATAAGTTTCAGCGTCCGCTTTGAGTTTGGACAAAACCATAGCGGAAATTTCCTGAGGCGAATATCCGTTGTCGATATTGACCTTATAAGCCTCGCCCATATGTCTTTTAATTGAAATAACCGTCTTATCGGGCGAAGCTACCGCAAGGCGCTTTGCCGCCTGTCCGACGATTCTGCTTCCGTCAGCCTTGAAAGATACGACCGAAGGCGTGGTCCTGTTGCCTTCGCTGTTGGTGATAACGACGGGTTCTCCGCCTTCCATAACCGCCACGCAAGAGTTGGTGGTTCCCAAATCGATTCCTATTACTTTTCCCATAATCATTACTCCTTTGCTGTAATTTATATTTAAACCGTTACCGTTACCTGCGCATATCTTATGACTTTGTCTCTATTGCGGTAACCCTTTTTAAGCACTTGTTTTATTTTATTGGGCTCCTCGCCCTCTTCGCAGGGGAAATTCATTATCGCTTCAGCCACGCTTTCGTCGAATTCGTCGCCCGCGTTCACTTCGATTTCCTCTACTCCGAGCGATGAAAGTATCGTTTTAAAACTTTTTATAACTTTATCTATTCCCGCTTTCGTCTTTTCGTCGGAAGCAGAATCGAACGCATACCCGAAATTATCGGCAACGGGCAAAAGCTTTAAAACAGCCTCGGATACCCCTTCGGCGTAAGCCTTGGCAACAGACTGCGCGTTGCGTTTGCGGAAGTTTTCGTATTCCGCGGAAACCGCATACCATTTGCGTTTGCAGTCCTCCGCATAAGCCGTTGCTTTTTCCAATTCGCCTACGGTTTCCGAAACTTCGTTCCCGTCGGTATTTTCACTCGTTAATTCTTCGCTCTGTTCTTCTAAATTATCTTCCATTTTTACACTCTCTTTTCCGTCTACATTATTAATATAAAACTTTCGCGCCCCCGTTAAACAAAAAAACCACAAATTTTTTTACTTAAATTTCCGCCGTCCTGCAAACACTGCGAATAAAAATGAATAAATTTTTAAAATTTATGCATAAAAGACGCCGGAACAGCCACCATAACAATAATTTATAAATTTGCGTGTATTTTACCGCCATTTTACTTGCCTGCAAACCGCGTTTATGATAATATAGAAATACTTACATTATAATATAAAACCCAACAAGGAGGTTAATTTTATGAGTATTTTCAGAAAAATACTTATAGCCGTACTTGCGCTGAGTATTACCGTCTGTGCCGGAATCGCTCTCGCTGCCTGTAAGGATGACAACAAAATCTTAAATCCCGACGGCGAAACCGTTTTTAACGGCAATTACGAAATCACGGTCAAATCGCAAGGCGGACTATTGCTCGACGGCATCAAACTCACGTTCGAGAAAGACGGAGTGCAGTACGGAGAACAGTGCATAACCAAACAGGGCAAAGCGACAATCAAGCTCGCTCCCGACGTTTACGACGTTAAAGTCGATACGAGCGCGAAAAACGGTTATTTCGTACCCGCAGGCGCAGAGTATAAAACGAAAGCAGACTCGAAAGACGTTTCCGTTATTCTCACGTCGAAAGTAATAGAGTCGGAAACGCCCGCAAACACCAAATATCAACTCGGCGACGTAATGTACGATTTCAGTTTCGTCGACGTCGACGGAGTTACGCATAAACTTTCCGAAACTCTCAAAACGAAGAATACGGTAGTCCTCAATTTCTGGGGTACGCAATGCCAACCTTGCAAAAACGAGTTTCCCGCTTTACAGAGCGCGTACGACTCGTACAAAAACAAACTCGAACTGTTCGCATTATCGAGTTATGCCACGTCGATGAACGGCGCGGACACCGAAGCAGATATAATAAAATTCAGAGACGTCGATAATAAAGGCGCGTACAAATTCCCTATGGCTCTCGATACCGAAACGAAGATTTACAGCTATTTCGATTTGAGCAAAGGATACCCTACCACCTACGTTATAGACAGATACGGCGTAGTCGCCTGGCGGCTTGCCGGAACGAACCCGAACGAAGCCTCGTGGAGAGCGGTTTTCGGCAAGTATACGAGCGATAACTACTCGCAGTCTATAAATCCCGGCGGCAGTATCGGCGGAGACGAAAACATAGACAGGGTCCCGCCCGACGAAGGTCTTTCAACTCCCGCAAGCGAAGATATCCGTAACGCTATATGCAACAATATAGCGCAAGAAGACGTTGAATTCTATTTCAACGAAGATAACCCCAACGCAGATACGAACTGGCCCTGGCAAATCGGCGAAAAGGACGGAAACAAGTATCTTTACGCTTCGAACGTAAACACCAAAGAATCCTGGTCGACGATTTACTGCAATTTAACGCTCAACGGCGGAGAAAGTTTGTCGTTCGATTACTATATAAACACCCATTCGACCAACAACGCGCTTTACGTAGTCGCAAACGGCGCAATCATATGCGAACTGTTCGGCGAAAGCGACGGTTGGTTGACACAACAAGTTTATACGGCTAACCGCAGAACGACTTTGAATATTTCGTTCGTTTATATAAAGAACGACGCCGTACTCGAAGATACTCCCGTCTATATCGACAATATAAAGATATTCAATCCTGCCGAAAGCGGAGAGCCTCTCGACATTGCTTATTCCGTTACCGATAACACGGAATTCAAAGACAACAAGTACAACGTTAAGCTCGAACTTGACGACGAAGGATTATATCATTACGTAAACGGCGAAAACAATTCGATATTATATGCGGACATTTTAGGCGTTGCAAGTTGGGCAGAGAAGCATTTCGGCAGTACGACGTTCGAATTCCTTGCGGAAGACGCCGAAACCCCTTCGACTTACAGGTCTTCGCTCTACTATCTCGCATATTTCAAAATGTCGAACCTTCAAGGCGTGGGACTCGAATTTAATTTCGGTTACACCGATGCGATAATCAAGCTGTACAACCTTCAAGCGTTTGCTACAAGCGGCAACGGCTATCTGCCCGTAACCGAAGAAGTCAAAGAAATGATTTGCGCGTTTATCAATTACGCTTACGAAATCGGTATCGTCGACGACGAATACTACGACGACCAGTGGCTGGAATTCTGTTACTATTTCAAACACTGGAACAGCGAACACATCTATATCGATAAAAATCTTTATATAGACGAAGTACCCGTAGAATATGTATCCGCAACAGACTCTTACGTCGTAAACTCCGAAACGGGTCACGCAGACAAGAACGTTTATATCGATTTCCACGACAACGGCGTTTTCGGAGTAATCGTAAACAACCGTCTGAAATATTACAGCTTAGAGGACGCTATCAATGCGGAAATGTTCGCAAGTGTTTACGGCAATAATTATACGGAAATTATGAAATCGTATCTTAAAGCCGCCGACGCTAACGAAGGCGAATTAAAAGGCTTTGTCAAGGCGGATAAAAAGCTTACGGATATTCTTGGCGAAACTTTAAGATATACCGAAAGCATACTCGAAATGGTATGCGACGCGGATTGGAAAATTTTCGCAAACTGTTACAGATTAGGCGACTGCGATACGGCGAAAAATCCTTTAAAAGGTCTTATATTCGATTTTGCTTACGATGCGCAACTCGGAACAAACAATGTTGAAATCAAAGAAATAATCAATATCAACGCGCCCGAATACGAAGCAGGCGGAGGTATTAAATTCAAATTTACGCCCGAAACTTCGGGAGTACACCTCTTCTCCTCGTCGTATAAGAGCAACGCAGACCCCAGAATTTTAGTTTACAATTCCGAATTCAATTTAATTGCCGAACAGGAAAACGATATCAGATACGACCATTTTAATCTTGAAAATCCCGATAACTTCTACTTGTACGTTAATTTAAATGCTAACGAAACCTACTATATCACCGCATCGCTCAACGGACTCGCACAGGCGACTTACAAAATGGATATTTCTTACGTTGCTCCTTATGTAGAAATGCTGCGGGTAGCGACGACAGGCGACGGTACGTGGCTCCCCAGACCGAGCCTTGACGAAAACGGAAATATCAAGTACGATGAAAACGGCGAAATAGTTTACAACTGGAACGATACGTATTACGACGCGGTTGAAACCGCTTACGACCGTTCGGCGGACGTTTACAGAGTGAGCAATCCCGACGGCACCCGCGGCGCGGTATTGTATATCGACTTCGTCCATACCACGTATTACAGTCTGACAAGCGAAGACGGCAAAAAGATATATTATCCCACTCTTTATGAGTTAATCACCCTTTACAACCGTTTCGACAGCGATACGAAAGCAGAGTTATTGGAATATTACAAACTTGCAACCGCAAGAGACGAGTCCGACGAACTTTACGGTCTTATCGAGGCTGACGGCAGATTGGTTGAAATACTCAGAAAGTATATGAACGACAGTTACAACGACAATCCTAACGAAGATAACCGCGCTTGGGAAATGTTCGCTTGCTACTACGAAACGTACGGAACTCCCGAACAAAATTAATGTCGGTAAAGTTAAAAAAGTCTCTCTCACGGGAGACTTTTTTATTGCCCTTTCGGCAAATATGGTATATAATATATTTAATATTTTTAAAGGAGTACAGACAATGAAAATAATTAAACGCATTTCGCTTATTCTTGCCGTTGCGCTTGCAGTCGTATGTATGGGCGCGTTGGCTTCGGCTTGTAATTCCGCAACGGATTTTACTATTACCGTCTACTATTCGGACGGAACGACGTTAGTTGACGGCAGTACGGAGAAATACGGTATTCAGATTTGCTATTTGGATACGGATACTAACGAGCTCGTAAGTTGCAGTACCGCGGAAGGCTTGGTAGGAGCCGACGGGAAAGCGACTATAAACATTGACGCGGTTGAAGCGGAAGCTCCCCAATCGGGAAATATCAAATACGAAGTTCACGTGCTTTCCGTCGACGGAACCGAAGAACTCAAAGAGAACGTATACGTAAGCCGTTCAAACGCTTCCGTCAAAGTAGTTCTTAAAAACGTAAACGCGCCTGCAAAATAAATTAATTTAAAAGACTCCCCTTTTCACATTGTATATTTTAGGGATAAAAGCAAGGAATTTATTAATTATTTTTCCTTGCTTTTTAAATTAAAATGTTTAATGGTTTATGTTGCTTTAAACGGTAACTTATAGAAGGAAAAAATGGAATACACATTACAAGATAAATTCAGTTTTATAAAACGCGATATTGTAAAGTATACATCGAAGAATCCCGTTGCAATCGTCAAAGAAATGATGCACAAGGACTATATAAACATTCACGGACCCGAGCATCATTTTCTTGACGGCGCCGCATTTGCAACCGCAATGAAAAACGCAGGCGGTAAATTCAGCCTTGACGAGTGTTTGAATGAACTTGAAAACAGAGCGGCAAAAATGCCGGGAGCAATGTGCGCTTATTGGGGCGTTTGCGGTTCGACGGCGTCCGTTGCGGCAGTTCTGTCGATAATACACAAGACGAGTCCGTTAAGCACGGATACTTACTATAAAGACAATATGGAATTCACTTCCGCAGTTCTTTCTCAAATGAGCAAAATCGGAGGGGCGAGATGTTGTAAGAGAAACGCATTTTTGTCCCTTTCTTACGGGGTAAAATTCGTAAAGAAAAATTACGGTATCGAAATGGAAATAGACGATATTGTTTGCGAGTTCACACAAAAGAACAAACAGTGCTTGGGGAATAAGTGCCCATTTCATTTTGCAAATAAAATTTAAGTAAAGTCGTAAAATTTAGTATAAATATCATTATTAACTTAATAAACGTTAAAAAACATAGTACGCTATACTTCGAAAACGAAGACAGCGTACTATTAATTTTACTTTATTTATCCACAGGAGAAAATTCCTGCAACAAGCGCCCTTATGGAGCATTTTTTATTTACTTATTCATAGCGGCTTGTATTTCCGTATCCAGAATTTCGTAAGTAAGCTTTCCGTTGACGGTAAAGGTTATTACGCCGTCTTTATCGAGTATCAGCGTTCTGGGAGCCGCAGGCGCAGTTACGCTGCTGTCGAACGATTTGAAAATGTTTTCCTGCGTGTCGTGGGTAAACAATAAATTCCATTCATTGAAACCGAGCCTGTCGATAACTGTCTGAACTCCTTCGTCGTTTACGCTGTTGTTGATATGAACTATTATTATGTCGACGTCGTCGCCGTAATGCTCCTTTGCCTCTCTGAAATCGGGCAGCTCCTCTTTACAGGGGTCGCAGGTCGTATACCAGAAATTTATTACGGTTACGGTTCCGTAGAAATCGGAAAGCTTAATGCTTTCGATTTTTTCACCGTCGTCATTGTAAGCGCCTGCCGTATCGTAAACTGTTCCGAAAGTGAAATCGGGGAACTGCTCGCCTACGTCGTACTTTTTATCGGCGACTTCGGCAACCGAGAAGAAATTATAGTAGACGAGCGCGGTTACAAGCACTGCGAGAGCGAGAGCCCAAGCGGAGAATTGAAGCCAGAAACTTCTCTTCTTTATTTTTCTTTTAACCGCTTCCGCTTTGTCCTCAGCCGTCTGAACCGTTTCAACCGGGCTTAATTGCGCTTCAGCAACGTTAGCCTCCGATACCGTGGTTTGTTCCACTTTCTCGGCAGTTATAGTTTTAACGGAAACTTTTTCTTCTTCCGTAACTGACGTATCTATTCCCGCAAGTACCAATTTGCTTCCCTTCCAGCTTATCGCTTTCGTAGGACAAACGGGAATACACTCTCCGCAGTTTATACACTCGTGGTCGCCGACGTGCTTAATATCCATTTTACAGGTCTGAATACACATTCCGCAATCGACGCATTTCTGTCTGTCGAGTTTGACGCCTATAAGCGCGATTTTGTTGAAGAACCCGTAAATCGCGCCGAGCGGACAGAAGAAACGGCAGAAACAACGGTAAATAAACACGCTCGCTACGATAAACGCGACTAACAGACAGAATTTCCAGGTAAACAGATAACCGAGTCTGTTGAAAAGCGAAGCGTTGCTACTGTTCACCAGCAGCCCTCCCGCGCCGCCGAAAGTTCCGGCGGGACATATATATTTACAGAATGCGGGCACTCCGTTATAAAGCAACGGGACCGCAATAACCAGAACCGCGAGCAGAACGTATTTTAAATACGATAAAAATCTCGTATAACGGCTCTTTTTGAGCTTAGGAGTTTTTATTTTGTAAAGCAGTTCCTGACCCAAACCTACGGGACAGAAAAATCCGCAAATAGTCCTTGCAAATATCAGTCCGAGCAAACCGAGTATACCGAGTATGTAATACGGCGCAGTGGTATTCGAGTGGGCAAGCGAGTCCTGTAAAGCTCCGAGCGGACACGCGGTTACCGCTCCCGGACAGGAATAACAATTCAATCCCGGGGTACACAGCTTTTTCGTACCGCCCTGATAAATATCTCCCGCAATAAAACCCTTTAAATTTGCGTTAAACAGCAATGCCGAATATATCTGTATGAGCCGACGCTTCGAGGGCGCGTGGTTTTTAAACCACAGTCCGGCTTTTTTGAAAAAACTTTTAACCTTAGCCAAGTCCTATACACTCCAGACAGATAGTTACGGCTTTATCGAAAATACCGGAAACGTTGCCGTTACACGCGCCGGCTATAATAAACGAAAAAGCTACGCAACCGACACAGACCTGTATGCCGAGTTTGAAATATTTATGATTCAGTATTTCATATATTTTACCGTGTACTAATTGTACGGGTTTATTTCCTGATGCAAGCTTTTTGGCATGTTCAATTTGCTTCTTTGCCGAAATACCTTCGTAAACGCTGATTGCACTAGCAAACACGAACACCGAGAAAAACCAGGGCAGAATATTTTTAGCGGCTTGCAGGACTTCTTTCGTCGCATTATCAGAAAACGTAAAACTCGACGGCAATGCCAGATACACTATCGAATACACGATTCCCGCCAGTGCGACCGACGAACAGCATAGCCACAGTATTTTCAATATCTTTTCTTCGCGTTTGATAAATCCGTAACTTTCCGCGAGTTCCTCGCCGACGTTGACGGGCATACGCTTTTTTAAACGCATAAGCGAATAGCGCGGGTCTTTATATGGTGATTTTTTAGGCTTTACGGGAAATACCTCCCAAACGATAAACCCTCCGACAATCATTACCGCCCAAATCCAGAAAGCAGGCGATATATGGAAAAACCGCTCGGAAAGACCTTCCTGAGTGAATGTAAATTTATTATCCCCGACGGGACCCGTGAAATAGTTGTCGAGTACCTGCCAGATAAACAAAGCTCCGACTATTGCCGTCATAACGCCGAGTGCAATGCCATAATAAAGACGAACCGTTTTGTTTGTCTTTTCGTTCATATACACCTCCGCTTTTTTTATAATTATACATTTATTATATCAACTTATACATTTAAAGTCAAGTAATTTATCATTGTAAATTTGTCAAGCGTTTGCGAGTAGTTTTTTAGAAATTTTTAAGAATTTTTCTTGAAGACTACTAAAAACACCTCTTGGAGAAGTGTTTTTCGGTAGTAAGCATATCAAATTATATGGGAAAAGTCAAGCAAATAGCTATCATTTATGGAAGTACTTGACAATGCGTCCGCGATAGAGTATCCTTAATGTATGAACGAAAGAAAATACCAAGGATACATATCTGTTTTAAGGGAAGAACTCCTGCCGGCAATGGGCTGTACGGAACCTATCGCCGTTGCATACGCTTCTTCGCTCGCCCGCGAAGCTTTGGGCGAATTGCCCGAACGCATCGAAATAAGCGTAAGCGGAAACATATTAAAGAACGTAAAAAGCGTAATCGTACCTAATACGGGCGGACTTAAAGGAGTTGCCGCCGCGGCAGCCGCGGGAATTATCGCGGGAAAAGCCGATAAAAAGTTACAGGCGCTGGAAGACGTTACGTTCGAGCAGCGGTCTGAAATCGCGGAATATTTAAAAACCTGTTCCTTTAAAGTAAACCACGCTCAGTCGGGATGCGTATTCGATATTTGCATAAAAGCGTTCGCGGGAGTCCACAGCTCGTTCGTGCGCATAGAAGGACATCATACGAACGTCGTTAAAGTCGAAAAAGACGGAGAAAAACTTTTAAGCGGGAACGAAATCTACGAAACAGATTCAAAACTTACGGACAGAAGCATTTTAAACGTAAAAGACATAACCGAATTTGCGGATACAGTAAAAATTCGGGATATAGACGGGATTATCTCTAAACAAATCGAATACAATACCGCCATAGCCGAAGAGGGTTTGAATAACGATTACGGCGCGCGTGTCGGTAAAATATTGATAAAAGCTTTCGGAAACGGAGTACATAATCTTGCAAAAGCTACCGCGGCGGCAGGCTCTGACGCGAGAATGAACGGCTGTTCTCTGCCCGTTGTTATAGTTTCGGGAAGCGGGAACCAAGGTATGACTGCTTCTCTTCCCGTCGTCGTTTACGCGAAACATCTCAACGTTTCAAGAGAGAAGCTTATCCGCGCTGTTGCGCTTTCGGACCTTATAACGGTTCATCTGAAAACGGGCATAGGCAGGCTTTCGGCTTACTGCGGTGCAGTCAGCGCGGGCGCGGGCGCGGGCGCGGGAATATGCTACCTTTACGGCGGAAGCTACGAAGATATAGCGCATACTATAGTAAACGCGCTTGCAATCGATTCCGGACTCATCTGCGACGGCGCTAAATCGAGTTGCGCCGCAAAAATAGCGTCGGCAGTCGACGCGGGACTTACGGGTATGGAAATGTGCAGAAGCGGAAGCGAATTTAAAGGCGGCGACGGTATTTTAGAGAGCGGAGTCGAAAAAACAATCGATAACGTAGGCGACCTCGCCCGTATAGGTATGAGGGAAACCGACGAAGAAATAATAAGAATAATGATTAAAAGTTTATAAAAAATCTTAAAAGCGCGGAAAATATCCGCGCTTTTAATAAATTACGAAAACGGAGCCGCGGTTTTAAAACCGTGACTCCGTTTTATTACGACGTAAACCACAAATACAGCAATATGGCGACCACTCCCATCGAAGCGATAAATATGCCCAACGGAAGCAATATAGCCGAAAACATACCACGTACCATCTGCCAATATTCTTTACGGCTGACTTTGCGTTTTTCTTTTTTGTCCTTTTTGTTCTTCGACGAAGGGTCGTACCACGCAAAACCTTCCACGTTCATATCCGCAAAAGTGGTTTCGGTATCCAAACCTTCGTCCTTTTTATTCTTTCGGGACATCTTCCGCCTCGGGTTTCACAGTATCGTTTTCAGGTTTCTTTCTGAAAATATCCTTAACTTTATCTATGAAACCTTTCTTTACAAGCTTCGCCTCTTCTTCAGCGTTCCTCTGCTCCTCTTCGTATTTGCGTTCGAGCATCTGAACGTCTTCTTCGGTATTATATAGGTGGCACGCGCAGAAATGACCCTTTTCCACTTCCTTATAGATAGGCGCTATACGTCCGCAAATTTCCATACAACTGTCGCATCTGGTATGGAATTTACATCCCTTGGGAGGATTAACAGGCGAAGGTATGTCTCCTTTGAGAATAATTCTGTTCATTTTCACATTCGGGTCGGGAACGGGAACAGCCGAGAACAGCGCGCGAGTATACGGATGAAGCGTATTTTCGAATATGGATTCCTTGCTTCCGTATTCTACTAAACTGCCGAGGTACATAACACCGACTTCGTCGGAAATATGCTTAACAACGGAAAGGTCGTGAGAAATAAATATATACGTAAGACCGAGCGATTTTCTCAGTTCGATAAGCATATTGATTATCTGAGCCTGAATGGATACGTCGAGCGCGGATACAGGCTCGTCGCATATGACGAGTTCGGGTTTAAGCGCGAGAGCGCGCGCTATACATATTCTCTGCCTCTGTCCGCCCGAGAACTCGTGCGGATACCTTTCGAAATAATGCGGTTGAAGTCCGCACATCTTCATTACGCTGATTATATAATCGTGATACTCTTCTTTGGAAACGAGCTTGTGCTGTTTAACCGCTTCGCCGATTATATCGCCGACGGTAAGTCTAGGCGAAAGACTCGCGTACGGGTCTTGGAAAATCATCTGCATATTCGGACGCAGTTTATCGAACTCGCGGTTTCCGAGCGAGGAAATCTTCTTACCCTTAAACCAAACTTCTCCGCTCGTAACGTCGTACAGTCTTAAAATGGTTCTGCCCATTGTAGTCTTTCCGCATCCGCTTTCGCCGACTATACCGAGCGTCTTACCTTTTTCGAGCTTAAACGTTACGTTATCTACCGCCTTCAAAGTTTTGGTAGGCCTGCCGAAGAAATCTTTGCCTATAACGAAATGCTGTGACAGCGCGTCTATTTCGAGGAAAGCTTTTTCGCTTGCGCACTCCTCAGCCGCCGCCTGCTCGGCCTTTTTACCCGCAACCGAAACCAACAGAGGATAACAAGCCGTAAGCACTACAACAGCGAGCGCCAATACACTGATAATAACAGGTATTACAGCCGAAATCCTGATAACGCACAGTTCTCTTACTATATCGTAAGTACTGTCGTCTATTATCTTATCGACTATAGCTACCGTAATATTGAATCCGCCCGCGGTTCTTATATATTTTATCTGTTCGGTGCCTTGAACGACTACGTCTTTCGTAGCAAGATTGCCTAATATATCGGAAAAGAAACCGCCCGCAACCGCCGCTATTATCATAATAAGCAACGTCAGCGCAAAAGCAATTACGTAGAAAACCAAATCGTTCTTTTTATTTGAAAACAGAACGGAAACGTTGTCTGCGGTCAATACCGCGAACAAAACGGAAATTATCGCGAGAAGCAGGAAACCCGCCGACGACGTCGAAGCAAGCGAGGATAGTTTATCTCCGCTATAACCTGCCGTACCGTTTATCAAAAGCTGTATAAAACTGCTTTTCGTCACCGCGCCGTTCGCTCCGACTTCAACGAGCGGAGCAGACGCAAGCCCTAATATGACCGCTAGTACAGCTATACGCGCAAGCGAATAAATAAACTTGACAAGATTGACTCTGTCTTTCAAATATCCGCGGTTAATTAATGCTTTAAATACGTAATAGGTACAGAAAACAGCGCTCGTAAGCGTAAGCCCGCAAACCGTAGCCGCGTTATAACCCGTTCGCGTAACCGTGTCTCCGCTTTTTATTATTACGCAGTTTAACGCATAAAACAACGCTGAAAACACTGCGTACGAAAGGTAAGTCAATAACGCGAAGAATTCAATATTGCACTCTTTTTTGTACGCATATTTAAGCACCGCCTTGTATACCGTAATGCCTGCGGAAGCTATAACCGCGAGCAATCCGAAAATCGTGAGAAGCATACCCGAAAGCATAACCGCACGAGCGGCTTCTTTCGCCGCGCCCGTTAAAAGCGATACAGAATTTATATAATCGCCGTCGAAAAAGCGGTAAATAAAATAATCGGGTAAACCTTCCGCGTTCGAAGAAACGCCTATAAGGAAAGTGAATAATAATGCAAGCCCCGCACCCGCGAGAGCAATGAAAGGTGAAATTTTAGGCAATAAATCCAAAAATCTTGATTTAGCGGATTTAACTTCGCCAACAGTAACAGAATTAACTTCGTCAGCCATTTTTTACCTCCGCTTTGCCTTCGTATAAATAGCAGGATACGCTGTGCGTATCGGTTATCTTCATAAGTCCTGGATATTCGCCCGAACATTTTTCAATACATTTTTCGCATCTGTCGCGGAAATAACAGTAATCGGGCATATTTATGGGATTGGGAACAAACCCGGGAATACAATAGAGCTCGTCCACTTTCTGGTCTACCGTCGGTTTACTCTTCTGCAAACCGATAGTGTAAGGATGCATAGGACGGTGGAAAATATCCTCCGCGGTACCCATTTCTATTACCTTGCCCGCATACATTACGACTACGAAATCAGCCATTTCGGCAACCACGCCCAAGTCGTGCGTGATAAGCATAATAGAACCGTTAATCTTACTTTTTATTTCTCTTAAAAGGTCGAGTATCTGAGCCTGTATAGTAACGTCCAAAGCGGTCGTGGGCTCGTCCGCGACTATCAGTTTCGGGTTGCACAGAAGAGCTATGGCTATCATAACTCTCTGGCGCATACCTCCGGAAAGTTCGTGCGGATATTTCTTATAAACGCCTTCGGGGTCGGCTATGCCGACGAGTTTAAGCATTTCGATACTGCGCTCTTTTACCTTTTGTTTGGAAATACCTTCAATATGAAGTTTTCCGACTTCGTCAAGCTGGTTTCCTATGGTAAACACGGGATTAAGCGAGGTCATAGGCTCCTGGAAAATCATTGCGATTTCCCTGCCCCTTATGGAACGCATAGCTTCCGTCGGCATTTTCGCAATGTCGATAACCTGCCTCTCCATCTCGTACATATTGCCGCCGAGCTCGTTTTTCTTGATTATCTTCTTACCTTTTTCATCGGTCTTGATTCGTTCGTTTCCGTCCGCATCCGTTTCCGTTTCGTAAACGGGAATTTTTTTACCGCGCTCGTCGCGCTTGAACATATCCGCGCGGAACCTAATAGAACCGCTCACTATCTGACCGCTCGGTGCCTGAACAAGCTGCATTAACGAAAGCGAAGTTACGCTTTTTCCGCATCCGCTCTCGCCCACTACGCCAACCGTCGAACCGGCGGGGACCGAAAACGATACTCCGTTTACGGCTTTTACCGTACCCGCATCCGAAAAGAAGTAGGTATGTAAATCCTCGAATTCTACGATATTTTTATCGTCCTTCATTTGCGTCACATACTCTTCGGGACGGACTTTGCGTTTTTTCTGTTTTTCGAATTTTTTAATCGCCTTGGAATTTTCCTTTGCTATCGCGCGGGATTCCGAACGGGATATATAATGCTTTTTAAAATCTTTTTTATTGTCAGCCATTATATTACCTCTTCATTTTAGGGTCGAACGCATCGCGCAGACCGTCGCCCACGAAGTTGAACGCAAGAACCGCAAGCGTTATGCAGACGCCCGCGCCGAGCCACATATTCGGATAGAAATTACGGAATCTCTCCTCGCTCGCAAGCTCTATTATATTGCCCCAGGTAGCTGTACCCAAAGGCGCGCCGAGACCTAAGAAGCCCAAAGTCGCTTCCATCAGTATTACGCCGCCGAGTCCCATCGTCATAGAAACGACGAGCTGGGGAATTATATTAGGCAATAAGTGTTTGAATATCTTTTTGCCCGTGGACATACCCGAACATTTCGCCGCAAGCATAAATTCCTGCTCTCTCAACGAAAGTATCTGTCCTCGGACAAGACGGGCAATTCCCGCCCAGCCTATAAGCGTTATGAACACCATCATACAGTATAGTTTCGCTATGCTCGTTATTTCCCAGAACACCGCGGATAATATCAAAAGAATCGGCAGCGACGGAATACAG
The DNA here is from genome assembly GCA_910586345.1 of uncultured Christensenella sp. Classification (GTDB taxonomy): domain Bacteria; phylum Bacillota; class Clostridia; order Christensenellales; family Borkfalkiaceae; genus Coproplasma. Next base: position 62,306 of record CAJUHC010000001.1, read on the forward strand.
CTCAATATATCGACCAAACGCATTATAAGCTGGTCAATCCAACCGCCGAAATATCCCGCGATACTTCCGAGCAGAACTCCTAAAAGAGTTTCGAGCAAAATCACTATAAAACCTATCGTAAGCGATATTCTTCCGCCGTACATAAGACGGGTTAAAACGTCGTAACCGTGTTCGTCCGTTCCGAGCCAGTGACTTGCAGACGGCGCGCCGTAAGCTACATAGTCAAAAGCGTTTACGTCAACAGTCCCGCTGTACGCGTAATAAATTTCGCCGTCGACGACGTATTCTATCGTGTTAGGCGTAAACACGTCGTAACCGTGCGAATAATCTCTGACCGTTCCGCCGTCTCCGCCCCAGGGCGAAATAAGCGGACCTATGAACGAGAAAGCAAATAAAAATATTATTACGGCTAAACCTATAATCGAAAGTTTGGAACGGAAAAAACGCTTTGCAACGGTTGCCGCGGGCGACAGAACCTTAACTCTGTCCGTAAGATTTTCGCCGTGGAGATTATCGTTGAAATTTTCGTTTCCGGAAACTTCTTCGGTCTTTATTTCTTCTTCCATAATCTCCTCCTATTTAACGAGTTTGACTCTCGGGTCAACAACCGCATACATAATATCCGCAAGCAAAGTACCCAGCACCGTTAAAAGCGCAAGGAACATATTGTAGCCCATAATCAGGTTAATATCTCCCTGCGACAGCGCTTTGTACGCCGCGTTTCCGATTCCGTCGATATTGAATATCGTCTCGGTTATCATCGCTCCGCCGAACAACGTCGGCAGAGTAAACGAAAGCGTCGTTATCAAAGGTATAAGCGTGTTTCTGAATACGTGCTTATATATGACTTTTCCGTTGGAAAGTCCTTTTGCGCGCGCCGTTCTTATGTAGTCCGCGTTCAGAACTTCCAAAGTGTTCGTTCTCGTATATCTCATAAGCGCGCCCATATCTATGACTACCATAACGAGTATGGGCAAAATCAAATGCCATATAATATCTCCGAACCTTACGAACCAGCTCGCATCCTTGGGAATATCCAAAGATTCGAGACCGCTCATAGGGTCGAACCAGCCGAGGTCGACGGCAAACCATTTAATAAGCATATTGCCGAGGAAGAACGACGGGAACGAGATACCTATCATACACAGGAAAGTTACCGTATAGTCAAGCTTGCCGTACTGGTTGCAAGCACATTTAATTCCGAGCGGAATAGCTATAATAAGCTCTATGATAAGCGAAACGAACGCTATTGCGAACGAAATACCCATTTTATTGCCTATAACTTCCGTTACGGGCACGTTTTCAATAAACGCTTTACCGAGATTGCCTTTGAGAAAATTCGAGAGCCAGTTCCAATATCCTTTTAAAATTCCGAGGAAACTGTTATCGTCGAGTCCGTAAAGCGCTAAAAGATTGTTGTAATCTTCGTCAGTAAGTCCCGAGTTCTGCCTTAAAGCCGCGAACTTCTGTTCTACGTAGTTAGAAGGCATACACCTTACGAGGAAATACAGTATTACCGAAACGCCGAACAAAATAAGTATCGCCAGCAGTATTCTTTTGATTATATATTTGACCATATATTACCCTAATCGTTTTTTTACCGTCCGCGCCAGTACACGTTTTTGCAAAGGCGCGGAGGTATATTTTGTTTTAGTATAAATTAAACGTAATCGATTTCCCAGATTTTATCGAAAAGTCCCATATTGAAGGAAGGATTTTTTACGAGCGAATTCGCGTCTATAACCTTCTTATTGTACACGCACATATCGTTACGCTGATAGGTAGGGAATTCGACTGCAAGGTCCATAATAAGGTCAAGGCATTCTTTGTAAATTTCAGCGCGTTTATTTCTCGAAGTAGTTGCTCTGCCCTCTTCTATTTTGTCGCTGAGCATACCCTCTCCCGCTATAATGTTATATTCGTAACTCCATTTCGTTTGGTCGTTGAGAATATTCTTATAGTTCCAGTTGAGAACGCTCGTGGCTCCGCTGTCTTTATGATAAACCTGATAGGGGTCGGGGTCTATCGAAGACGACCAAGCCGCAGCCCAAACCGCAAGGTTGCCCGTCGCGAGGTCTTTAAGCGCGTTCGCCGCTTTGTTTACGTTAATGTCAAAGCCTATTCCGTTGAGAATATCGCGGGCGTCAAGGAACATTCTGTATGCAGGGTGGTTCGTCGTTTCGCCTGCGATTATGAACGACAATTTCAAAGTGGTGCCTTTCTTTGCGTTAGCCATACCCCGCTTTTCTTCGGTCTTGGTGTAAATACCGTTTTGAAGAGTATATCCGGCGGACTCGACGAGGTCTTTTATTTCCTGTATATCGCTAAAATACGCTACTTTGTCATATTCCTGGTTAATCGGGTCCTGCGGAGTCGTATTTTCGTAAACCCAGGAAGTTTTCGTCATAGGTCTGCGGAGAACCGAAGCCAAATCCGTACCGTAATAAGAGAGAGTTTTGTTTGCGTCCATCACCTTCATTATAGCCTGTCTGACAGGGTATTCAGGTACGAATTTGGGGTTGATGCCGACGTAACCGTAACCGCCGGTAGGATAGTGTTTTTCATCAAGAAAATCTTTGCTTTTATCTACCGTCTGCATATTAGTATAAGTCGCGCTCGGCATACCGAAATCTATCGACTGCGAAGTAAGGTCGGACATAATCTGGTCGTCGGATGCAACCTTATAGTCGACGTATTTTATCTTTGCATTGTTAATTCCCGTACCAAGCGTTTCGAAATTTGAGTTGCGCACGAAATGCACTACGGAATTGCTGTAAAATTCGCTCTTCTTGTCGGTTACGTTTCCGCTACCGTTTGCCGCCGCATAGGGACCTGCGCCGACGGGAACTCCGACTCTCGAAGAATCCTGCAACATATCCATAAACTTGGGCTCGCCGACTTCAACGCCGAAACAGTAATTACCCTTTTCGTCGGGAGTTTTATAATACTTATGCGCGTCCGCAACGTAATCTTTGCCTTCCCACGTTCCGGAATAATAGTGTAAAGGCGCAACCGCGAACGAGAAGTTGTAAATAGCCTTGGGGTCGACTCCGTTTATAACGATTTTAAGAACCGAATATTCGGAATCCGTGAAAGATTCACCTATTTTACCGTTAAAGTCGGAAAGCTGAGAACCCGAACGCGTTTCCGCGGAAATACCGCTTATCTTGCTTACGCCTTTGCCGTCCTCTTTTTGCTGTTTGAAGAATATCGCGCGCTGTTCGTTCGTGAACTGTTCAAGTATGGTTGTAGCCGTCTTGAAATACGTCAAAGCATCCGCCAACTCCGACTGCGGAGTATTGTTATAGCAAGCAACGTAAGCGTTGTAAACAAGCTCTATGGCTGTATTTTTGATTTGTTCTTCGTTGTTTCCCGCTTTCGCTATTTCGTCAATAAAGTGCTGAGCGGCGCACTCGCCCACGGTACCGCCGGACGAATTGCCCGCCTGCCAAGGGTCGAGAGTAGTAAAATATCTTCCTTCTTCGTCCTCGATTTTGGACTGGGAACCGTTTTCGTTGAGCCGATACTGGTCAGCTATAAGTCCTTCGCTGTATAAGAACGCCTGCCAAGCCGCGGTAAAACGGTTGGTATCTTTGTACGTATCTTTCCAAGTCGAATAAATATCGTTCCAGTCGGAAGTAATCTCTTCTCTGAAAGCTTTCTGAACGGCTTGAAGGTCGGCAAGAGCTTTCTTTCCGTCTTCGGTAGTAAAGTCTATTGCGAATTCCGATTTGCCGGTAGACCAGTTTACGAGTTTCTGAATTCTGTCGTAAGCTTCGCCTCTGAATTTCGCATCCGTATCCTCACCCGAACCGTCGGCTATAGTCAAATCCTGAGCACGGTATGCTTTCAGTCCCTGAATATCGGTTGAATAAATCGTGGAAGAACCAGTGTACGCGGGGTCGAGATAAACATAGAGATTGAAGAGAACGTCTACAATAGACAGTTCATTACCGTCACTGAATTTAATTCCGTTTTTTATTACGAATTCGTATTCTGTTCTGCCGATTTTTTCGTCGCCCTGTTCGTCTGTAACGATACCGTTTTCTACGCTGTACTTGGTTTCTTTATAGTCAAGCACTACGGTAGGCTGGTTCTGTCCCGCTACTAGATTCCCGTTTTCGTCGGTTGTGAGCATAGCAATCTGGGTATTCGATACCATACTGCCGTCGTTCTGTGCCGTATAAAAGAACGGGTTGAAGTTACCGTCTAATGCGCCCGTGGCAAGTCTGAGAGCGCGAGTCTCGGTATCGTTAGCCTTGGTTTTGTTAGGGTCGCGCTTACAGCCGGCCGCGCCTAAAAGCAAAGTACCGCATACGCCGGCTATAAGAATGCCTTTTAAATACTTATTCATTGAGTTTATTCCTCCTGTTATTTACTGATATTTTCCGCAAGTACTTCGCCGTTTATTTTAAGTGTTGCGGCGGTTACTTTAATACCTGCTTTTTCCGTTAAATACATATCGTCCGTTTCGTATCCGCCGAAAAGCCAATTATCGGTATTGTTATTCTGTATATTGAGTATAAGCGACGCCGACGTTACCGACAGCGAAGCGTTTTCTATTTTCAATCCGCTTATATCCGCTCCGTCGTTTCCGTGCGTTACGAGATATAAACCGTTCAGATTACTCTTAGCAGTGACGGATACTTCGATATCTTTAATGGTAAGGTCTTTTATTTTCGCCTCAGCCGCGAATCTACCGAAAATCGAGTAAGGTCCTCCGCTGATACCTAAAGATTCGAATTTGAGATTTCTTATCGTTACGCCGTTACCCTCGATTTTTATATTGAAATTATAAGAACTGAGAGAAATTTTTCTTCCCGTGCAATCTATTTCACCGTTCGGCTCACTCGTAAACAGATAATAGTTTCCTCCGTTTGAAGAGTTATTGAACATTGTAACTACGTTAGTTGCGTTTCTTACAACCGTCCATTTACCTTGCAGATATTTAGCGTAAATTTTAACGTTTTCCGCGTTCGCTTCGCCGGGTTTTGCAACGCTGGTTATAGGATTAGTGCAGGCTTCGTCCGAGTAAAAGCTGAGGAAAGTCGCATCTTTCGCCGCGACAGCGTCCGTTTTCTCGCTTAAACCGTAATACTTATCGCTTCCGAAATTTACGGTTTTGAGCTTGTCGCCGTTTTTATAAACCGTATCTCCGCTCGTCACGTCAAATCCGTCGGCTACAAGATAAATTTCCAACGCGACTTTCGCGTTCCATTTGGCTCCGACGTACTTGTGTTCGCCTGCGGCGATTTTTTCTTTATCGCCGAGTTTTTTAGAAGTCAGAATAAGGTTGCCGTCTTTATCCAGAACGGGTTTTCCTTCGCCGTCAAGCTGACCGTAGTACCACGCGTCGAAATCGTAGAAAATACGGTTTACGGAAAATTTCTCCTGTTGCGAGCTGATAATATAAGAATCGGGTTTATAATAGACGTCCATTACGGTCTTGGTATCGTTCTCATTGAAAGTACCGCCGTTGCCGTAATACGTTACGCATTGGTTCTCCGCGCCGTTGTCTTTAAGATAATCGTCCAAACTACCTTCACCCATAACGCAACCCGCAGTAAGCGCCGCAAACATACATACGATTAATATTATCGATAATTTTATCCGCGTCTTAATTTCCATCGGTGTTCCTCTTTCTCTTTACTATTGCGGAAACCGCTATTATAACTGAAACTATTCCGAGCGCGACCGCAGCCGAACCCGCTCCGCCGAGTATCGTTTCGGAAGAACAGCCGTTACAGCCGGTTTTCTCAGGAGGCTCTTCGTGGTTTGTATCGGTATTTTCCGCTGTTACGACAATCCTAATCTGGAGCAGTTTGTTCTGATACTGAACGCGGACGTAGATATTTTCGGGAGCAAGAGGTCCGTCGTAACCGGATACAAGTTTAACCTGACTCATATCGGCCGTTTCGGACGAATAATCGTCGTAATTCACGATTATTTTAAGACCGGTCATATCAAACGTTTCGCCGGCTTTGTACTCGGTTTTGTGCGCGCTGTCTTCCGCAAGCGAAATGGAGCTGATATTTACCTTTATACCGAAATAAGCTTTTACTGCTTTGAGTTCTTTTTCTATTTCGAAAAGTTTGCTAACGTTGTCAGCGCCGAGATATTCGAGCTGTTTTTCGGATTTTATCGTATTGTAAACAGCGTGAGCTTCCTTTACTTTTTCGGAGAACGCAGTGACCATTGCAATATTTTCGTCGTTCTTGTTAAGCGACGTCCAGCTCGCAACTTCTTCTGCGGAGGGCAATTCCTCGATAACCGTTTTAAGTCCGCGCGTCGTATCGTTCATCAGTTCGCCGAGTAAAACCTTGGTTCCGAAATAATTCGAATAAACGTAATTGTCGTAACCAGTCCCATTGGTAGGATAACTTATTTTAAGTTTGGCTTTTTCTCCGCCTCCGCCTATCGCGGACGGAGCGTATTTTGCAAATTCGTCTTCAAAGTTAATATAGAGCATTGTATAGCCCGCTTCGAACATCGCGTTGGTTTCGGCGTTGACGTCGGTAAGCAGAACAGGCGCTTCTATGCTTTCGAATACGTAAGAACTTATTCCGCTCTTGTAGAACGCTCCGTTGCCTATTGTTTTTAAACTGTAAGGAAGTTTTATTTCGTTTATCGCGCCTTTGACAAGTTCGGTAAACGCATACGCGCCAATCGACACGGTTCCCTCTTTCACGCTGTAATTACGGACGCCGTTCGATAATGAAGACAGTTTCGTCATAGGATACGCGCAAAGTTCGTAAGTTCCTTTATCTTTCGTTCCGCTGATTAAGCGGTAAAGGATACCGTCTTCCGCAAAGAATTCCGTATTGCCCGCGTCGACTTCGAAAGCTTTCAAATTTTTCGTGTTAGCGAACGCTCCTCCTCCGAAAGACGTAAGTCCCGCCGGTATTTTTACTGAAGAAACGTTTGTGCCGTAGAACGCGAATTCGCCGAGATTTTTAAGTCCTGTTATATCCGCACTGCCGAGCGCGGTATCTTTGAACGCATAATCCCCGATATCCGTTACTTTGCCGAGTCCGGAAACGTTTGAAAGTTTTGCACTGTCTTTAAACGCGCCTGCGCCGATTACGGTTACGTTTTTAAGGTCTGCGGTTTCGAGAGATACGCAAGCCTCAAACGCAGAAGCTCCGATTACGGTTACGTTTTTAATATTTATATTTTTAAGCGAAGAACAACCTGCGAAAACGTATTCAGCAAGAAGAACTCTTCCGTCGCCGTCGGCGGCGAGTTCGGGAAGCGAAACGCTTTCAAGCGCGGTACAGTTCATAAACGCGTTCCCGCCGAGATTGAGATAATTATTCTGATTGCGCGTTCCGACGAAACTTATCGACGCAAGTCCTGCACAGTTTGCAAACGCGCCCCTGCCTATTTCGGTTACGCCCGAAGGTATAGTTATTTCTCTGAGCGCAGACTGCGCAAACGCGTAAGCCGAAATTTCGGTTAAACCTTCCGAAATATCGATATATTCTGCGGTCGAACGAGCGAACGCATATTCGCCTATTTTCTTTACGGAAGCTGGAAGAACAAGTATGAAAGAGCTTTCAAATCTGCTGTCCGCAAAAGCGTAAGGCGCGATTTCGGTTGTACCTTCCCTTACTCCAAAAGACGAAGTAATTTGAGAAGGCGCCTTAACGAGCACGGTTCCGTTATAATGCGCGCCGAGATAGACGTCGCCGTCATAATCTATCAAAGTATTTTCGAATACCTTTATACCGAATTTTTCAACCGCGGTTAAATCGATATTCGAAAGTTTTGTACAGCCTGCGAAAGCAGAATCGCCCAACGAAATAATTCTCTTACCGTTGAAATCGGCTTCTTCGAGCGAAGTACAGCCCGCGAAAGCGCTTGCGCCTACCGTATAGTCGTCGGCAACTCTTATACCATCGACGGATACTCCGAACGTTACTTTTTTGAGTCCTACACAGCCCGCGAAAGCTTCTTCCGAAACTACGTGGCTGTTGATAACCGCCTCTTTCAATGCTCCGCAGCCTTTGAATATCGCTTCGCCTATCGAAGAATAATAAGCCGTCTTTACCGAAGCAAGCGATGAACAATCCATAAATACGCCGTAACCGGAATTGTGCATACCGGTTATGTCCGCGTTTTTCAGGCTCGTACAGCCCGCAAACGCGTAATCGTTCATAGTTCCGATATTTTCCATCGCAACTACTTCTTCGAGCGCGGTACAATTCATAAACGCGCGCGAAGCAACGGTTATTGTTTTACAGTTTGTCAAATCGAATTTTCTAAGAGAAGTACAGCCCTTGAACGCGTCGCTCAATATGAGAGACAAGTCCGAATTGGCGGGTTCCTGTTTTTCACGGCTTATGAAGTAAACTTCTTCGAGCGACTTACAGTTTAAGAAAGCTTTTTCGTTAATCTGTCTTACCGTTTCGGGTAATATCAGTACTCTTACGTTGTTATTGTCTTCAAACGCTTTTTCGCCGATATTGATGATATTCTTATCGTCGGGAATTTCAAGCACTCCGTCCTTTCCGCCTAAGCCGTTGTATTCTATGAGAGTATTGTTCGATACTCTGAACGGGTCCTGAACGCTTAGCGTTACGCTTGCCGTATAGGCAGGCATTTCTTTTCCGTCGCTGTCAATTAAAGTTGCCTCTATACGGGCCGTGCCGCGCTTTTCAAGCGTCTGAACGTTGCCTTTCTGGTCTACCGTCGCAACTTCCGTGTTGGACGATTTCCATTTTAAATTCAGCGTATAAGGATAATACCAAGGGTCTGTTTTAATTTCGAGTTTTATATTTTTACCCGCGTTGACGTCGACGGTGCCGAAAGCTTTGACTAAATTTTTATCGCTGTTTTCTATAACTCCGAACGAAATCGACGGCAATGCGAGCGATACGTCTTTTTTAACGACTTTGACGGTGACCGTACGGCGGACTCCGCTTACGGGATTGGAAACCGTCACGGTGGCGGTTCCTTCCGACGCGCCGAATATTTCTCCGTTGTTTACTTTAACTACGCGTTGAGGCGCCGCGCTCCAAGTAAAGTTCGAAAGATTTGCGTTTCCTTCGTAATCGAGAGCGATTTTATAAGTTTCGTTTACTCCTATCGTAACTTCGGTAGGTCCGGCTATCTCGAACGTTTCGGGAAGCTGGGAATTCTTTGAAGACGAGAACGAAATCGAATAAACGGAATGATTCAGAGCATAGTCGTCGAGCTGTACATATAATCTGTTCTGATATTTTTCGTAAAAATCCGTTATTTCTATCGATACTGTGGTCGTACCGTTTTTGTTAGCGTTATATACGGGAGTAATATATTCGGTCGCAAGATAAAGATTAGTACTGTCGACGGTCTCGCCTGCGGAATATTCTATGTCGGAATAACAAAGCAGCACGGCCTGCGCATAGTGGTTGTCGTAAACGTCGAGGTCGAGATAAACTTTCTGTTTTTCCTTATTGTTCTCTTTGTAATCGTAATATCTGATACGCGAACCGACGAGTATCGGAGCTTCGTAGTCGACGTAGAAAGTCATCGAAAACTCGTTTTCTTTTTCAACGGCAAGTCCTTCCTCTTCGGCATCGAAATAGAAACGGAAATTTATTCTGTATTTGCCGTTGTTGGAGAGTCCGAGCTCTTCGGGACTGAGTTCGAGTTTTACGTTTGCGGGAACCGTACCGCCTCCGCCCGCATACGCTTTCGAAATTCTGTAAAGGCGGTCTTTCATAATCAGTTCGCCCGTATTTTCGTCGTATACGTCGTATGTGACGAGTTCGGCGTTTCTTAAAAGTCCCGTATAAAGAGCCTTTATCGCCGTGGTCGTCATATAGTTATTATTCGCGTCTTCGCCGTTATAAACGTTATAGCACGAAATCGCCGTATGCTCCTCTTCAACGTAAATCTGGTCTGCGTCTTCGTCCTGAAGATAGGTAAATGCTCCGAGAGGCACGGTGTATTCGTTATTATAATAACTAGCGTAAGCCTGCGTAGCCCATACCTGTTCCTTAGGTCTTGTTTCGTCGGTATACGAAGGGTCTTTCTGGAAATCCGCAATCTCGAACGCGTTATAGTCGAGCATAGGCGCAGATTTCCAATCGCCGTAGAAACCCATAAACGGGAGCGTCAAATCGCACTGCACACTCTTGTCTTGAGATATGAGCTTTGCAAAACCTTCAACGTACATACCGTTTTTAAAGGTATTGTCCAAATATTCTTTTTCTTCCGAAGAAAGCGTGAGTTTAACCTGAATTTTAACGGAAGCGCCGGCGTCGACGCTGATTGTATCGCCCTCGTTTATTTTTTTGCCGTCAACCGTCCATTCTGCGGGAATACCGTTGAGATACTTAGCCTTTTCCGCAACAGAGAAACCGTCGGGTGAAAGCTGTTCCGTCATAAAAATTGTTTCGGCTTTAAAATTAAGTTTGTCTGAGCCGAATTCGTTTTTAACGTAGAACGAAATATTGTATACGCCGTTCTTGGCAGGGTCGTCGCCGAGTTCGAACTTAGGTCTGCCGTCTTCGACAAAGAAACGGTCTTTATGCACTCCGCCTATCGTATACTCGGTTTCGGATTCAACCGTATAGAGATATGCTTTCGTCGAAAATACGTTATCCAGAGTCGCAAGACCCGCGCCCTGCTTTCTCGGAGAACAAGCCAAACCTTCCTGGTCGTAAACCGTAATCGCGGTACTCATTATAATCTGGTTTACACGCTGGTTGAGAAGCTGAGCGTTCCAATCGGGGTGTTCTTTTTTGAGTTTACCGCGAAGGAGCGCGGCAAAACCCGCAAGATTGGGCGTAGCCATAGAAGTGCCGCTCATCTCGTCGTAACCGCCCGAAACAGCGGACGTTATTTCTCCGCCGTGCGCGGTGATTTCGGGTTTAATTTTTAAGTCGGAAGTCGTGCCCCAGGAAGAATAATCGTTCATAAAGGGACCCGCGTTATAACTTCTGTTAATTTCGATACGGCCCGTAATAAGTTTACGTCCGTTCTCGTATCTGTTAACCAAAGCGTTTCCCGCGTCGAGCGAAATAGATACAGCAGGAATAGGGTCGTCGAGGTCGCCGAGCGTCATACCTATCGTTCCGGCGACGTTGTTGTAAATTATAGCCGCGTCGGCGCCCATATTTCTGGCGATTTCGACTTTGTCTTTAAACGTATTGCCGCCGCGCTTTATTACGGCGATGACTTTCTCGCCCTCTTGTTTATTTGCAAGCTCGGCTTTTATAGTAGACGTGTAATCGGCGGTCTGTCCGATATTCGGGACAACCACGTATTTAAACGTTTCGCTCTGTTTGTAAGTCTGAGTTTTTTCGTCGTAAAGCATCTGCTTATTGAAATCGAATTTAACGGCGTTCGCGTCGCTCGATTCAGTATAATAAATTACAGACTGGTCGCCCGTTTGGGGATTGGAAAGCATAAACGGAGAAAGCTGACCGTTGATACTCGCAACGGACAACGCGCCGTTGAACGTCGAAGGCGAACCGACCGTACCCGAATCGGGGTTGGAAGCAAGGTTCGTACCGAAAGCGCTGCCGTAGCCCGAGCTGAAATCGTTGCTCGCCGCACACATAAGACTTATTCCGGCTTCTTTGATTGTTTCGTAAACTTCAGCAAGGGCTATACCTTCGTCGTCGCCCTCTATATATAAGGACGAGAAACCCGCCGTCGTTCCGAGGCTCATATTTATTACGTCTACTCCGAGAGTTACGCAGTCTTCGAGCGCGGAAATAATATCCTCGGATTTCGCGCCTCCGAGTTCGGGGTCGTCGAAATTATCGGTGAAAACCTTGCAAATCACAAGCTGCGCGTTAGGCGCCGCGCCCTTGAACTCTAAGACGTTTCCGAGTTCGTCCTTTGCGATTTCGCCGTTTTTGTCAGTGTAAGAATCCGCGTCGCCCGCAACGATACCCGCGACGTGAACGCCGTGCTGGGAATATGCAGGATAAACGTCGGTATCCTTGTCCGCATAGTCGTAAGCGAAAGGCACTTTATCGTTGATGTACAATTCGTCCGCGCTTATGGTTTTGCCTTTGCCCGCAGAAAGTCTTACAGCCGATAAACTTGCGGTGTTGACCGTATATTCTACTTCGTTTTTAGTGATACCGAGTTCGCCGACGGGCATTTTCTGGAACGCGTCGTGAGTGTAATCGAGCCCCGTATCGAGCACGGCGACGGTCATCCCTTCGCCGTTATATTTGTCGATATAAGCCGACGTATCGTAAATACCTGTCGCATACACGTTGCTCGGATTGGACTGTCCCAAATCGCTTGCGGTTTTTCCGTCGGACGTCGAGTCGTTAGTATACGTTACGCGTTCTTCGGGATATGCGTACGTTTCGGAGACGCTCGCATACTTAACGTTGGGAATACTTTTGATTTTAGAGAGATATTTCGTATTGACTTCAATCGCAACGGCGTTCGTAACGTTCGTATACTGATAAACGGTTTTATAATCAACGCCCATCGAAGAAAGAGTATTCAGGAAATTGTTCTGAGACGTTTTTATATTTCTCAGCGCTTTATCTCCCTGATACGAAGACAGATACTGCGCAACGCTCTTGCCTTCGGGCAGACTGTCGAGAACGTTATCGTCTTCGAGAGTTACTATAACCGTTCTCGTTGTGTGCTCAACCGTTTTCGACGCAACGCTGTCGAGTACGTTAGGCGAAAGGTTCTGAAGAGCGACTTTCGTAAGGTCAACTTTGCCGGTAACGTCCGTAAAATTTACTGTATCGAGTATTTCCGTATCCGATTTTTTAACGATATCCGCAAAAGCAAGCGCACCGCTCGCCGCAAGGGAAAAAGTCATAACCCCCGTAAGGCAAATGCTCGCCGCGCGTCTTATTTTCGTTTTTGCCAATGCTTTGAATTTCATTCTGTCCTCCAAATTTATAACCGCGAAAAGGGCAACGGATTACTTGCCCTTTTTGTATACTAATTTTTTCTGCTGAACGTATATTCGGCGCCGTCGCTGTTTACGGTGAGCGTATCGTTATCCCTATCGTATACGAAAGTATAATTCTTTCCTTTATAGGTAAACGAGCCCGTCAGCCAACCGTCGTTAAGAGTGTATTTTACGGAATCTTTACCGCCGTTTACGAAAACATTGCCGTCGGTTTCCATACAATCTGCCGAGCCTTCGACGTCGTATCTTCCGAGACCGTCGAATTTTAACGAAGACAGCGTTTCGTCGCCGCCCGTCCAGGTACCTTTCAAATCGTCGTACAGACAGAAAATCACGTTGTTTATTAAAATTCCCTGAGCGTTGGAATAGAATACGCCCGTAAGCGTTTTATTCGTCTTATCGTAAACGAGAGTTCCCCACTCCGTATAATAGTAGTAAAGTTTAACGGTAACGGTTCCGTCGGCTGCGGTTTCCGAAGAATAGTCCACTTCCAACTCTTTACCTATAGCGTATTTTACGGAAGCTTTACCGTAGCCGTTTAAGCCTATACCGCGGAACGTGACTTCTATAGGTTCGTTGCGCACAGGACGTCCTGCGAAACTCCAGGTTCCGACGAAGCTGTTTTCTTTATAGAAAGTTTCGCCGTTTACCGAAAGGAAGTTATCGGAGAACGAAACCTCCGTATTTTTACCGTCGAGCGTAAGCGTTTCGCCGTTTAAAGTATAAGTTCCGTTATCGGAAGCGAGAATTACCTCTTTACCCGACGCGTCGTAATCGTAATATTTATAAGTCCAGTTGCCGGCGCCGTCGAACTCGTATCGTCCGATTGCTCCCGCCGAACTTTCCCAAACGCCCTTGAAGTTATCGTAAACCGAAACGCCGATTGCGTTGAACGATGTTATTATACCGTTCTCTACCGTGCAGGGTCTGCTTGCTCCCGAAGTTCCGTATTTAACTTCCACTTCGTAATCTGAACCGTTTTCCGTTACGGTGAAAGTAAAGTTGGTAATAACGCCGTTATTGAGTTTTTCGAATCCCGTTCCGTCTGCGTTGAACGTATATTCGTTGTTCCGCGCATCGTAATAAACGCCGTAACGGAATCCGTCGAATTTTTTCAGCGCTAAAAGCGGTGCGCTCTGTTTATATACTTCGTAATCGTAAATCGACATTACTCCGCCGTTTACGTTCGCTTTAAAGGTGTAGAAATCGTATTCCTCGTCTACGAGTATGGCAAGGAACGTGTTATACAATATAATATAGTCGCCGTTATAAACGTAAGTGGATATAACGTTGAGCGCGCCGTCGCGGTAATACAGGTATCCGTCGTCGGTAAGTTCGATATAGCCTTCTTTACCCTGCAAGTAATAAGTTCCGGAAACAGAAGAATAATCCGCATAGTCTGCGTAAATAGTTATATCGTCCGTCGGAATATATCCGAAAGGCACCTTTACTGTAAGTTCTTTATCGAAATAGTAACCGTAAGTGCGGTTTCCCGTTCCGATAAATTCGGGGATTCCGGAAGGCACGGTCTGGTCGAGCGTAGCCGAATAATACGAATACCAGTGACCCATAGATGCGTAATAGCTGTCTATTTCCCATTCGTGAACAGTATCGTCACCGATTTTAACGGTAACCGTAAAAACTTTCTTCGCACTGTCTTTGTTGATTTGAGGCAGTCCGTCGCCGTTGAATTTCCAATCGGCTTCGGACCAGCCGAGCGAAGCTTTAATGAAACCGTCGCTTATTGACAAATCGGTACCCTGAGTGAAATAACAATCCTTCACGAGTGTGCCGACGGTATAAATAAATTCCGTACCGTCCTTGTCCGAACCCGCTACTATTCCGCCCGTTTCTTCGTACTTGGACTGCGTTGCGTAAGCCTCTACGGTGCCCGTAAAGAAACAATTCGAAATCGCGCAACCGTATTCCGCGTAAGCGGCTATACCGCCGGCATATGCGTAAGAAAAGAATTCGTTGCCAGTAATCTCGGGAATCGCGTTATCAGCCTCGATATTGCCCGTAGCGTAACAGTTTTTAATAGAACTGTAAGAGCTTACCTGACCCGCTATTCCGCCGGCGCGCATTACGCCGTATATATCGCCCGTAGCGAAGCAGTTGAGAATGGAAGCGGTAAGACGTTCTTCCGCAGTATACAGGAATCCCGCAATTCCGCCCGCGGCGTATATGTTGCCCGAAAGCGCGCTGATTTCAACGTCCGTCGAACAGGACTGCACGGAAGCCGTAAGCCTTTCTTCGTCCGCGTTGAAAGATTCGATTGCCCCTACGATTCCGCCCGCGAAACTCGTTTCGTCTGAACCCTGTATTTTTATTACGCCCTCTGCGGAGCAGTTCTGGATATTTACGCCCCTTGCGTAGCCCGCGAACGAACCCGCGAACACGTTGTCTTCCATACCTTCGATAGTGATTACGAAATCTTTAAGATTGAGATTGTAAATTCCTGCGTTGAAAGCAAAGCCGAAAAGCCCCACGTAAGGCAGTTTGATTTCGCCGAATTCGGACTGCTCTATCAAAGAGTTGGACATCGTATAATTTTTTATGGTATGACCGTTACCGTCGAAAATTCCCGCGAATATGGAAAGCTGGGTTAAAGTATTTCCGATTACGTGAAGAGTTTCGCCTTCCATATCTATATCGTTTTCGAGACTGTAATAAGCGGTCTGATAAAACCCCGAAGTATTCCATTCCGATTCTATAAAGTCGGACATAACGTAGAGGTCTACGGGTTCCCTGATAAGGAACGGTTCGTCTTTCGTTCCTTTTCCGCCGTCCTTTCTGCCCGCAAATGAATTTGGAGCTAAGTCGGTAGGCAATCCTTCTACCGTTACTTTCGTATCGCCCGCAACGCCGAAGCTGTAAACGCCGTCGGCGTCGGCGGTTACGACCGAAGTATCGGCCATTACGGTATACTCGACCGATTTACCGTAGTAAACGCTGGTTCTTATCCTGAAACTTATTTTTTCTCCCGAAGCGACTTCAGCCGTTTCGAGCTTGTTTCCTTCCGTATCGAGATATTCGAAGAAGTCGTTGACGTAAGTGTACTCGTTGCCGTCTTCGTCCTTTTCCTTATATTCTTTACTGAATTCGACCGTATAGACATTCGAAAAGTAAACTCCCGTTATCTCCACGGTCGTATCGCCTTTCATTTTAAATTTATAAACGCCGTCCCCGCCGGGAAGAAGCTGTCCGCCGTTTACGTTAACGATAGGCGCGCCCTCGGCGCCCTCGGCAATTATAAGCTTAAAACTGATTTCCGTTCCGTTAACGACGGACGCTCCGTTTTTGGCTTCTCCTTCGACGGTAACGCACTCGTCGTGTATATAAGTTAACGTATAGCGTTCCTTATCCGTCTGGCAAGCAACCGCCGTCGCAATGCACGCAAAACAAATAATCGCAAGAACAGCTATTAAAATTTTCTTTAACGATTTTTCCATAAAATTTTCACCTTTTGAAGCAGCCCGAAAAGACGGCATTATGTTATTCCGTCCTATTATACAATAGACCGAATAAAAATTCAAGCAATTTACACGGACTTTTATGTGAAATAATATAACGGATATTTTTATTTATTTTAATTTTCGCTTATATCACCGCTAATTTACTATTTATGTAAATAAGCGGGCGATTTTCGCCTTATTTTCCATAATTTGCGCATTATTAAATTTATAATACGCGCCGTAACTCGCTTGAATATTAATATCCTAAATTTATAAATTATACATTTTATATGCATAAACCGCTTCTTTCCGAAACACAAACAAATAGTTATCCGCTGCGGTTCGTTTATTTGACATTTTATGCATATATGCGTATAATATATTTAAGATGACAAAGGCGAAACTGAAAACATATTTAATACGATACGCCGTAATAACGTTGGGCTGTATCATATTTTCGATTGGCGTATCGCTCTTTCTTGACACGAACAATATCGCGTCGGGAGGCGTAACAGGTATCGCCATCATTATAAATTACGCAATAGAACAGGCTTTTGGAGGAAACGTTCCGACAATCGTACATACGATACTGAATACCGGAACTCTTATAATCATTATAAATATCCCGCTCTTTATATTGGGCGCAATATTCTTCGGAAAAAAGTTTATTTTATCCACTATGTATTCGACGATTGTGTCTTCCTTGTTTATAGAACTCTGGAACATTACAATCGTTGAAAAAATAAAAATCACCAAAGACCCTCTTCTCGCAGGAATTTTCGGCGGAGCGCTGTTCGGGCTCGGGCTAGGGCTTATTTTCAGAATGGGAAGCACCACGGGCGGTACGGATATTATAGTCAAGATTCTGAGAAAGAAGTTCCGTTATATCAAAACGGGCATAATTTCAATGTGCATCGATATAGTAATCATAGGAATTTCCGCAATCGTTTTCAAAGATTTCGACTTGACTTTATATACTATAATATCTATCGTCGTAATGACGGCGGCTTTCGACTGGGTGCTTTACGGCGGAAATTCGGCAAAACTCGTCTACATCATTACTACGGAAGATAAAGCCGAGGAAATCAGCGGGAAAATACTCAAAGAACTCGACGTCGGCGCGACCTTCGTCGACGGAGAAGGCGCTTACACGGGCAAAGACAAACGGATTATACTCTGCGCGATAAAAAGTTTTCTTTATCCTAAACTCAGAGACGTTGTACGCGAAGCAGACCCGAAAGCGTTTACGATAGTTACCTCGGCAAAAGAGATATACGGCGAAGGATACAAAGACCCGCACGACGAAGACCTTTAATAAAAGAACGGCTCGGACGAAATAAAGTCCGAGCCGTTTATATTCAAAGAAGATGTTTTCTTATAGCTTTTATCGCAGTATCGGCGATAAGTCTCGAACCGCGGTGCGTCGGATGAACCCCGTCCGCTGAATACTCCTTATAATGTATCCTTTCCGCAACGCCGTTGAACATTTCGTCGTAAGCAACGAATTCGTCCGCGAGTTCGCCGGCTACTCTATCGAGAATTTTAAGCTCCTCGTCGAAAAACTTTCTCATTCTCAGTTTATCCGGCGCAGGAAGCAGAAACGGCTCGAGAAATATTACTACTATTCCCGCCTCTTTTATGCTTGTAATGAGCGTTTTCAAATCATTTTCGAATTTTACCAAATCGAGATTTTTACCGTCTCTGAACTTATGGATAACTTCGTTTATACCCGCCATTATTACGACCGCGTCGGGTTCGAGTTCGATTACGTCGCGCCGAACGCGCGCAAGCAAATCGCAGACCTCTTCTCCCGCAATACCTTTGTTTACAAGTTCTATATCCGTATCGGGATAAATAGGTCTGAGCTTGTCCGCAAGAATTTTCACGTAACCGTCCCCGAGAGAAGTTTCGTTGTTTCTGTCGCGTCCGCCGTCCGTTATGGAATCTCCTAAAAATACAATTTTCATTTTTTCGTCCCTTTTTAATATTATACCGCAAAAACGCATTTTAAGCAAGTGCGAATAATAAATTATTTTTTAAAAAGCGTGAAATAATGCTTTGACAAACGAATAATAATATGATATAGTTATTTAGCTTTAAGCGGACGTACCCAAGTGGCTCAAGGGGCTCCCCTGCTAAGAGAAACTTGTGGTTAATCGGGGAATAGCACAAGTTGAAATGTTTTGCAACATTTTGAAATGAATTGAAAGGTTATTTTGGTGTTCCCCTAAAAGACAGAAAATATAGCAAATCGTTGCAAACCGTTGCAATGTGTTTCAATTTAATAGACAATTTATAGACAATGTGGAAGTACCCAAGCGGCTCAAGGGGACGCCCTGCTAAGGCGTTAGCACGGATTTCCGTGGCGAGGGTTCAAATCCCTCCTTCCACGCCAAACGCCCAAGCTCTTAATGAGCTTGGGCGTTTAATTTGTTTTTTACTTGTTAAACTGCGCTTCCGTCTGCGTAAAAGATACGCCAATCAAAATCAAGAAGTAAGCCGATCCTCTTTGCCATATCGGGCGAAGGTGTTTTTTTACCGCTGATTATATAGGTAAAGTATGAACGGTCGACGCCTAAAATTTGGGCTGCTTGACTTTTGTTTAGTTGTCTCTTTGTAAGTCCGTTTTCAACCTCTACCGCCGCACGGAATTTAACCGCATCCTCGCTTTCGTAAGGTTCGGCTTTTACAAGGCTTACAAAGTCTCCTTTGTCAGTTACTTTTATTGAAGTCATTTCGCTGGGTGCATTAAGCTGTTCTTCGCCATCGGAATATACGAAAAGCGCATCTCCCGCCATTGCGTACGCTTCTTCCAAAGTTTCGCCTTCGGTTAAGCATCCCGGCAAATCGGGGAACTCTACCCAATAACCGCCTTCTTCAGCTTTGTGAAATAATGCAGGATAAATTATATCTTTCATAATGTTATCTCCTTATTTATTCTGTGCAGGGCGGTGCTTATTTTTTCAGCCCCGCCTGTTTGAGTATTGCCTGTTCGAGTCCTTTGCCTAAATCTTTGTTATGCATTGGAACGGTTGTCTGTTTACCTGTTTGCGGATTCCGCAGTCTGAGGTGCGACGTTCCCGGCTGCCGAACTTCCTCAAAGCCGTTAGCTTTCAAAAATTTAACCATTTCTTTTGGTGTCATCGGCATTAGCCCCACCTCCTGTTTACAATATTATTATATACTATTGTTGACTAAAAGTCAACACTTTTAACACAATTTTTTTGAAAAATAGACAATTAATAACACTCCCCTGTTTAGGGTGTCCCAAAAATATAGACAATTTATAGACAATGAGTTAATAAAAACCACAATATATAGTTTTATAAAAGTAAGCAAACTACTATATATTGTGTATTTGCAAAAATTGCCTACATACCTGCTAAGGGAGTAGCGCGGGAAACTGCGGCGCGAGTTCAAATCTCGCCATCCGCGCCAAAAACGCAGTATTTCGTTTGACACGGAATACCGCGTTTTTTTGTTATTTAAACGTCGTTATTGTAAACATTAAATAAAAAAATTCATATTATAAATTAAAATAAAATTTAATTTCTATCCGGCTCCGTATAAACGGTTCTAAAACATATTCGCCTTTTAACAGCTACATATTCAGCTCCCGCGACGGGAGCGGTATGTAGTGTTTTTATTTAGGAGCTTTATAATATGAAAATATTAAATAAATCAAATGTAACCTACAACGCGGTACCGCCGAATCAACCCGGAGTTCCCGGCAGTCTTACAAGCAATAGCGTAGAAACAGAGGTATTGTCCGACGCTATTAAAAAAGTTATGACCGTAGACAAAACTTTTGCCAAAGAAGGAGAAACAGTTCACAATACGGTAACGATTACCAACAATTCATCTGCGGTTTTAACTCCGGCTTATATCATAAACCCCGCGCCCGACGGAGCAAGTTTCGTTGAAGGAAGCGTCAAAATAAACGGAGTCGCAGCCCCGGCAGACCCCGTATTAGGAATCACCCTTCCTGTATTAAACTCCGGCGAAACAATTACTATCGAGTACGATATGCAAATAAAGAGCCCTTCTACGGTAACCGCTGTAACCAACACTGCCGAATTCCGATACGACGTGGGAGACCCTGTAAGCGGCATCATCTCAACCTACACCGAACCCACCAACGACGTTACGGTAAACGTTGTTTCGGCAAAACTCGAAGTTGTGAAAAGCGTCGACAAGGCTTTCGCCGTCAAAGGTGAAACGCTGACCTATACCGTAACGTTTACGAATAAAGGCAATATTAATATAAACGATATTTATTTCACGGATAATATCCCGCAAGGCACTACTTTTGTGGATAAATCCGTTATGATAAACGGTCAGAATATCGCCGCCTACCGTCCCGACATCGGATACAGCGTAGCAAACTTACCTCCCGACGACAGCGCAACCACGAGTTTCCAGGTAACGATAGACTGATTAAGGGGTTAATTATGTTAATACCCAATAAGATAACGGTAACTTACGACGCCATATCGCCCGACGGTAAAAAGTATTCCGAAAAAACGGAAAGCAACGCCGTAAACACGGAAATTTTAACTTATTCGGTTTCAAAAAAAATACGTTCCGATAAAACAGCAGTCCGTGCCGGAGAAACCGTGCGTTATACCGCGACGTTAACCAACGACTCGGCGGCGGAATTATTCGATATTTTTTTCAAAGTACCTCAACCCGAAAACGCAAGTTTCGTTACGGGCAGTGTTAAAATTAACAAAACGGCGCAACCGTCGTGCAATCCTATAACGGGCTTTTATATACCGGATATAAACACGGGCGAAACTGTTGTAATAGAGTATGCAATAAAAGCCGAAAAACCGACAGCAACGCCTGTTACTCAATTCGCAACGTTTGATTATACCGTAAACGACCCTGTAAGAGGTAACGCGGAGTACTCCGAAAATACCGATAAAATTTTGCTAAACATTATGGAAAAAATCAACGATACGTTTCAAATCGTTATTCGCAGAACCGAATATTTCGCAACGAGAAATTATATTTACCCTTGCCGTAATTGCTGTGATTGTAGTGATTTTTGCAACCGTTGCGGTTGTTACGATTGCTGTGATTGCTGTTGCTGTGATTGTTTCCGCGACTATTAACAAAATAACGTTGCTTTTATGTAGAAATATAAATTAATCGCGCTTTCCGCCGTTCGGCTTTTATTAAACGGGCAATCGATAAATCGATTGCCCGTTATTTTACATATAAAAACAAAGCGCGAATAAAAATTTATTCCGGACTCCTTTTTCTCAAAAACAATGCGGTAAAAACTGTTACGGTAACAGCCGATACGAAACACAGCGCAGTAGCGGAAATGATTAGCGCGACGTTAACTTCTTTCTCCGCAGAAGTATCGGGTGCAATTAACGGAGGAAATATTTCGCGTCTTATCAAGCTCAGCAAAGAATATTCTCCTTCCGCGTCCAAAGTAATTTCCCATATCATTACCCCTCCGTATTCTTTTGCCAAACCGCACTTTTCACGCATAGAGTTCGCGCCCGTATAAGCAACCCCCATATATTCGTCCGAATTGAAATTCGAAGTATCCTTTTCTATAATTTCCGAAAACGATAAATACGAATTCCAGTCGAGCGAGCCGTTCTCGTCGTAACCACGTCCGTAAAACGGAACTCCGAGAACAAGATTTTCTTTCGGAATTTTCTTTACTCCGTGAAAGTAATCGAGACATTCAACGGCAAATTCATAAGAAGAATGAGATTTTACTCCGTGCGAATCATCGTCGTAAGCCATAACGTTCACGAAATCGAACAACGCGAAAGTTTCCGCGTTCACGTTCCCTGCAACCCATTGCGCCGTCGCAGTACTCAACTCCCAACCGCGCGCATCGCAGATTTTACGGAGCGAAGAAACCCAAGCCCCGTAATTTTTCCAGATTGCGTCGTTTGAGCCGAGCTCGATGTCGAGGTCTACCCCGTCGAGATTATACTTTTCGCAGAAAGAAACTATTTTTTGGTTCAATAAATTTATTTTATCGGAATCCGAAATCAATTCTCGGTACGGTTCTCCGTATCCGCCTCCGCCGAGAGCCGCCGATATCTTTACTCCGTTAGCGTGCGCTTTATCAACGACGGCTTTCATTTCGACGTCGGGTATTCCGCAAGAGAGCGAGTCTCCTTTTACGTTGCAAAAAGCGATATTTATATGCGTAAGCGAGGAGAAATCTATATTTTTATATTCCAGATAAGACCAATCGGGCAGATAACCGACAATTCTCGTTCGGCATTCTCTGTTTTCGTCCGCGTTTGCGCGTAAAGAACCGACAGCTAATAACGAGGCAACAAATACGCACGTCAGCAAAATAAATAACGGCGCCGATATAATTCGCAATTTTTCCAATTTCTAACTTTCACCCTCCCGTCGGTTAAGACTCAGAAACCGCGCTCGGACAAGTCTTCGCACAGTTTTAAATAAAACGCGTAAACTTTCTCACGTTTTTTCTTGGACGCCGAAAACCCCGTAATTTCCGAGTGAGAAATCGAATCTTCGGAAACGTGCCCCTTATATTCCCCGAATTTTGAAGCTCCGACCGATACGAGCCCGTCGGAGCCGTCCTTTTCCCAACGCCTTGAAAATATCAACGGAATACCCATCAGAAAGTCGTCGCGGCTTCTTTTAAGAACGGCGGAATAACTTTGGCAGTAAACTTTCCCGGAAAAACCGAAAGTCTCTTCTTCAACGTCTTTTACGCTCTGCAATTGCCTGCATACGGTCAATGCGTCGGGGTGCTTGTCGCCGAAAATTCTATACCATAAATTCACCCAAAACGCAATAAACTTTTTCAGCGGATTCGGCAAACCGTAAATCTTCGTAGCTACCTGAGAACCTTTATGCGGAGTGCATAACGTCGTAAGCGAAGCGACGGAATTTTCCATACCGAGTTTGCTTATCATATATTTCGAATCGAGCCCGCCTTTCGAATGCGCGACAAGATTGACTTTTTCCGCACCGCTTTCAGCCAAAACTCCGTTTACGAAATCTTTAAGCTGTTCAGCGTTGTTTTCTATCGAACCGAAACCGTCAACCTTCGCGTTATAAACCGCGTAGCCCTCTTTTTTTAATTTTTTCTCTATCCCGCCGAAACATCTGAAAAATTTAAAATCTTTTAAAGCTATTCCGTGAACGAGAACTATCGGATATTTGCTCTTCATTATAAACCTGAAATATATTACGATACCATTATAACACGAAAATATTAAAATTCAAGTATGAAAAAATACTCCCCCGCGCAATTAAACGCACGGAGAAGTACTTTGTTAAGGAGACCTTTTAATTGTGTTCTAAATTAATCGTTCGCAAACCGCCAAAGCCTTTTCAACGACGGTATCCATATTATAATATCTGTAATCGGCAAGCCTTCCGCCGAGGATATAGCCCTTTTCGGCAGCCATAGCCCTATATTTTTCCGCCAAAGCGTCGTTTTTATCGTTATTCACCGAATAATAAGGTTCGCACCCTTCTTCCCAGGCTTTGGGATATTCCTTTGTGATAACCGTTTTGGGCTGTTTCCCGAATTCGAAATGTTTGTGTTCGATTATCCTCGTATACGGAACTTCGTGCGAAGTGTAATTCACAACGGCGTTGCCTTGGTAATTTTCAGTACCGAGAACTTCCGTTTCGAATTCCAGAGTGCGGTATTCGAGTTTGCCGAGAACGTAGCCGAACAATCTGTCGGTTGCGCCCGTATAAACTATCTTGTCAGCAAGAGCTTCGAGCTCTTCCCTGTGCTCCAAAAAATCGCAGTTAAGCTTGACCTCGCTTCCGCCCAAAAGCTTTTCTATAATAGGAGTATATCCTCCTATGGGAATACCCTGATAGGGGTCGTCGAAATAATTGTTGTCGTAAGTAAATCTTACGGGCAGACGTTTTATTATAAAAGGAGGCAATTCTTTACAGCTTCTGCCCCACTGTTTTTCCGTATAATCTTTTACGAGCTTCAGATAAATATCTTCGCCGACCATATTCACAGCTTGTTCTTCGAGATTTTTCGGCTCGGACACTCCCGCTTTCTTTACCTGTTCAGCGATTTTAGCTTTCGCTTCGTCGGGAGTTTTTATTCCCCACATACGCGAAAACGTGTTCATATTGAACGGAAGATTATAAACTTCGCCGTGATAGAAAGCCACGGGCGCGTTGATATAGTGATTGAAATCAGCGAACTCGTTTACGTAATCCCAAACCTTTTTATTTTTGGTATGGAAAATATGCGCGCCGTACTTATGAACGGTTATATTCTCTTCGGTTTCAGTATACACGTTACCGCCTATATGTCCGCGTTTTTCGACGACAAGACATTTTTTACCCCTTTTGGTAGCTTCGTGCGCGAATACAGCTCCGAAAAGCCCCGCGCCGACAATTAAATAATCATACATATTATACACCTTAATTTTTACGTCTGAAAGCCGTCATTAAGTTTGTGTAACCGCAATTAATACACGTTTAAAACGCAAACATTACATCAAAAGAGCGGCGGCGCCGTAAGCGCCCGCCTTTCCGCCGAGCGAAGCGGTAACCACTTTTACGGGCGCAAAATCCGTTCCCGCGAAAATTTCTTCATCCAAAAGTTTCTGAACGGGCAAAGTAAGCCTTTCTTTCTGTCCGCTGACTCCGCCTCCGAACATCACGACTTCGGGTCTGAAAACGTTCGCGATATTCGTTACGCCTATCGCAAGATGTTTTATGTACCAATCGACGACTCTTTTCGCCGCTTCATCCGTATCCGAATACTCGAAAGCAGTCAAACCCGTAACAGTTTCGGGAGTGTATTTTTCCCACATCGCGGAATTTGTATCCGCGCGCATCTCTTCGCGCGTTTTTCTCATAAGCGCCGACGCGGAAGCGTAACATTCGAAACAGCCTTTGCGTCCGCAGGAACAAGGATAACCGTCTGTTTCTATGACGGTATGCCCTATTTCCGTGCCGACCGATTTACCGCCCTCGAACAATTGTCCGTCGACGACTATTCCGCCGCCGACGCCCGTTCCGAGCGTAACCAGGATACTGTCCTTGTATTTTCTGCCTGCGCCGAACTTGGCTTCGCCCAATGCCGCAGCGTGAGCGTCGTTCGTTATTTTAACGGGCAAACCGATTTTATCGGAAATTTCCTTTTGCAGAGGAAAATATTTCAGACCGAGATTACCAGAAAAAACGACAAAACCGTTTTTACTGTCTATCAGTCCCGGACAGCCTATACCGACGCCTTTTATGTCGGTCTTGTATCCGCCGATAGTCTGTATCATTCTGTTTATGAGAGTAACTATGTTATCGCACATAGCCGAACCGCCGTTTTTACAGCCTGTTTCGATACAGTCCTTGCATAGTTCGGTACCGTCGCCTCTCAAAATCATACCCTTTACGGACATTCCGCCGATGTCTATTCCTATATATTTCTTTACACTGTTTCCGGTATCGGTAATTTTCATAAGCTTATCCTAATTTAACTTTTTTACAAAGAATATCGTAACCTTTACACATTATCCACCCTCTCATACGCCAGGGAAGATAATTTACCGCCGTCGCGTAGGAACGGCTTCTCAAACGTCTGTACAACGCTTTGTCCTTTTCCTTAATATGCTTCCACATAGCTTTTAAAGCCTGCTTACGCTCGGGCGAATACTCCGCACATATAAACAACAGCGTCGTCATCATAAGAGCTTCCAGCGAGTGCCACATATATTTTCTAAGCCCCTTGGGCATTTTTTTTATTTCTGCCCAAGTATAAGCGTCGGTCATTCTCAGCATTACTCTGATTTGCTGTTCGTATCTCTTTACGAAATTGGCTTTATTCACCGATTGGTCGCTTCTGCCGATAAAATAATGATAAAGATTAAGGTTAAGATAACAAACAGTCTGCATATACGGCAAAGGCTGATACGCGTAAATATTATCCACATAAAAAGTGTGTTCGGGAAGAACGGTACCGCTTTGCAACAGTTTTTCACGCTTATAAAGCAGAGCGTGCATAAGCATCATATGCGAATACCTGAATTTTTTAAGTTTATCCCAACCGCATATTTCGCCTTCGGGAAGTTTGTCTCCGTACGCGCTCACGTGGCGCGTATTTTCATAAACTTTATCGTAAATGAAGTTAGTCACATACAAATCGGGAAGGGTATTTTCCGACTGATGTTTCTTTATCGTATCGAGGAGCTGTTTCAAAGCCTGTTCGTCGAGCCAATCGTCCGAGTCCACGACTTTATAATAAAGTCCCGACGCGAGATTTAAACCCGCGTTTACTCCCGAGCCGTGACCGCCGTTTTCCTTGTCTATGACTTTAACGATATCGGGATATTCTTCGGCGTACCCGTTAGCTATTTTCAACGTGTCATCTTTCGAACCGTCGTTTACAATAATGACTTCTACGTCGTTACCGCCCGTCAGCAGGCTGTCTATACATTTACGCATATACTCCTGCGAATTGTAGCTGGGTACGGCAAAACTGATTAATTTCATATTTTTATACCAGATATTTTTTCTTTAAAGTAATTATGTCCTTATCGGTAACTTCTAAAACTTGTTTGCAATATTCCGCTATTCCGCCGTATCGGGCTTTCATATCGTTGATAACGGTTTCGAGATATTCGCGTTTGGTACGCATAAAACCGAAAAGTATTTTCTTTAACTTCAAAGAAACGGGAGCAATGGCAAGCACGAACCTGTTCAAAGAATATTGCTTTCTCCAGAATTTCCGTGAAACCAAATAGTCGGATATAATCGTTTCTTCGTCTGCGCCCAGCAGAGCTTCGACAAGCATTGCGCAGATACCGCCTCGGTCCTTACCGCTCGTACAATGCCACAAAACAGTACCTTCTTCCTCAATTACAATACGAAGAAATTTTTTGAGTTCCTGTTGAGGCTGTTCGTTAAAAAGTATACTGCGGTAAGTTTCAATCATATAATTGTCCGCGGTCCCGAACTCATCTTTAATGCGTCTGCTTTCTTTGAGCATAGTATGACGCATACTGCTGTCTGAGGTGACCCCGGGCGTAGAAGTGCACAATACGGGAAGCCAAAAATAATTTATGCCGTCAATTTGCGTATCGGGATGCTGCTGTCTTTCGGTGCTTATACGAAGGTCTATGACAGTCGTAACCCCGATTTTTTTAAGCGCGGCAATTGTGCAGGCAGGCAAATCGGAAAGCTTACCGCTACGGATAAGCTTTCCTCTTTTTATTTCCAGCCCGTCCGACGTCGGCAAACCGCCGAGGTCGCGGGTGTTATTTAATTTTTTAAGCTTTAAACGCTTAATAACCATTACAATGCTTTTGCCGCGTTGAAAGCAACTTCCTTTTCGTCTCTTGCAACAATCGCATATACCGCGTTTTCAAATGCTTTTTCTATTTTTGCGGTATACAATTCTTTTTCTTCTGCTTTAAGTTTGGGATTTTCGGAAGCTTTGACAATCGCATTATACTTCATAACTGCCGCATTGACCTGCGATTTGGCTTTGAAATATTCCTTTTCCGCATTGGATTTCGTAGCTTTGTCTTCCCAGAGTTTCATAGTATTTTCGGCTTTAACGATTTTCTCAGTAGGCGCGTTTTTAGCGACGAGTTTTTCATACTTAGCCTTGGAACTCTTAGCCATTTTGTTATTATCGGGGAAGATAATAAGGAAGATAAAGAAGAATATCGCCATAGATACGCCGCCCGTAAGCACCGTCTTTATTAAACCTGCGACAACGTCGAGTCCCGGGCTCTGATACCAGCCCCAGTGAGTAAAGAATACGTTGCAGATGCCCCATACGGCGTTTGTAAATACGGAAACAAGCACCCAACCTATGAAATACCACAAAGCCTGCAACCAGGGATTACCGTGCGAACGGTAAGTTATGTTTCTCTGTAAGGGGAAGTTAATGCACTGAGCGGTAAATACCGCGATTTCAAACGCTATAAAATATCCCCAGCCGTTATTGTCTCCGAATATAACGTACGACGCGCCGTTATTCGTAAACGAACCCAAAGTTATATTGGGCCAGCCCACCGTTATTTGCGGGAAAACGCTTTGGGGGAACGCATAAGGCAGGAACGTCATAACGATAAACTGCCAGATAGTCACAGCCTGCGAGAAAACCACAAGGAAAAAAATCTTATAAATCAAATCCGAGCCCTTGGGATGTTTGTCGCAAAAGCCGTACCAGGTCCCGAGCCACCAGCGGCCTATTTTCTGAAAGAACCTTAAAAACCCGTTTTTCGAAAGAGGTTTAACCTGTTTTTGCAAGTCCTCTACGGTATATTTACTTATATCCGCTTTGGATACGGACGCGTCCGCCGCTCCCGCGGCTTCGGCAGTTTCTTTTACTTCTTCACTCATTTCTTTGCCTCCTTTTTAACTTTTTCCTTTGATAAGAATCTGCCAACGCCCTTAAAGAAGTGACCGTTGAACATCAGAAGTAACGCTTCCATTTGTCTGCGGCTCATACCGCCGAATTTCGCAAGCCCCCTCACGGGCTGATGCAGTACGCCCATAACGAGCGTGTTCGCAAGCGAACGCATTCCGAAGCCCTTGCACGCTTTGATAGCAAAGCGTATAACGCCCGAGAACGCTCTGCCTACCCACCGTTTCGAATATCTCAAATCGGCGATAGTACAGTTTTCATGTATAACCATTCTCTTCTTTTTATAGAAATTATATCCCGAATAAGGAATATCCCTTCCGAGAAGTTCTTTGAATTCTCCGTCGCCGACGTTCGCAACGTTACCGCTGTAATACGAAGGAAGTTTCCCGCTGTCGTAAGGAACAACGTCGGTAGTGCCCTGCTTAATTACACTCGCCGTAAGGCGGATATCCGCCGAGCTCGCGCCTATATAGAGCTGATATTCTCCGGCCTCTATTTCCCACTTATCAGTCTTTACGTTGAAATAGCGGAACGTCTTGTCGTCGAAAGCTATATTAACGTTCTTGCTTTCGCCCGCTTTAAGATAAACTTTCGCAAAGCCTTTCAATTCCTTTGCGGGACGGAAAACTTTTCCGTCCTTTTTGCCGACGTAAAGCTGAGCCGCTTCCGCGCCGTCGTATTTGCCTGTATTTTTAACGGTGAACGAAACTCCGTTTGCGTCCGCTTTGACGTCGGAATATTCGAAAGTCGTATAAGAAAGTCCGAAACCGAACGGATATGCGACTTCAACGTTCGCCGTATCGTAATACCTGTACCCGATATAAAGTCCTTCGCGGTACTCTACCGTCATCTGCTTGCCGGGGAAATGGGAAGCCGAGGAACAATCGCCGTATTTCACAGGGAAAGTTTCCGCAAGTTTACCCGAAGGATTGACCTTACCCGTGATTACGTCGAGCATAGCGCCCGCGCCCGCCTGACCCGTAAGACAGCCGTAAACAATCGCGTTCGCGTCTTTGCACCAGTCGGTTTCAACCGCGCTTCCGCACGAAAGAACAAGAATAAGCTTTTTGCTGTTAGCTCTTACCTGTTTATATAAAGCAATCTGGTTTGCGGGAATTTTTATCTGCTCCCTGTCGAGTCCTTCCGCTTCCGACACCTCGTCGAGTCCGAGACAAAGAATTACGTTGTCGACTCTCTTGGCGAGTTTAACCGCTTTTTTTATAAGTCCGTTCTTATTTTTGCCGTATCTGTCGAAACCTTGTTCGTAACCTATAAAGTTTACTTCGTGTCTGTTTTCGAGTATCGTAGTAAGTTTTGTGGGATTAACAATCGAAGAACCCGCGCCCTGATATCTCGGCAGGTGCGCGAAATCGCCGATGAGCGCAGTTCTCGTATCTGCGGACACAGGAAGAACACCGTCGTTCTTTAACAAGACGATGCTCTCTTCCGCGCATTTGCGCGCTATTTCGTGATGAGCCTCGACGTCGAAAGGTTTTCCTTTTTCCGTTTGAGTGGTTCTCTCTATCAACGTGAGAATACGTTCGACGCATTCGTCCACGTATTTAATATCGAGCGTACCGTCTTCGACAGCCTTGACTATATCGTCCGCGCCGTATTTGCACGATGGCATTTCAAGGTCGCTACCCGCCGCAGTGGAAGCTACTTTGTCGTTACAGCCGGCCCAGTCCGAAATCACGACGCCGTCGAACCCCCATTCCCCGCGGAGTATGTCGCGTATAAGGTGGTCGTTTTCGTCCGCGAACTTGCCGTTAATCATATTGTAAGAAGACATTATGGAATTTGTTTTGCCCTCTCTCACTGCAATTTCAAATGCGGTAAGATAAATCTCGCGCAAAGTTCTTTCATCCATTACGGAGTCTGTAACCATACGTCTCTCTTCCTGGTTGTTTGCGGCGAAATGCTTCACGCAAGCCGAAGTTCCCTTCGACTGAATACCGCGTATATACGAAGCCGCCATTTTACCCGCGAGATAGGGGTCCTCCGAAAAATATTCGAAGTTTCTTCCGCAACGGGGATTGCGCTTCATATTCGTGCCGGGACCGAGAAGAACGTTTACTTTCTGCGAAGCCGCCTCCTCGCCCAGAGCTTCGCCCATCTTTTCGCCAAGCTCTTCGTTCCAACTGTTTGCCATCGCCGCCGCCGTAGGGAAACACGTAGCCGGAATACTCGCGTTCAGTCCCAAATGGTCAGCCGCGGCGGCCTGTTTCCTTATTCCGTGAGGTCCGTCCGATAAAAACAGCGACGGAACTCCCAGCTCGGGATAATCCTTGGTCTGCCAGAAATCTTTGCCCGTAAGCAAGTCGGCTTTTTGGCGGACTGTCAGTTCGTTTATTATTTTTTGTTTGTCCATCAGTTTTTGTTACACCTTAACAAATTTTTATGGAATTATACAATATTGAGAAACAAAATTATATAACATTAGCGTAACCTGCAATTTACGCATCGTAATTTGCAGGTTACTCAACTGTTTTATTTGTAAATTCCCTTAGTTTTTATCTCTCGACGTATTTGCCTGCTATAAAAGACGTAAACTGCGTCTTAGCGCCGTCGAAATTGCTTTTACCGCGTTCGTTGACGATATACCTGATTCCGCCGTTCGTTTTCTTGTCGCCGAAATTGAGAAAATTCGCAATAGCCATATGCTCGACGTGAATACCCTCGTTCGACGGAAGCTCTATTGCGTGGTCGAGGGTAAATATATTTTTAAGCCTGCTGCTTGCAACGTAGTAAACGCCTATTCCGTAAGCGGTATGATTTTTAACACCGTCAGCAACTTTATAACTCGCATAACCCTGATAAGTTTTGCCGTTCCACTCCGACATCCATTCGTCCTGTGCGTATTCGGGATTTTCTTCCGTCGCGCCGTCCGCAAGGCGGGAAGGCACGTCGTAAGGAGTTTCCGACTGATAGAAAGCCATAAAACCGTGTTCGCCTTTCCATATCGTCTGATACTCGTGGAAATGCTCTACCATAAGCCCGTAAATCGTCACGTAATCGCCGTTTACTATCACGCCGTTCTTGGTTTTGTTTATATCCCAACCTACCGTACCGCTGTTGCCGTGGTCCGCGCGCCATACCCAGAAATTATCGCCTACGACGTCGTTGGAATTTATTTCGAGCGTCAAATCAACCGAAGTCGCTCCTTTATCCGCTCCGCCTATGCGGTAATAAACGTCGTTCAGTACGGTAGGATTTTCATTGTGGCGCACTTGCGTCTTTTTATCTCCGAGCCGTAAAAGATTTTGGGAATATTCGCCCGCGTCGAACATAATGCCGCTGAGCTGTACTCCGTCCACGTCGCTTACGCTCATTATGGTATCCTTATTATTACCCGCAAGCTTTAACGTCGCAAGCCCCAAACCCATAACAATAGTATCGGGTTTCGTAACCAGCAACGGACTTTCTATATCGTAAATGCCTGCGGTAAACAGAATATGTTTTCCGTTGTTTAAAGCCGCGTTAATGGTCTTTGCGTTGTCTCTGTCCGAACGCGCGACGTAGAATTTATCGAGCGATATATATTCGTCGTAGTCGTTGAGCGATTCACCGTTTTCCGACCAGCTAACGCCTGACGAATTCCTTTGCAGTGCAGGACGGCAAACGTAATATCCGTCGTCGAAAACGAGGTAAGGCTTTTCGCGCATAACGTTGGTGGTTTCGAGAACAGTAACGCGCCTTTCGGGCCAGGCGTAAGTTTTATCGGCAAAACCGCCCGTACATCCCGAATAGACCATATTTATATCGCAGCCCGACCATTTATTCCAGCTTGAATTGCGCGTAAACCACTGCTGCTGTATGCTTCCGTCGATATTTCCCGAAACTACCGTGTCGGAAATAAATCCGCCCGAAGCCCAGGGGGTTTTACCCGTATCGTGAAGAGTGAGATTGCCGTTTACTTTCATACGGCGGAAACTCGTCGCCTGCGAAACCGACCACTGTACGTCACTGTTTACGGTCATATTATCTATACCGCACCAGAAGTTACAGGTCGAATTTCCTCCCGAAAGCTCGCCCTTTGTATAAAAACCGCCGAGTTCCACTCCGGTAGGCAGATAATCGAGTCCCGAAAAGGTCATATAATAGCGCATTTGAAGGTTCAAATCGTTATACTTTCCTTTCTTGAAAAGTCCTGCATAACGTCCCTCGCCAAGCAGCCTTTCGCCCGTTTCCACCCATTCGCCGTCTTCGTTTTGCTCGTATACGGGTTCGTAAATCTCTTTCCAGGCAAACTGGCTCGTATTGTTTTTGAACCTGTCTACGTCCGCCTGAACAAGTTCCTGATTATCGT
Source organism: uncultured Christensenella sp. (assembly GCA_910586345.1). Classification (GTDB taxonomy): domain Bacteria; phylum Bacillota; class Clostridia; order Christensenellales; family Borkfalkiaceae; genus Coproplasma. The sequence goes on from CAJUHC010000001.1 coordinate 95,329, forward strand.
AGGGCGAATATATATGCGTATTTTTGCCGAACGTATCCAATTCGTACGAATATATTTCGGAAGAAATAACTTCTTCTCCGTTCATTGCGTCTACCCTGTAATAACCGTACTTATCGAAACTTACGAATTCGCATTCCGTTTGCGCTATTTCGAACTTATAGTCGCCGAAACGGCTTTGACTGTGATATATTCTGTATTCAGTCGCGTTCTCGACTTCTTTCCATTTGATTTCAACCCCGTTTTCCGTAAGAGTAGCGTTATTTTCCCATTCCGGTATCACCGTTTCGTCTTCCTTTCCGGGATTTCCGATACAGCCTGCAAGAGGGACGAGCAAGCTGCCTGCGATAATTCCTCCTAAAATCAGAGCCGTTAATTTTTTTCTCATTATATCCTCCTCAAAATTTACAGCCACTGTTTATCGAGATAATTAAATCTCTTAGTAAGCCATTTATACAAATGGTCGACTGCGTCGGACTGGTTTTTAACGTTTTGCTGTATTTCCCATACGCTCTCGCCGCTAACTACAAAGCCCCATCTTTCGAAATTACGCTTATATTCCTGCGAATTATAATACGTCCTCAATTCTTTTACGTACGAAAGCGCGCCAGTCTGAACTCCGGCTCTATTCATTTCCTGCCACTTATCTTTGACCATATTCCAGAACCAGCTTTCGTTTATGAATATGATTACCCAAGGATTCGAACTGTTTGCGGCGAATAACCCTTCGCCGCTTGCACAAGCATCCTTCAACCCGAAAGCAGAGTCAAAATCCCAAGGCGCCTCGAACCGAAGAAGATTATTTTCGGAATCCGCGCCCAAATCGACGTCCATAAGGAAGCTCGACCAGCCTATGTCGTAGTCGCACACTATTTCGCAGTGTATATACATATCTACGAGCGATTTTATATCAATCACCTTGGAAACGGTTTCCCGCACGGGATTATCCGTTGCGGGCGTATAAACGACGAGCCCGGTAAAGTCACCGTTGAACGCGTAATACTTATGGTTATAAACCGCCTCGTAACAAATCTTATACAGATTGTTCATATAGCTTTCTATAAATCTTGTCTGACTGATGTCGTAAATATCGTTCTTTATTGCAAAACCTTTCTGGTCCGGCGTTACCCTGTTGCCGCTTCTCGTTTTCAGCGGGCCGTATTTTGCATAATTGCATTCGAATCTCTCGGTTTCGATTTCGAGTTTATAATATCCGTCGTATTCGATAAAATATCCTATATCCGTCCCGAGATAAGGTTCGCCCTCGGGGGTTTCGGGTTCGGTAATATTTATGCGCTCCGCATTAACCTGCTGTTGTTCGGCAAGAAGATAAACGCCCCAATACTCGCCGTTTAAGTAAAGTTCGACCTGACGCGAGTCGGACGAATAATAACCGTCCGTTTCGAAAATCTGATTGCCGAGGTAGAACGCAAGACTGTTCCTCTCCAAAGAAACGTCCTTATAATCCGCAAGCAATACCCAGCTTTTGCACTTTGCACCTTCGTTGAGCCCAAGCATAGGCTGTTTCTTGTCGAATTTGATTCTGAACGGTTTTTTGGGATACGTAGTAGTCCAATTTCCGCGCACCTTAATTCCCGCGGTCTTTTCAAGTTCGTATTCGGTTTCGCAATTGCTCAGCTTTACGGTACACTCGTGATACTGCCAATCTATATTGTTGGCGGGATTGTTGTTATCGAAACTCGGCACGTCCCGCGTCGCGTCCGAAATAAAATCCGACGCCGCTTGAACGTCTATTCTCGGAAGCCGTGCGCTTAAATGCGGTTTGTAACCGTAAACAGGGTCTTCGGGTTTGGTTTGAGGCTGTTTTTCTCCGCAATGCTTACAGGAGCCGTCGATGTATTCGTGAACACAAGGTTTACCGCAAACTTTGCACTCGCCGTTCTCATAAGTCCGGTGACTGCATACCGTTCCGCATTGCGTACACGCGCCGTCCGCATAAACGGGATGTTTGCAGACTATTCCGCATTCGGCGCAAGTCCCGTTAACGTAATCTGCGTGCGAACAATGAGCCGAACACTCTTTACATATTCCGTTCACGTATTCCGTGTGCCCGCACACGGTGCCGCAAACGGCACATACTCCTTCTTCATATTCTTCGTGAGCACACGCAGAACCGCACTCGGCGCAGACTCCGTCTTCATACTCTTCGTGAGCGCATACTGTACCGCATCTTATGCAAACCCCGTTCTCGTATTCGCTGTGCGGGCATAAGCTTCTGCAAGCGCTGCAAACTCCGTCCACGTAGGTATGCTTACATTCCATACAGCCAGCAAACATACCTAATGCGATTACAAGTACGCATAAAATAGCGATGCTTTTAATTGGCAAGTTGTTTTTTGTTCTCATTTTTTCCTCCCAAAGGCCCGTATAAGCCGACAAACAGCGTAATGGGCATTATTGCCTTAATTTTTCTTATCAGTTCTTCGTTTGTTTCAACGCATTTATTTTTAAGCCAAGCCATAAGGACGTCCGTTACGTAGTGCGTAAAAACGTCGGCTGAATAAGCGTAATATTCGTCTTCATCCGCTCCTGCGTTTTCCGAAAAATATTTGCGCATAAGCTGTTCGTGATACGAACGCAACGAATTTATATCCTGCGACTCGAAAGCGTTTATAATTATCGACGGGCTGTTTTTGAACGAATTCATAGAACGGCTCAGAAAACTTTCCCAAGTCTGAGCGCCGTTCAAAATACCGTTATAAAAATGATTCTGAAAACTGCATATGAGAAGGTGATATTTATCCTGATAATACTTATAAAACGTGCCCTTGCAAATACCTATCTCGTCAATCAAATCTATTACACGAATAGAATCTATTTTCTTTGTTTTAAGAAATTTCAGCAAAGTCGTTTCAATATAATACTCTATTTTCATTGCTTACTCCAATACGAAAACCGCCGCGCGGAAACTATCCGCGTCGGCGAGCGCCCTGCCTTCGTCGTCGATACGCAGATACTTACAGGTCGAATATGAAACGAACACCGTTCCGTATTCCGTTTGTACGGGATAAAATCTTGCCTCGTTCGAAAGCGAGCCTACCGCGGTTATAAAATTTTCTCCGCCGCTTTTCGATACCGACAAATATTTCCCGCCGGCAGATATATAAGCGCTTCCGTCTTTCGAATTATGGTAGATTATAGAAAACGTATATTTATCGCCCGAACCGCCCGTTGCAAGCAACGTCTTTCCCCCGCTTTCTTTCATAATGAGAGGAAGATTATCCACGCCGTAACGTATTTCATAGCTTCCCGCTTCCGGTTTATAAACATACTCTTTGTCCGTGTATTCTGAATACAGACGTTCAAGCGTTCCTATTTCGACTTTTCCGCCGTCTTCGCCTCTGCCGTAAAACGTGTACTTATCAGCGGCGGCGCCGTCTGTCCTGAGATTTTTAAATTTTCCGAGTATAACTTCGTAATCGTCGGAGTACGCGTCTACCTTTTGGCTATTATCCGCGGTTATATTTACGATACCCCAAGCCATTCTGCCCCAGACTTTATAGGTCCAGCTTACCCAATGCCAATTGGAACGGTTCAACAGTCCGAGAGTATACTCCCATTTATATGGCGAAGAATAGCTCGTAAACTCGCCCATTTGCAAAGGAACGCCGAAATTCTGCGACGTAACGTTGGATATTTTATTGTTCCAATCAAGATTGTGCGCAAGTTCTCCGTCAGCGCTCGTATCCGTATTGCTCGTATAATGATGGAAAGAATACATACAGTTTTCCCATCCGTAAACTTCCGGACGCGGTAAATTTTCGCCGTTCCAGCACGATTCGAAAATTATTATGTGATTATCGCCGTTCTCTCTTATTTCTTCGTATACTTTATCGAAGAAATCCCAGTGCCTCTGTTCCGTGCTGTGAACTCCGTCGTTGCCGTTCCCTTTTCTTTCGCCGGGCTCGTTGAGAATATCGTAACCCGCAACCGCAGGATTGTCTTTATAATGCTCCGAAAGCGCGCCCCAAAGCTTTACAGTCAGCGACTGCATCCGTTCGTTCGAGTAGAAATCGACTGCACGGTAATCTTTGATTTCTCCGGAATGGTCCTGCCCGCTCTGAGAACCGTACGCACCGTGCAAATCGAGTATCGTATACAAACCGTATTCCGCTGCTCTTTCGATAAATGCGTCCAAAGCCGAAAAGTCGTAGTTCTTTCCCGCGTTGTCATAACTCGTTATTGCGTCAAAGTCAACGTTCATATACGTAAAAGGCAGACGGATAACGTTCATACCCATATTGACACAGTTCTCGAAATCGGTATCAGTCCACCAGTTCGCGCGGTATTCTTTCCACAGTTCTTTCGTCTTCTCCGCACCGAACCTGTCTATAAAAATTTTCGTAAGAGATTTATAATCGTTGTTGGGCTTGGTGCCGTAGGAAAATCCCGTCATCCAATGTTCGGTTACGAAAAGTCCGCCCGCGTTGACTCCGCGCAGAAAAACGGTATTTCCTCCGCAATCTTTAACCAGCTCCCCTTCGGCTGTAAGATAATCGTTCTCACCGAGCTTTTGATAAGGCCATACTTCTTTGTTTTTACAGCCTCCGAACCCCGCGAGACACATTATCGAAACAGCTAACGCTACAACCGCCGATATAAACTTTTTAACTTTCATTTTTCGCTCCATATTACTTATTTATTGTAACATACGTACCGTACGTTTGCAATAATTTACAAAAATTGCAATGTATTTACAAAAGACGTAATAAAAATGCAATGTTTTCAAAAAAGATTAATTTTTATTATGCTCGTTCGATTTGGTATAATTATATACTTTTTTATATTTTAGTCAATATTTTATACTATATTAAATAAAGTATATTGCCAATAATTGGCTTTTGGGCTATCATTAATAAGGAATCGATTTACAATATTATATAATTGTCAATCTGCGGAAAAACCGTGAACGGTAATTCGCCGTTCCGTTTTTTTAATAAACAGAAAAATTTTTTTAGGAGGAGAAAAAACAAGACAATGAAAGCAAAAGAATTTAAGGCAATTGCTTTTTCGTGCGCCGGAGTATTGCTCGCGCTGTTATTAGTGCTCAGCATTGCAATCGGAGTATTCTCGAAAGAACTTGATAAGTTCGTTGTAGGATACAAAGAAAGCGGAGCCGATTCGGCGGCGCGCGCAAAAAGCGCAGAACTTGCGGAGCAAATTCAGGACGAAGGAATCGTTATGGTCAAAAACGATTCTCTTCTGCCTTTGAAGAAAGCGGAAGCTTCGAAGGTCAACGTATTCGGCTGGGCGGTTACCGACTGGGTTCTCAGCGGTTCGGGTTCGGGTCAGGTTAAAAGAGCCAACTCCGTCGACCTGCTCACCGCGTTGAAAGACTACGGCATAGATTACAATACGCAATTGACCGATATGTACAAAAAATTCCGTCCTTACCGCGAATACAGTCAGGGCGGCAGTCATTCGGGAGCTCCGTCGGCAGGCAATCCGAACGATTCGGGTTCGCTTCATAGCTTCAACTATGAATTCAGCCGTTTGTACGAGCCTGCTATTGACGATACGAGTTATTATACTGTCGATATGCTCAACAACGCTAAAAACTATTCCGACACCGCCTTCGTCGTAATCGGCAGAGTTTCAGGCGAAAGCAACGATTCTCCCGCCGTTCAGTATAAGCAGACTGCCGGCACAAATAAGCAGTCGGGTATGCTTTCCGAAGACAAAATCGACAGAAACCGCACTTATCTCGAAATTTCCGAAGAGGAAGAAAAACTCCTGACTTACGTAGGTGAAAATTTTAAAAACGTAGTCGTTCTCATAAACTCAACCAACGTTATGGAACTCGGATTTATGGAAACCATTCCCGGACTCGACGCGTGTCTCGTAGTCGCGACGACGGGTACGGTAGGAGCGAAGTCCGTTCCCAAAGTTATTTACGGCGACGTTAACCCCTCCGGTAAGCTTGCGGATACTTACGCTTACGACCTTTCCACTGCCTCTACCTATGTAGACACCGGTAAAGGCAACGATACGACGCATTTCTATACCAACGGCAACGGTTTATATCCCACGAACGTACAGCACACCAACGGAAGTTCAAACGTTCCCTATACGGGCGTTGCTTATCAGGACTACCGCGAAAGCATTTACGTCGGATATAAATGGTATGAAACCGCCGACACGGAAGGTTTCTGGGACAGTAATTACGCCAAAACAAAATGGGGAATTACAAACGGATACAAAGACGTGGTTCAATATCCTTTCGGATACGGTCTTTCCTATACGGAATTCGAATGGGAAGTAACAAACATCAAAACCGACAAGGTTATCGGCAATGGCGCGACGGTAGACAAAGACGACGTCGTAGAAATACTCGTCCGAGTAACCAACGTAGGCGAAACAGCGGGTCAGGACGTAGTAGAACTTTATTACTCTACCCCCTATGAAACAAACGGAAAAATCGAACAGGCTTCGGTAAATCTTCTTGCGTTCGGCAAAACACAGAAAATACTGAAAAAGGGCGAGCACGAAGACGTAAAACTTTCGTTCACCGTTTCCGATATGGCTTCTTACGATTATCTCAGCGTTAAAACCACCAACGGCGGTTACGTTCTTGAAAAAGGCGAATACGGACTCTCTTTCCGTACCGACGCGCATACCTTAGCGACAGATAAGCTTATCGACAGCGATTTCTTAAAAGGCGATACGCTGACTTTGAATATAGCGCAGGATACACGTTGCAACGAAGAATCGGAGAACCGTTTTACAGGCACCAATACTACCGACGGAGTTGCCATTGACGGCAACAGCGACGGTTCCGCAGAAATCACCTATCTTTCGAGAAAGGATTTTGAAAGAACATTCCCCGCGGAATTCGGCGAAAACCGCGCTATGACCGATGAAATTAAATCGCGCAATCTTTTCAATACCGCTTGGCAAACTACTTGGGATGCTAAATGGGCGCAAGAAAACGGAAATCCTTCCGACCCCGTATTCGGCTCTTCGACAACCGCTCCCGATTATTTCGTCGGCAAAGAAGTTGAAAAAGAATTTGAAAACGCAGACGGAAGCACAACCAAAAAGAAAGTCTACGAGCTCAACGAATTAGGACTTAAACTCGGTACGGACTACGATGCAGACGAGTGGGAAGAACTTCTTAACCATATTCCTCAATCGCAAATGGAAGACCTTGTACTTCACGGATACGTCCAAACGAAAGCGGTACAAGCAATCAACAAACCTCAGACCGAAGACCGCGACGGCCCCAACCAGGCGGCAAGTTTCTCGGACGGACACGCAAACGCAGTCGGATTCAGCTCGATAACCCTCGCGCAGACCTGGAACCTTGAACTCGCTTACAGTATGGGACTTACGTTCGGCGCATACTGCGCGGAAAACGGAATTACCGGTTGGTACGGTCCCGGCGTAAACGTCCACCGTTCGCCTTTCGGCGGAAGAAACTACGAGTACTATTCGGAAGACGCTTTAATGTCCGGTTTAATGTGTGCAAAAGTAGTTTCCGCAGCTAAGAACAGAGGCGTTTTCAGCTATCTCAAACACATCTGTCTCTACGAAGGCGAAAGCGGACGCGACGGTATGTATACCTGGCTCACCGAACAGGCTCTCCGCGAAATTTATCTCAGACCTTTCGAAATAGCAGTCAGAAGAGGCGGCTCAAATGCGATAATGACCTCTTACGGACGTATCGGCGCAGTCTGGACGGGCGGAAGCGAAGCTCTTCTTACCGAAGTATGCCGCGAAGAATGGGGCTTTAAAGGCGCGTTCCTCACCGACTACGCAGACCACCACGACTTTATGAACGGCGACCAAATGATTCGCGCAGGCGGAGATATCTGGATGGACGGTTGGAACAGCAACGGTTCGTTCACAAACTCAATGAAGTCTACGACCGCTTATAAATACGCTTTAAGAAACGCTACTAAGAACGTGCTGTATATGTGGATGAATACGCTTGCTACAAACGCGACGTATAACGAATCGGCAGACGATATAGTAATTCCCGTCACCCCCGAACTCAATTTCCGCTGGTATATCCCCGTTATCATAGTAGTTGACGTACTGTTAGCGGCAGGCGCCGGAGTACTGATATTCTTCGCTATCAGGAAAAAAGATAAACCCGTTACGGAAGCGGCAGCGGAAAGCACCGCATCTCCCGCATCTCCCACAGACGACAGCGAAACGCCCAACGAATAACGATTGATAAATAAACGCGAACAGTCAAACTAATTGTCAGCGAATATAAAATTAATAAATCAATAGTTTTTCGTTAAAGTAAAACTTTCAGAGCCCGACGTTTTTAACGTCGGGCTCTTCCTTTATTGAATTTCCGCAATACCCTCCCCGCAACCGCAACGCCCGTTCAGACCCTGTTTGCGTATTATTATCATAATTACCTGCGTTAAGATACACTTTTAAAGCGGCGGGCTTAATAATTGTTTAACGTATTAATACTTCCGTATTACCTGCCGTATATACGCATTAACTTTACAAGATGAATTTTAAGGTCTTTTCAGAAGCGCCGTTGCGCGGTTTACAGAATATATTAAACTGCCCGTATAGGCAGTCTAATTATTTTAAACCGATTGTTTTTAATTTATAAAATCATAACTACGCGTGAAAACGCGTAGTTTGAGGTAGCCCTATAAGGGCATAGTGCTGGCAGTGCTATTCGCACGATGAAGAAACTGCCAACCGCAAATATTTTCAGGCTGCTGCTAAAGCAGCCTTATTTGTTGCCTTCTTCACCAAACGGGTCTATATACTCTTTCATCGTTAATTGCTCGTTTGCTATATCTTCTTGCAACTGATTTTGTATTTACTCCGTTATCTTCTTTTCGTTTCGTCCTACCGTGCTTACATAGTATCCCTTGCACCAGAAATGCCTATTACCGTACTTGTATTTAAATTCGCAAACTTGTCGAATATAATTAAACTGCTTTTGCCTTTCAAATACCCAACTATTTGCGACACACTATACTTTGGCGGTATTGTGATTAACATATGTATGTGGTCAAAACACGCATTTGCTTCCGAAATTTCTATCTTTTTATACTCACACAATTTCCTCAACATCTTTCCTATCTCTGTTTTGTGTTTTCCGTATATTACTTGCCTACGAAATTTTGGAGCAAATACTATATGATACTTGCATTCGTATTTGCAATGTGTTAAACTTAATTCATCCATAGATTCTCCTTTGATTATTGTTGCGGTTGACAGCCACTTCAATCTTATCATCGGAGATTTTTTCTGTCCATAGCTAAAGCTTTTTTCTGACCCCACGCTTAGCGTGGGGTTTTCTTTTTACAATAAAGATTAAGGACCGCCCCTTTCGGAACAGTCCTTAACTTTATTAAATTACTTGGAGGTAATTTATATGAGCTTATTCTGCGGGAGCAGGGTCGGGAGTAGGGTCGGGAGTAGGGTCGGGAGTAGGGTCGGGAGTAGCCGGAGTTTCAACTACTTTGAGTACAAGCAGGTTCCAGGAATTCTTATCTATCAACATCTGATAAGTATTGCCGTTTAATGAAACCTCTTTCATTCCGCCTTCAATAGTACACGCAGGTTTATAATCGCCGTTACTGCTCGGATTAGTTGCAGCACCCATCTTATTCATAACAACCCAGCCGCGCTGTAACAAAGTTACGTCTACCGAAATAGTGAATGTCTTATCGTCAACGAGCGTTATTGTATGCGAATTTGTCAAAGCTTCGACTTTGTTCCAGTTTCCTGTACTGCTCTGGTTACCGTTATGTTCAAAACGGAAATTAGTAAAATAGTTTTTAAGCAACGCCGTCAATAATTCGTCCGCAACCGCCTTATCTTCTTCGTCGGTAAGTACGTAGCCCTTAATAACAGCTTCATACGAACCGGTTATTTTATAAATAACCTTATCGTTCTCAAGCACCAAATCAAGAACGGTGTTGCTATCGAAAATATTTGCCGAATTGAGCGTAACCGAATAATTACTATCTACGGTAAGCGTTGCGCCCACTGTTCCGTCTTCGCCTGCCGCGGTTGCCGCAAGCTTATAGGAAACATATTTTGTACCCACTTCAGAAGCAGTTACTTTATCTGCCGCAAAGGCAATCGCTTTTCCGTCGAGAGATAAGTTATAAGTTCCAACGGTAGAGAAATTGTTTAAAGAAACCGTGAGAGTGTAATTTGCCGTGTACGTATCTTCTTCTCCCTCAACGTCGGCAACCTTTGTAAGCGTTACGTCGCGCACGTCAACCGTATTAAGATATGAATCCTTTTCGGTAGTTACAGCAAAGGCAATCTTGTTTTTCAAAGCTTCAGCCGCTTCATCTTCAAGGAATTCGACCACTTTTAAAGTACCGTTAAGTATCAGAGACATTTCGCCTGTGACTTCGTCTTTGTTAAGGCTGACGTCTGTTGCGGTAATATCTTCAACGGACGTCTTATTTGTGATTTTAAGACCTACGGTACCGTATGCGTGAGCGGGACGGTCGTTTATGGAATTTCCCCAAGTCGTATCTCTTGAACACCAAGGTTCATAGACAAGCGTATAAGTATTGTGTCCCACTTTTACAGAAGCGGTGTCAACCATTGAAACGTTAAACTGATTAGTATATTCTTCGGTAAGCGTTTCGGGTTTTTCAATAGCCTTTTCTTCGTCCGTAATGAAATCGAAGTTTTTGTTCGTGGTGCCCGAAATATCGAAGTGAGTGGAATATAATCCTGCACCGTTTGCCGTTGCAAGCGAACTCACGTCGATTTTAATAGTGAACGTACCCTTGCGGTCGGTCGCTCCCGCGTCCTGTTTGTCGCTCGGTTCCGAGGTGAACTGCACTTCGCCCGCGCCGTTAAGGAAACGCGTACCGCCGACAGGTTCGGTGCTAAGATTGCCCTGGAAATCAAAGCCGTAGCCCGAGAATGTGTATTGGCTTGCGTTACTGCTCTTTACCGTCTTATTTAAGCCGGTCTTCATAATATTTGCCGCCTGTTCATCGGTATATCCCGTGAAGTATGCTTCACCGGTGATTACGTAGTAAGCAACCTCTTCACCTTCCGCATTGACGCCCTTTTCAAGGCTTACTCCGGTAGGTTTAACAGATTCCGTATCAAACCCTACGGTATATTTTGTAATCTTGCAGTCTGCCGACGTTGCTATAAGAGAGTCGATATTTGCAGTAAATTTGCCGTTAAATGCGGACTGGGAACAATCATTGTAGTCGTGTTCTTTGAATTTTAACTCAACCGCATTCTTGCCTTCTACTAAATCTACGTCTTCAAGCTTAACAGTCTGCCAGTTAAGCCAAAGCGTTCCGTCAGGTTGCCCGTCTTCACTGCCGCCGCCGGCAAGAATTACGGAATCAGGCACGTTTATAAGCGCGTTGTTAATGTATACGTCGCAAATCTTGTTGAGCTGGGTATCTCCCATCCATACAGGGGTCCAGTTACTGTCTTTTTTAAGGTACTGCGACGCCATACGGAATTCAACGTCGCCTTTACCGTCTTTATCGGAAGTGAAGAGGAAAGTCATTCTGAGATCTTTCTTATCGTCAGCCTTAAAGTCTCCCACGTAGCCCGTGCCGGAGGGTCTGTGCGCCTCGTCATTATCCAATCCGTCGACACAGAGCACCGAACCAACGGGAAGGATACCGTCTTCAGCTTCGATAAATACACCGTTTGCCAATGTAACGGGAATTTCGAAGTCATAACCCTGATAAGTTACTTTAACCTTTTCAACTCCCTCGGTAATATTTGCCGGACTGAAAGTTGCGTTATTCAGAGTAACGTCAACCGTTTCGGTACCGTTATCTTCATAAGTAACTCTGAGCTGCATTCCCGCCGGATTAAAGGGCTCGCCGTCCATATAAGTTGTCTTTGCGGGTTCTGCAACCTTCGTAACGTTTGTAATGTTGTTGTGTACGTTAATCTTAAACGTCTTACTTGCAGTTGCTTCATCTCTCGTGTATTTGATAGAGACACTCGTATTTGAAGTCTTAAGCGCGGTTCCGTTGGCAGGGGTAGCAATATAGTCAGTTACCACTTCTTTCGTGGCTTTTTCTCCCTCGCCGATTACCGCGGTTACCACTAAGTTGCTGAGGTCAAGCGTCTGACCGGCAACATAGTCTGTTTTGACATTTGTCGTATCGAGCTCAATTGCAGTAAGTTTGGCTTGTTCTTTTTTGCCGCACGCCGCAAGAACAAAGCTGAAACACGAAATCGTCAAAATTGCTGTAACAAAGAATGCTAAAAATCTTTTCTTCGTCATTGTTCCTATTTTCCTCCAATGTTTTTTTACGGCTTAATAAGAGTTATTGTCTGCGTTATTCAAATAACGCAGACAGACGGGTACCCGTCTGAATTCCAAGTATTTTATTAAGCTATCGTGTAAATTAGTATACTATTTATGTTAATCACAATCAATATACTATAATTCATTTTGTTATAATTTTATACTAAATTTATTTTAGTTCACACTTTATATTAAAAACGCAATACGGTATTTTACGTAATGCAATGAAAATTCCCCCGACGGCTGAGCCGTCGGGGGAATTGATTTACAACATCAAAATTCTGTCATTAAATTAGTTTTCGGGTTCTTCGGGAGGAGTATTCTCAACGGGAGTTTCTTCGGGAGCCGGAGTGCCGTTTGCAGAAGCCTTCTTTCCCTTAAACAACTGTGCGATTTGTGCAGGTGATACGAATATGAACAATACGCAGGTTGCGAATCCGAGGACGAGGAGTATATCTAATATTACCCACATAGCGACGAACAACGGCGAGTACGAAGCAGTTCCTACGAGAGGTTTATCGATATTTACCTGATAAGGGTCGTTAGCGTCCGGATTGAGCTGATACGTCCGCGCCGTCATATAGCAGTCTACGTAAGTATAGAGAATGTTCTTCGCAGACTGACGCGCACAGTAAGCTTCAGCTCTGTTATTGAAATTGATATTCGTTCCGCTCTGACCGAGCCACAAATCGTTACCGCCTAAAATACCGCGGATTTTATCCATATAGCCGTTTTCCCAGTCGGTAATCATACTTCCGCGGAAGCCCCATTCATTGCGGAGTATCTGCGTTGATAAAGCATAGTTACTGCCTGCCCAAGTGGCGCCAACCGCGCTGAAACCGCTCATAACAGCGTTCGCTCCGCCTTCTTTAACCGCTATTTCGAAAGGTTTAAGATAGATTTCGCGCAACGTCTGTTCCGTAAGCCAGGTATACCAGTTGCCGGAGTTCTGTCCGATATCCGCACAGGCGAAGTGTTTCATATAACAGGTAAGGTTGTTTTCTTTCGCGCCTCTGATGCACTCTGCGGTAAGTTTACCGGAAAGCATCGCGTCTTCACTGTAATACTCGAAGTTACGTCCGTAATAAGGAGAACGGTGAATATTCAGACCGGGTCCGTACCAGCCGTGCACTCCCGTTTCGCCTCCGATAAAGCCCATAGCTTTACCCATATTGTAAGTGGACTGGGGATTCCAGCTACAACCGAGAATACCCTCTACAGGGAATACAACCCATTTAGGATTGGACTTGGTGCCGGAGCTGTTCTGGTTAAAACCTGCGGGACCGTCGTACTCGTTACAGAAAGGTTTACCAACGTTTGCCACCGCAACGGTCTGGAACTTACCCAAACCGATTAAATCTTTAATTTCATTCTGAGTAAGCTGATTAAGGAAATCATCCCATTCGGGAGAATCGTATTTCCAAAGTTCTTCCATTAAATCCGTGTTATAAACAAGATTGGAGGTCGAAGATTTGAGTTCGGCCAAGGTAGCTTTCTGACCGTTTTCTTTGGTCAAAAGATACATACCCGAGTCGACTCCGTATTCGATATTGCTTATGTCCGCATTATCCCAAGCCGTGGTTTTGAATTCCTTACTGGGGCTGGTGTTCGGAGCTTTGCAAACGAAAGTCGTTTCTTTCGGGAAATTCGCAAAATGATTAGCGCGGGAAAGATAATTTATACCGCCGTTGAACGCCGTCGAGCCGTCAATCGGGGTTCCGCTGTAAGCGGTATTGCCCGTGAACAAATTGCCTACGTCTGTACCTGTTTTGGGGTCTTTAGCAAACTTAACGCCGTCGCAGGATAATTCGAAAGTACTCGAAGCAGTTTTTTCAAAATTCTCGTCATAACAAACCGCATCGGTGTGCGCATCGGTTCTCAGTTTGAGTACGTGAGCGCCCTTATCGAGCTCGTATCCGCAGAAATCGTTATTGTTTTTGTCGTAATCGTCGTACGAAGCGAGGTCGTAAGCAGTGAACTTCAACGTCATCAGCTGACTCGTTCCGGGGTCGAGAGTTGCGGTTTTAGCGAAAGCAAGCAAGTTGGTTTCGGCTTTTTCGATTCCGCCGTCAATATAAGGAGGGGTGTAATAAAGTTCGACTACGTCTTTTCCGGGATAATTGCCAACGTTCTTCACGCGCACTTTAACCTCGTATTCGCCCTTTTCGGTAAGTTTATTCGCGGAAGGCCATTCCTCTACCGTCCACCTGAAATCCGTATAAGAGAGTCCGTAACCGAAAGGATACTGAATAAGCCCGTCGTAACCTTTACCGTATTTTGTTTCTAAACCGTCGAAAAATCCTTCTGCGTCGGCGGTTTCATACCATTTATAACCTACGTAAATTCCTTCCTGATAATAAAGAGACTTATCCGAATCGCGGGTAAGCAAAGACGACCAGGACGCGCTGTAAGATTTACCGTTTATAAGGTTATAATCGTAAGCGTAAGTATCCGCCGTCTTGCCGGAAGGATTTACTTTTACAACAGTCTTTGTACCGTCTTCATCCTCAACGGTCTTCTGCCCGTACAGCAAATTCGGTATAGCGCGCGCACCGGACTGTCCTACGGCACCGATATAAAGCGCCGCGTCAACGCCGTAATCTTCAAGGAAACCGAGTTCCATAGTATTGGTGGTGTTGAGAAGCACTATAACTTTACCGTCGGAGAACTTCTGAGTAACTTTTTCAATCATAGTTTTCTCGTTCGCCGTAAGTTCGAGCCAAGCTCCGTCACGGTAATTATTCAAATCGAGAGTCTCACCAAAACCGCAGTTTTCACCGGTATTACGGCTGAGTACGATAATAGCAACATCGGAGTAATCCCTAGCCTGCGTCATAAGCGTATCGGTATAGAATTCCGCGCCGGGGTTCTGAATCGCCGCCATCGAAGCCGCAGCTTCCTGTCCGACGTGGTTTATATAAGTATTGGTCGAACCCGATTCGGTCTCGTACTTAGCGTAAAGTTCTTTATTATAAGAATAGCCCGCATCCTCGAACGCTTCCGCAAGGGTTACACGGTTTTCTTCAAGTACGGGAGAGCCGCCGCTGCCGGTACCGCTGAGCAAAAAGCCTTTCGTAGTAGCGTTCCAACCGAACAGATTGACTTTCTTTTCAGTTTCTTTGTTGCTGTCAAGCGGCAATGCCTTGTTTTCATTGCGCAACAGCACAGCGCTGTCTTCTACAAGCTGAGGTACTAAAGCGTCGCCCATTGCATAAGCTTCTTTACCCGCTTCCGAATCATACTTATCGCCGCCGAAAAATTTATGCAGCGTAATCGAATTCGCGTCCAATACGATGTTACCCGCAATAAGAACGCCGATAAGCAGAACGGAAACTATAATAAGTACTATCTGCTTGACGCCAAATTTGAAATTCATTTATATTTCTCCTCCATTTTCGTTATTTCGACAAAATCGATAGACTTTACCAAGTTTTGTCAATTTGGCACATACCAATTTACCATATAAATAATAAAAAATCAAGTATTTTCGTAACTTGATTTTTTTTAATCGTAATCTGTAAGCGTTCCGCTTAACCGCGTATCTTAATCACTTTAATTATTACCCGCTTTTCCTCTCGTCAAACGTAAGCGTTCCGCTTAACCGCGTATCTTAATCACTTTAATTATTACCCGCTTTT
>CAJUHC010000001.1:111328-137094 GCA_910586345.1 uncultured Christensenella sp.
CGCTTAACCGCGTATCTTAATCACTTTAATTATTACCCGCTTTTCCTCTCGTCAAGCGTAAGCGTTCCGCTTAACTATGTATCTTAACCGCTTTCGTTATTACCCGCTTTTCCTCTCGTCAAGCGTAAGCGTTCCGCTTAACCGCGTATCTTAATCACTTTAATTATTACCCGCTTTTCCTCTCGTCAAACGTAAGCGTTCCGCTTAACTATGTATCTTAACCGCTTTCGTTATTATCCGTTTCCCGAAAGCTAAACTAACCGCAGAAATAATACGAAGATATATCTTCTATAAATCCCTTACGCCGCGAACGGCTGATTTTCAGCTCTTCGCCCTCTATGAGCGCATACTCGCCGTGAACGCCTTTCACGTAATCGAGGTTGACGAGATAACAATTGTTGCACCTTGAAAACTGTTCTTTCGGAAGTCTGCTTTCCAAACTTTTCATTGTTTCGTAAACGCTGTAAAGCTTTTCCGTTGTGTTTATATTCATTTTATGGTTCTGACTTTCTATATAAACGATACTGTCGACCGCTATTTTGTTTATTCCGTTCTCCGTAGCGAGCACAACGAATTTCCCGCGGCAGTTTTTTATTTTTTCTACGCATCGGGACATTTCGTTGGAGAACTCGGAATAATTCACGGGTTTAACCATAAAGCTCAAAGCTTCGACCGAGTATCCTTTGACCGCGTATTTTGCGTCGGGAGCTACGAAAACGATAATTACGTTTTTATCTTTTCTTCGTATATATTCCGCGGCTTTGAACCCGTCCATATGTTTCATAACCGTGTCGAGGAAAATTATATCGTATTCTGCCGTATAGTCCGAAGCTATATCGATGCCGTCGCCGAAAGAAACTATGCGGGCTTGTTCGCCGTTTTCTTTACAGTATCTGTCTATGAACTCTTTAAGCAAATCCGAACAGCTTTTTTCGTTCTCGACAACCGCGATTCTAAGCATAGCCTCTCTCCTTTTTTATTTTCCGTACCTACGTATTTTATCAGAATGAAAATTATTTGTCAATTACCGTTCCGCGCAACCGAATTTCAATAAAGTCCGTATGCAGGCGGTTTAATAATCGTCCGTAAAACGGTGACGTACGCCTTCTTTGTCCTTGTATGCAATAACGGTCTTTAAACTTACGTTTTCAACGCTTCTGAAAATATTCTGCTCGATACCTCCGTCCTCGCGTTCGAGCGCTCGTATGAGCTCTTTCATTTTCATACGCTTAGAACCCGACGGTCCGTACGTTGCGCAGTTTTCCGTAAATTTGCAGGCGCACTGTATAAACTTTAAATTATTATAATCGCGCCAGGCTTTAATAGTTTCTTCGCGTATAAGATACATAGGACGTATGAGCTCCATACCCTCGAAATTCGCGCTTTTGAGTTTCGGCATCATTGTCTGCATCTGTCCGCCGTAAAGCATACCCATTAAAATAGTTTCGATAACGTCGTCGTAATGGTGCCCCAAAGCTATCTTGTTGCAACCGAGGTCTTTCGCTCTGTGATAAAGATGTCCGCGTCTCATACGCGCGCAAAGATAACAAGGCGATTTTTCGATATTGAACACGCTTTCGAAAATGTCTGTTTCGAATACGGATACCGGTATATCGAGCAAGCTTGCGTTCTTCTCGATAATTTCGCGGTTTTCCTTATTGTAACCGGGGTCCATTACGAGAAATTCGAGCTCAAACGGAATTTTATTGTGACGTTTGAGCTCCTGAAAAAGTTTCGCCATTGCGAAAGAGTCTTTACCGCCCGATACGCAAACCGCGATTTTATCGCCCGACTGAATAAGTTCGTACTCTACTATCGCTTTCGTAAATCTCGAAAACAGCGATTTATGAAATTTTTTCTTTATGCTGTCCTCAACCCTCTTTGCGGGGCAGTCCTTATCCTGCGGAGGAAGCGAATTGTTATTTTCGTTTTGCATACACGTATCAATATAACAAGTATCGCTTAACTTGTCAATAATTCTCCGCGCGTAAACAATGCGGTTTGTTTTCGCATAGGCTGTAATATGGAAACTTTTGAATACAACAGGTCCGCCGCTTACGATTACGCTAAAAAATGGGCTTTCGGCAGAAATCCCGAATTTTACGACTTCAGTAAGATAGGCGGAGATTGCACGAACTTTGCTTCACAGGTAATTTACGCGGGCGCGAAAGTTATGAACTTTACACCCACGTTCGGCTGGTACTATAAATCGGTAAACGACCGCACTCCGTCCTGGACGGGCGTAGAATACCTTTACAACTTCCTCGTAAACAACGAAGGAGCGGGACCTTTCGCAAAGGAAGTTCCGCTCACGGAACTCGAAGTCGGAGATATAGTACAGCTCGGAAGAAGCACCGGCGACTTTTATCACTCACCCGTCGTCGTCGGCATATCGCGCGGACGCATACTCGTTGCGGCGCATTCTTACGACGCTTTCAATAAACCGCTCTCCTCGTACAATTACGAACGCGTCCGCGGAATACATATTCTCGGGGTTAGGAAACAGTCCTAAAAATTTTCAGGTTGCGCTAATCTCTTCGGGGTCCTCTTTTTGTTTTTTTCTGCGGTTTTTTTTACGCTCTTTCATATACGCGAGAATTTCGTCGGCTTCTTCTTTTTTAAGAAAATCTATTCTCTCAACGCCGTCGAACCGCTTCATATATAGCGTACAGGTCTTTGAAGACCTGCCGACGAAATCATCGAACGCATCGAAGAATCTGTATATTTTGCTGTCTTCTACCACGTCGTTGGTTTTAGCGACGCGTTTCAATTCGCCCCAGCCGTACAGCGACCAATAAGGCGCGAGGAGTCTTCTTCTGCCCAAAAAGTCCGGCGCGCCTCTCCACCAGAACGAACTGCAGCCGATTACCCAGATACCCTCGTCTGTAACGAAAACGTGCTTACTGTACTTCCAGTACCAAAGCCCGACAAATATTTTGCACAGATACACAAACCCCGGTACGGCAGCCAAAAAAATACATATTAACGACACCATAAACCCGTCTTCGGGCTTTATGGCGAAAACTCTTACAAGCGTGAATATAAGGCTCATACAAAACAGAAACACGGGCTGGTATCCGAAAAACACAAGCCTGAAATATCCGCTCTTTGTCTTGATATAATGACGGCAGTACGTTTCTTCGTTCTGCCCGTCTTTATTGCGCAACTGTAAACACAATTTCTCTTTTTTCGTCATATCCTAATCTCCTTAACAATCAAATGCCTGTAAACGAAGTTCTGAATTCGAGCCGTTCGCCCGTATCCGCGTCCGTCGCTTCAAAAGAATACAGCTTATCGTACAGAGCAAGCTCCGCGCCGCTCAGTCTCGATTTAAAATTACCGACGTAGAAACTCTGCATTTTCGTAAAGCTGTCGTGCAGTCCTTCTATATTCGGCTGTAAATTCTCGGAAGATATTTTAATTCTGATTGCAAACGCTTCCTTATAATATTTTTCAGCCTCCGCGCGTTCGTTTTTCTGCTCGTAAAATCTGCCGAACTCGAACAGCGTCTGGGCGTACCAGCGTTCGTACGTTTTAGGTGAAACTTCGTAAAGCCGTCTGCGGATAGCGTAACCTTTTTGCAAATATTCCATAGCCTCGTCGGGGCGCTTGCAGTCGAGCAGGGTCCCGCATATTTTTATATACGAGTCGGAAAGCTCCACCTCGTGCGCCGACGCATTGACGGCGCAAATTCCGACGCGCATTTTCAGCGCTTCTTTAAAATTATTTATGGCGTTATCCCAAGCATATTGTGCCCTGTAAACGTTCCCGAGCCCCTGATAAGTATGCGCCAAAGCCGCGGTATATCTGGCGGGATTAAGTTCGGCAAGCTCCTTTCTGATTGCAAGAGCGTCGTTAAATTTTTCGACCGCTTCGCCGAACCGCCCTTCCTTTTTCAATTGCGAAGCCTGATTCTGATAAGCGGAAGACTTTACGTACTGCGCGTGAGGGTCGTCGGTTTTATGACGCTCCCATATATCCGCCGCGCAACCGAATTTTTCAAACGCTTTTTCAAGCAGATACTGTTCCGCAAAATTTATTCCTCTCGCAATAAAACACTCGGCTTGCTCCGTGATATATTTATCTGTATGTCTTTCAAGTTCTTCGAATAAAACTTCTGCGCGCGAAAGATATTTTTCGGCCTGTTCGGGCGTATTCGAACGGCGGTATATATCGCCCAAAGCGGCGCAGGTGCGCGAAAGTCCGATATGGTTCGCTTCGTCATATCCCCGCTCCGAAAGCGCTTTTTCGCGTATTTCTATGCATTTGAGCGAACAATCCTCCGTCTGACGCTGACAGTCGCTCAAATCACCGTAAATCATAGCAAGCAAAGTAAGATTCTCTGCGATTTCAAGCTGATTGCCCCAACCGAACACCTGATAAAGCGTTTGCAGTTTTTTCGCCTGCTCCAAAGCTTCCGCGTGTCGTTCGCAATTCTTCAAAAACAACGCGTATTCGTTATATATTCCGAGTTCGACGCGCTGTTCCGACGCTATCGGAAGCAACTGCACGTAAGTCTGTCCGATTATGTTATCGCGCTCGGCGTACAAATACATTGTCCTCAAAAAATCTATTTTCTGCCTGCCCTCCGCAATGACGCTGACGGCGGCTTGTTTTGCGCGGTGCGCCGCACGGACATAAGAGTTTACGGAATCTTCCATATCGAGAACCGCGACGGCTTTTTCGACGTCGCCCTCCATAAACAATTTATACGCGCGCCGCTGTTTTTCCGTGAATTCTCCTATCGCTTCGCCTCGGCTCATTGAAACGGATACGGAAAAAATATCGTCTTCCAAGCTTGCTATACTGTTTTTTAACGCGTCGTATCTGCTCGCAAGAGTATAGTATGCTTTGCAAATATTTTCGTCCGAAGGATTGCGTTTGTAGTCCACTTCATACGCGTGGAACTGCATTGACGTTTCCGCAAGTTCGGCTCTTAGTTCCGCAAGTTTTTTATTGTTTACGAACTCGGAAACGTTCTTTACGTCGAGCACGAAATTTTCGCCCAAAAAACATTTGCCGTCTTTGAAAACGACCTCTTTCGAACCGTCCTTCAATATCGCGAGATTAAGCAGTATTCTGAGTTTAATCGTATCGAGGTCGCTGAACAGCCCGTAAAAATGATTGAGTTCTCCGTCCAGATAGTTTTTGAATACGGTGACCGACTGCGCATCGTCCCCGTCGGTATTTTTAAAATATACGTAAATGCGTGGTGCTTTATTTTCGTCGAGCCGTTTTTTCGCGAGTTTGAGTTCTTCGATTACGCCTTCCCCGACGTTGCCGAAAACAATGAAAAAACACATCGCGCTTTTATTTATTATTTCGTTCAGTCCGTCCGCCGTGCTCTTTGCGTTAAAAAGCGGACGAACTGAAACCTTGTATTTCTGCGTGAATTCATAGTTCATCCGCCAGATAAAATTTTCTATCCGAAGTTTCTGAAATTCGTCCTCGTTTAAAGACGAAGCCAAAAATATGTAAACGGAATTATCGGCGCACCCGTCGGTTTCGACAGACTCTATACTCAGCTCCTTATCTAAAATACCGATTAATTCAGCCTCACCGGAAAATCGATGACAAGACACGCCGTCTTTTTCAGCGCGTTTATAAAACTTGTCCGTCTTTTCACCGTTGCACAGCGCTATTATTTTCAAGTCCTTTCCGTTTTCGATAAGACCGCGCGCGTATTCGTATTCTTCGACGGTGTAACCGCCGATTTTTTTGCCGAGAATAAAAATACACGCGTCGCTTTCTTCTATGAATTTACAGAAGTCGTCCTGCTTGCGCGTAACGGACATCGCAGGGTCGGCGTTCTCGCATCTAAGCGGCACGGCGCAAATATTTCCGCCCGTGTTTTTCCGCCAAAGATAGTTCTCGATTACGTCCCTCTCCCGCGCGAATTCTTCTATCGAGGACGCTATAAATATTTTCATTTCTTTATCCCCTCTTTCGTAACCGCATTTCGGTTAAATTATAATATAAATTATAGTAAAAGTCAATAATCCGCCAACAAGCGGGCTATCGACTTATTCCGTATTTTCGTTTTCCGTTTCGGTGTTGCGGATACTGAATTTTCCTTTCTTCAATAAGAAAAACGGCAAAATTATAAGCGTTCCCAAAACCAGTCCCAAGACGATAGAAACGTTATGGCATACGGTCGTCCAGCCTAAACCGACAACGTAAGTAGTCAAAAAACCGTATATAGCCGAAACTATAATCGTAGGTTTACCTATATTTCTAAAACTTTTAATATCAAAAAAAATCGCGGCAAGCGTAAAGCCCGCTAGTCCGAAAATACCTCCCGACGCGCCCATACTGACCTGTGATAACGTTTCTTCCTTTTTATCGGGAGCAATCGCAAAAAACAACGGGTCAGTAATATAGCTCTCGATAAAAGCTACCGTAAAAAACACTATATACGACGTAAGCCAACCGAATCGTTTTTCGGCGTAATTGCCTATAAAATACAAACCGACGACGTTTGCAATCAGGTGCAGTATATGTCCGTGTAAAAACACGCACGTCAGACGTCTGTAAAACGCTTCGCCGTCGGGAGTCAATATCCGGCCGAATCCCATAAAGTTAGTAAGAAACCCTCCGCAAAAGCCGAAAATATAATTCAATACCGGATAATTATTTTCTTCCCAAGCGTCATATCCTTCATATCCTTCCGGAAACGGAATAAAACGGTCCAAAAAGTATATAACGATAAGAATTATTATAATAATATTAGTCGCAGTCAGAAATTTTTTTAAATTTTTCTTCATATTTCTTACTTAAAATCCATCTGATATTAATTGAATTCTTCGAAAAAATCCGCCTTGCCCGAATCAGTGTTATAAACCGCGCAAACCACTTTCACCGCGGGATATTCCCCGCCCAACGCACGTTCTACTTCCCGTGCACCTGCTTTCGCGTTTAATATGCAGGCTTTGCGCGCGTCGCGTTCTTCGCCCAATACGAGCCGTATTTTATCAGTTATCATTTTGACGCGCCCGCAGTCCCCTCCGCCGATAACCGCATTTACCGCACCGCAAGAAGTATGCCCCATAACAGCGACGAGCGGAGCCTTCAAATGCGCTACGGCATATTCAACGCTTGCGAGGACGGAAGAATCTATCACGTTGCCCGCAACGCGAACGGTAAACAATTCCCCTATACCTGCAAAAAATATGCTTTCCGGAATTACCCGTGAATCGGAACAGGCGACTACGACTGCGTAAGGTTTTTGTCCGTTTTCGTATGTTTCGCGCCGTTTTTCGGGCGATACGTCTCCGCCGTTATACCGCGCATTAATATACTTAACGTTTCCGTCTTTTAATTTTTGTAAAGCTTCCCGCCAAGACAATTCCATAACTATTCTTTACTCCGCTGATGATTTTTATTTTCTTACGCTTATATTTGCAATAAGATAACGCTTACTATTACTTCTATACTTCACTGTCATAATTATATAACGAAGCCGTTATTTTTACAAGCAAAAAAATCGATTTATATTTTACACGTTCGAAAAAAGGGAAGGCTCAACGCCTTCCCTTTTTCGGTAGTTTAAAAACGATTTTTTATTTCTCAAAATTTACGGTTATTTTCGTTCCATACGTCTGATTAGACCCCGATACCGAAATCGTGTAAGTAACCGACATTACAATTTCAAACCCGTTTTCGATTTCATTACCGTACATATCGAACGATACCTGAACGTCGGCTCCTACGGATAAACCGGAAGACAACACTTTTTTCATTTGTTCCGCGTATTCTCCCGAAAGCACGTATTTATTCCCGTCTTTCTTTACGCTAAGCACGGATTCGGTATCGCTAAATTTCCATACGACTTTACTGTCGCTTACAACTATGGACGAATTTTTGTACATAGTTTCGTACACCGTATTAAGATTACCGCCTATTCCTCCTTCGCTTCCGCCCAAATCGCCGATTAATTCGACTTTCGTCGCGGAATACTTATACTCCGTTCCCTTTTCGCCGCAGGCGCTCAGCGCAAACATAACGGTAAAAACAAGCGCCAACGCGCAAATCAGAACCGAAATTTTTACAGCTTTTTTCGTCATTTTTATATTCTCCTTATATTTTTTATTGACTTGATTATACAAGAAGATTTCTTCTTTGTCAACTATTTTGAGAAGATTTCTTCTAAAATCTTTTTATGGTCAAATTAGGAGAAAAAATCAAAGAATTGCGTATAGAAAAAGGTTTAACGCAAATGCAACTCGCCAAACTCATAGGCTCGAGCCAGAAAGCAATAGACTATTGGGAACGTTCGGTAAACGAGCCGAAAGCAAGCTATATTGTTGCGCTCGTAAAAGTATTCGGAATATCTTTCGACGAATTTTTCGAAAACACGGTAATCTGACGTACGACCGCATTAAAAAAGGACGCTTTTACGGAGTATTTCATAGAGATAAATTACAATGAAAACTAGTATTTATCGAAATACTATGCTAAATAGGATTATTGATAACGAACTCTACGGAGAGTAGATATGCATTCAGCTCATACTGTGCTATAATGTTCTTAAAGGAGGCGTTATGGACACCATTAAAATAGGACAATTTATCAAAAGTTTAAGGAAAGAAAACTCTTTAACACAACGTGAAGTTGCCGAGCGGTTAAATGTATCCGAAAAAACCGTTTCAAAATGGGAAACAGGCAACGGTATGCCCGAAGTCAGTATAATGTTGCCATTATGTAAACTTTTCGGAATCAGCATCAATGAACTTTTATCGGGAGAACGACTCGACGAAAAACAATACGTCGAAAAAGCGGAAGAAAATATGGCTATGCTTATCGATAAAACTACGCCGCGAAAGAAAATCGTTATATCCACAATTTCTTGCGTTTTAGTAATACTATCAAGCCTTGCTTTAATTCTTATATCGGCTTTATTCGTTACGCAAATATGGCTTAAATTTGTTGTTATCGGAATTGCGCTTACAGTCGTTATCGCCGATATAGCGGTCATACTTCTTGTTGCAGTAAGTACGGAAATTTATGAATGCGAGAAATGCGGTAAAAAATTCGTACCGAATTTGACCGCATATGTTTTAGCTCCGCATACATTAAAGAGAAGATACTTAAAATGTCCTCACTGCGGAAAAAAAAGCTGGAATAACAGTCGTTTAAGAAAATGAGCAATTTCAGCCGTCGGCCATTATAAAATAAATTTCAATGTATCGTCCTAAACTTGAAAAAGAAACAGCCCGCTAACTTCATAAGCGAAGTTAGCGGGCTGTTTCCTTTCCCACAAGGGAACGCCTATAACAGATGTGGTTTCAGCGTCTTTTTTAGGACGTTTTTATAAATTTTCAGATAATTGTTCCAAAGCTGTCTGTAAATTTTCCGTAAAAAACACGTCGCGCCCCGAATTGCATTCATAAATAAAATCTTTAAGAGGTTTGCTTGTGTATTTTGAATAATCTCCGTATATAACGATACGAAACTTGTAATTTATGAACTTTTGCAAAATTTCACCGGTTAAACCGCTGCTTAAAATAAAAAATTTATTGACTATCAGGTCTTTGGATATCGCGATATTTTTCGTCCCCGCTTCGTAGTTTGCGGTCATCATTAAATCGATTGCGGACTGCGCGTCGGTTATTATCGGTTCATCGGACATTATATGGGCGATTTCGGTATTTTTATAAATAATCTTTTCAATTTTCATTTTTTATTTATTATTTATCTGCCGGTTAATTAAGTCTCCTAAACAAACCGAGATATGCTTTGAATTGTTTTTATTATTGTCGTATGAAACATATTTTTTCTCGTCCAAAGTATAATGTTTATCATCTTTTTTATTTAACCAAATTGTTTTACAGTATAAACAATCCGATTTTGGTATCCATACAGAACATAAATCATAAATATCGTCATAACCATAACGTATAACAAATTTAACGACTTTATTTTTATATACTTTTGCTTCAAAGCAATAACCTAAACTGAGTTTTTTTATAGTTATTCTGCTTATTGAAATTTTTCGTTCAAACTTATTATCAATAGCGTGGCTGTCGAAAATTAAAGGTAATTCGGAACTTAACGCCTTTTCTATTTGATGTTGTATATTTTCATTCCAATAGACCTCGCAATGATAAAGACCGTCTTTCATAAATCTTCTCTCGTATATTTTATTAGGCAAATTTAAAAAAACGAACAATTTAAATATTTAATATTTTCCGATTTAACACTGTAATACAGTCTTACCTCAAACAAAAAGCAACCTAAACTTGACACTTAAAAAGTGGTTCGATTTAGGTCGCTATTGGTGGAACTGAAAGCGGCAAAAACGCACACCGTAATATACAAGATAAACGGGCGGGAGTTTTATTGCGCCGTTGACTTGCCACTGTCGAACTACCCGCTTTATGGTAAACAGTTAGTCGCAAGGGGCTAACCGCTCACGGCTTGCCCGTTCGGTTGCAAGGGCTGTCATAGCGTCCTTATAAATACGCTTTGACAGCCTTTTGGCTTGCTCTTTATCGGGCGGCAGTTTGGCGTAAATGTTTTTGCTTTGGTCGTTAAAGTATATAACCGTTATTCCGAGCGGCATATTGTTTTGCATATACGAAATTCCTTTTTATCGCCTTAAAATATCTTCTTTTCGTAAGTGCTTAAAATGGCAAATCATCATCGTTAGTAACTATTTTTTTATCTTCAAATAAATCAAGCATAAGATTTATCTTTGCTAACAACTCATCAAAACATATAATTTCAATAGACCTTAATTCATTACGATAAATTTCAAAACATTTCTTTTCGGCTTTTGATAATTTTGAATAATTGCCAACAAGTAAAACACACCTAATATTTAATGCTTCAAAACTACTATCTGTATTTAATCGTAAAGTAGCATATTCTTTATACAATTCGTCTTTTTGAATTAACAGTTGAGCAATAGCACCGCTTAAATTTTCGCTTGCTGAAAAAACATCAGTTCTGTACTTTGTTTCTTTGTTTAAATCTACTGTCGGATTTTTTATTTCTATTAGAGAGATATTTTTTGAAATTTTATTTTGGTATATAAAATCCGTGAATTTGCCGTGTCTATTATCTAAACTTTTTCCACCAACATAATTACAATCTTTCATAATCATTAACGGGGCGTTAAATATTTGAGATAAAATCCAAGCATTTTTCTTGAAAAATGGTTGCCAAAACTTAATTTCGCCGCTATTTTCTAAATTGCTTTCAATCTCTCTCTTTACCCGTTTTAGATTTTCAACGTTCAAAGCAAAATTTATATTATTCAAATCAGCATTTGATAATAATTTTGACAACCCCTTTTTATCTCTTAATAGCGTTTTTAATTTCTCATAGTCCTCGTCTTTTTTTACATATGTTACTTCGCCTAATGGTGTATATTTACCCTCTATGAGTTTATATCTCTCGGTCAATTCACGCCACAATTGATAAGTTTCAGCACACGAAAGCGATAATTCAAAACTTTCGCCCGATTTTATTGATTTTTTATTTAATCGTTTAATATCATCAAAAGTACCTGTTGATTTATTTGCAACTGTATATATAAATTTACCTTTTAACTTTTTTTCAGGTTCTTTTTCATTGTCAATTTGTTGCAATTCAAAACAAACTTGCGTCCTTGTTGTTTCGTCTAAAATTATTATAGGTGTCATATCTGCCGTTTTATTAGAGGTTGAAACAATTTTAATTTCGTCGTCGTGCATAGATTTTTTCTCCATAGCAAAAGTTAATTTAATTATAGCACAATTTTATTAAAACGGCAAGTCGCCGTTGTCCTCTATCGGTACTAAATCGGAAAGTTTGGCTTGTTTTGGCGGCGGCACTTGTTTGCCGTCCTTTTTTTCGTAGTGCCACACGCCCAACGCCGTAAATTTTATTATGTTGTGTATTCTTGATATAAAAGCGTTGTAAACCTCGCGCGCGGCGTTTTGTTCGTCCTTGTAGAGCCTATCCAGCGGCAAGTTTGAGATTATAAAAACTTGCTCGAAACACGCAGTCCTATTTGAAAACCGCGCGGGCAGTTGAACGGGGAACTTGTCTAATAAGTTATTCATAAACGGCAAGTCTATTTTTCCCGTGAACTCGTCCAGCACTAATATTCTTTGGTGGTCGTATGCCTCGAACGTTCCTTTTAAGTAATTGTCAATTCGGCATATATCTTCTATCGGGTAATTGTCGTAAATGTATGTCGTTTTGCCCGTTCGGGGTATTCCGTAAATATACGTTACAATCACATTACGGAACTTTTTGCCGTATTCGGCTTTTAATTCGTCTTGCCTAAACTTTTCTATTTTATCGGGTCCGTATTGTGAGTATAGAACGGGAAACATATTTTTCAGCAGTATGTTGTCAGCACCGAGTTTTAACGCCTCGAAAAATTGCGTTATATCGTTGCGCGTTCGCATTTCGCTAAACTCCCCGATTTCAACGGGCGGGGCTATGCGCGTATCGGTTTTCGTGCAATAGTCGCGGTTTTCCAAATTGCTCCCGCGCGGTACTATTATGTGAGCCGTCGGAAAGTCTTGTTTGACATTTACAAAACGCTTGCTGTTCTTGTAGATAATAAAGCCTTGTATGTGTGGCGTTCCGTTTTCGCCCCGTTCATACTGATACACCGCATATTTCAAGCCGCCCATATCTTTCAAATTCTTAAAGTATTTTTCTATGCTCTCCAAGTCTTTGAAAAACGGGCGTTTGATTAAAACAGTTTTTCCGTCTTTCTCGTATGGAATATACCGAAACTCGAAAAAGCCTTTATTTTCGTCCTCTTGCAATACGGACAAATCATAATGATTTTCTTTTACCTCTATATCGGTATCGGACGGGTTTATTTCCGTATAGCCGCTGTCGGCGAATTTCGGGTTATTTATCGTCAGTAGCCAGCGTTTTTTCATTGTCGTAACGGGCGCGGGGTTTTCCTCGACGGCTATTTTATCGTTTTTGATTTCGTCCATATAAGCACCTCGATAATGCAAAATTCTTGTTCCGTGTTCCGCAGTGCCAGTAGGGTAATAGTAAGCCTACTGCACACGGGCGGCTGTCGCCGCCCGTGTGTTTGCGCGTTGCTATGAGTGAATGAGCGCGGCGGGCGCAACGTATAAAAGCGTTTCGCGCTTGCGTTGTTTTCGTTGTTCCGCTTGTCGCTTGCGTTGTTCGCGCCGCAGTAACTTAAAATCTTTCATAAGTTCGCGCGTAACGAATTTGGTGTTCTTATTGAGAATAACCATTTTCGCCTTGTAGTCTAAAACGGTATCATCTATTATCTCCCGAAAAAAGCGCGGCGGCAGTTGCGTGTCGCTTTCTTTCATAGCCGTGAGTATGTCTATATTCTCAAATATAACCGCTAACTTTTCCTTGTGCAGTTCCGTAAAATCTAACTTTTCCATAGTTCCGTAACCTCACTGTTATTGTTTTTGTTTTCGTTCTGACCGAATAGCGGGTAGCGTTCGCACCGCGCCAGCATAGCCGCCTTGTCGTTGCCCGTAAGCGTTGCAAGCGTTGTATGGTAGTTGCCCGTCATACCGTAATAAAAGTATTCTTTGCCGCTGTAACTGTCAACGCAGTTATATATGTTCCCGTAATGCGTATAGGCTTTTTTAACGGCTATTTTTGCGTTGCCACTGTCCTTATAGCGGGCGTATTGACGAACGCCCTCAAACTCGTAACAGTTCCAAACCGTCTTTACCAGCCGCCCGTGTAGGTCGTAATAATCGCGCTTGTTTTGCACCTCTATGAGTTTGTCGGAAAGCGAACGAAAGCGTTTGTCCGCGCTGTCGTCTATTTGCGTGTCAGCCCACATTTGCACACCGACTTTTCGTTGCCGTTCAATGTAACGCAGAAAGTAGTCCGCAACCCGTTCGGCGGTCATAGACTTGCGACTGTCTAACTTGCTTTGAATTTCGGGCAGAAAGATTTTCGCATACGGCAAGAGATAGTCCACAGCGTGAACGCCGTCGTATAGTCCTATTCGTTCAAATTGCAGTTCCATAGAAACGCGCGGCTTATACCCAAGCCCCCGCGCTATAAAAGTATCGTCAACGACATACACCAAATGTTGAACGTGCGGCGCGAGAGATAAGTTTTCCCAGCCGCCAGCCCGCAGCCGTTCAATTTCATTTTTGCAAATAGATAGGTCATAAACGGACAGCGGCGGTATCATATAGCGGCAAGCAAAATGCGCGAGTAAAGTTGTTTTACCTACGCCGCGTTCGCCTACAACGTAAGTTAAATAATACGTTTTGTTTTCCATAAGTACCCCCGCAAAAGTAATAAGGGAGCGGACAAACGCCCGCTCCCTCGTAAGATTTAATTATTTATTGCCCGATTTTCTGCCGTTGCCTTTGGGCTTTTCGGCGGGCGGCGCGGGCGGTGGCGTTGCCGCTCCGTCACGTTGCAAATTGTTGTGAATGAAAAACGAATTGCGCTTGCCGATATTCCCCATATGCGCGTATGCGCTTTGCTGTCCTTTGCGGTACGAGGCAATTTCGCGTTTGGTAAACTGCTTTGCGTATTCCTTTTTCTGCTCGGTGGTATAAGGCGTATAACGGGCTTGCGGCTGTTCGTCCGTCATACTCATTTGCTGTTGCGTGGGTTGATTATTTGCCATAGGCTTATGCTCCTTTTTTTCGGTATAGTCCGTTATGCTATCTGAACGCGACACCATAATGAGAGTTGCCGAACCGTCGGCGGCGCGGGCGTATGTTCCTTGATAGCCTTGCGGTATTTTCGGGTTTGCCATAAATTACGCCTTTTTCGCGGGCGCGGGCGTTTCGTCCTTTGCGGCTTTTGCGAGTAGCAATTCCACAATGGTATTCGTTGCGCGGGGCAGAAAGTAAAAGTATTCGTCGTCGTTGAACATTTTCAAAACAACCGCAATATATTCCGCGCCGCTTTTGTCGCTCGTTCTCTTTTCGAGCGTAAAACTCTTGAACGGCTCAACGCCCAACTCCGTGCAGGTCTGTATGAGTTCGACGACCTCTTTATCGCACCACACGTCAGCCGAACGCCCGTTTATAAGTTCCACGCGTACAAAATGATTTTTGCCGCCGCGTTTCGAGGGCTTTGCCACAATCTTGATTTCCTTGACTACTTTGTTCAGATTTTCCATTTTTTGCTCCTATATAGATTATTTTTCAACCGCCGCAAATTACGTTGCGCACCGTCATTTTAAGCGGCTAATGGCGGGGCTTTTTGCGCTTACCCCAAGCGTTATAATTAAGTTGTGATTTGCCTTTGTTTATCTTAAAACGTACAGTTCCCACATTGTCATCATCTCGATATAGAAACCCGCATTGTCCGACCACTCAATAGTCAGATAGCCGTCGCGTTTGCACGATATTGTGATAGTAAACGTATTGTCTACGCCATATTCCACAAGTCCGAGCGTTGCCGAGAACGGCGAAAGGCTTGTCAATTCTTTGTCGCCAGCATTGCCGCCGTCGCCCTCGTATTGCAGTTGCTGCCATTGTCCGTCATAGCCGTATTCGTAGCCGTAGCAACCGTTGCCGTCGGGCGAGTTATACCAAAAACTGTTGTTCCCGTCGTCGCGTATATTCGCCTTGATATAGTTCGCCGTAATCTTGATTTTGTCGCCCGCTTTCAGACCGCTAACCGCTATGTCAACGCTGTTCATAGTGCTGTCGCCGTAAACGTAAAGCATATCGTCGCCCAAGCGCGTCCAAGTTCCGAATTTTGCCGTGAAAGTTGTGTTGGCGGTTATCTTGTAGGTTGCAAGATTTATAACCGTTTTTCCGTCAACCGTCCAGCCCACAAACGTATCGCTGTTGAACGTAGGCATAGTTGCATAGCCGCCGTTTTGTACCTCTTGCGTTGCTACCGTAGTATCGCCGTTTTTGAACGTAACCGTGAATTTGTCAACGCGGAATATTGCCGTAAATGTTACGTTTTCTGTAACGGTGTAATTGCTTACGTTGACGGTGTTCGTTCCGTCGATAGACCAGCCGACAAATACATAATTCGGCTTTGTAGGGTTGGCGGGTACGGTTGGCTTGCCGTTACGTTCGACTATCTGCGTATTATGCGTTTTTCCGTCAGCCATAAATTTCACGTCGTACTTGTACGTTATATCTGCGACAAATACGGTATCTGCCGTAATGCGGTATTCGCTAACGTTGACCGCAACGCCGTTTACTTTCCAGCCGTTGAAAACTTTGTACGCCGTGCTTGTTGCCGTCGGAGCGGTTGCGTAGTTGCCCGATTTTACGGTTTCGTTTTTCAGCGTGGTGTCCTCGTACTTGAATACAACCGAATACTGCTTTGTGAATTTTGCCGTAAACGTTACGTTCTGCGTAACGGTGTAAGTTGTAAGATTTACAACCGAATTGCCGTCAATCGTCCAGCCGTCAAAAACATAGCCGTTTTTCGTAGGCGCGGCGGGCGGCGTTACGTTTGCGTTTTTCAGTACGATTTCGTTGTGGTAGTTTTCGCCGTCAACCATAAAATTGACCTCGTATTTATGCGTTACGTCGGCAACTATTTTTGTGTTCGCCGTTATGCGGTAAGTGGCAAGGTCTATCGGCTCGCCGTCAACCGTCCAGCCGTTGAATATAACGTAAGCCGTAGAGGGCGGCGTTGCGACTGTCAAAAGACTGTTCTTGTTTACTACTTGTATGTTGTAAACGCTCCCGTCAAACTCGAACGTGGCAACGACTTGCTCGCCGCTTTCCAATGTAGACAGATACTGTTCGTAATAACTTACGGACTTTTGCAATTCCGCAATTTTAGCGTTCAGAGCGTTGACCACCGAAGAATTGTTTTGCGTTTGCAATGTCAAATCGGCAATCTGATTGTTAAGGCTTGCAATTTGCGCGTTCAGCCCGTTAATCGTCTTTGCGTTCAGAGCGTTGTTTTCTTGTAACTGCGTATTGAGATTTTGCAAGTTCGATAATTGCTCCGTAAGCGCGGCGATTTGCCGTTCGTTCTCGTCCTTATTGCCTTGCAGCGTAAGTATCTGCGTTGACAGTTCGGCAATTTGCCCGTTCAATTCCGTAATGGTAATTTCGTTGCTTGTCTTGATTGTGTTCAGCGTTTCAATCTGCGTTTCCAGCGCGGCGCGTTGTTCGTTCAACGTAGCGACTTGCCCTTGATAGTCTTTGATAGAATTATTTAAGGCGGTTGCCTCGCTCGTATACTGCGATATTAAATCGTTTTGCGTGGTTATCGTGTCGCGGTAACTGTTTATCAGTTTGTCGTATTCGTCTTTGTCTTTGAGGGCGGTGGAATAGCCGTCCTCGTAAGATTTTTGCACGTCCTCTTGCGTATATAGACCGTTGCCCGCCATTCCGTCCTTGACCTTCGACCAATTTATAATGCCCCAAGTAAGTAGGAACGCGAAAACGCCGATTATGAGAATACTGAATATGATTGTTAATACTTTTTTCGTCGTTGACATTGTTCGCTCCTTTATAAAATTTCGATTATGCGTAGGCGTATGCCGTTGTCCGCAAAATACTGTTCAAGAAAACTTGCGTTTTCTTTGCCCGCCGTCGCAAGCGTTAAAGTCGTTTTGTTGCTCAAAAACTTGACCGATATTCTCATAACCGCGCTGTTTATTACGTTGCCGTTCGTGTCGTAAAAGTCCATATTTACAGTTGCGAACACAGAGCCGGCGTTTATTTCCGTATTCAGTAAAACGTAGTCGTTGAGTATAACCTGATAGGTCTTTTTCTTGCCGTCAAAATTCTCGACTTTGAGCAAGTCCTTTTCAAATGCGTATGTGTCGGTGTCGTCGTATAAATCGTGATAGAAAACTGCGCTCGTGGACGAATAGTTAAAACTTTCTTGCGTGAATCGGTTGCTAATATCTATTGAGCCGTTTATATAACTTTCAGCCTTGATTTCCTTATACAACCGAATCCCGCAGAAAACGGCGGCAACGATAATGACGAACGCAAGCAGATAGAGAATAACCATACCTATGATTTTTTTCATATAAGCACCTCGCTGTATTCGTTGTTTATTGCGTTTGCCGTTCCGTCCAGCACGATACCGCGACTATGTTTTAATGTTTTTAACTGCGTATCGTTCAGCGATTTTTCCAGCAAATAAAATGTCCGTGCATTGCCCTTGATAGTAAGCGTGTCGATTTCCAGCCCGTCAAAAGCGTTATAGTCAAGACCTACAACCTTGATTTCTTTTGCCGCCAAATATTCGGACTGTAAGTCCAGCGTTATATTGACTTTTGCGCGCGGCATATCTGCAAACAGTTTTTTACCGTCCATAGAGAGCGAAAGAAAGTAGCCGTCGTATATTTCGCTGTAACGGTAAGAAAACAATTCCGCGCCGTTCAACTTGCTTGTGTCGGTCAGCGTGTAAGTCATACGTTCTTGCCAGTAGGTAGTGTCTATTTGTTCGTCACTGGTGTCGTATTTCGGGTTGCACTCGATAGAGCCGAAAATGCTTTGCGTACTGTTACGCGCTCCGTTCTCGTCGTAGTGGAATTTAAGCACGGCGTAATTTTTGATAATGTCGGTTACGTCGTCCGCTTTGAATTTGCCGCTCGCGCCGTCGTATTCTCTGATTGAAAAGTATTGCGATAAGTCCAGCGTGATATAGTAATCGCCGTAGCCTTTGTCGTTCGACTTTATAGCAGAGAAAACCGCGTCGAACACGTCGCCGTAATCGAAGTACGTTGTGCTTTGTTTGACCGTCCATAAAAAGCCCCACAGTCTGCCGTAGGTGTCGTACTTGCCGTCCAACTGAATGGAAAACGGGCGGTTGTCTATCTTGATAATAAATTGCTGGTTACGGTTTAGCACCGTTGAAACGCTCCCGTATTGACCTTTGAAACCGCTCCAATTTATGCCGTTTGTCGTATCGTAATAGTAAAATTCAGAGAGTACGCGCTCGTTCGCCTCGCTTTCTTTGTGTACCTCTTGCGTGTACGTTCGGAAATCGCCTATAAATTGCATACCCGTTGAGCGGTATTCGCTTTCCGTTAAGCCGTAGCCCGTGAAATAGTTGTATTTTAATTCTTGCAGTTGTACGCCGTTGTTCTTGTCGTTTGAGTAGTAGTTTGCTTCCATAAACCAGCGTTCGGCGTATGCGTCTTTTTCTTCGGGCGTTAATTCGTCGTCTTTTTTAATATCGACGGCGAGTTGGTCGTTCACGTTGTTTACGCCGATTGTCGTATCTTTCACAAAATAGTGATAATATACAAACGCGATAATTACGCAAACGGCAATCACGGTTATGAACACCAAACAGCAATTTGCAATAGTTTTGATTGCTTTCATAGTTCCTCCTTGCTAAAATTTAGAGGCAATTTGCCCATTTTAAGAAAGCGGGTTTTGCTTGCCGATTGCCGCCCAATCAATAAGTTTTACAGCCTCGTCCGCGCCCAAGTGGTAGATAAAACGCCGTGCCGTTGCCTCGCTTGCCGCGCCGCCGTTTAACAGCGTTTGTATTTCTTTTTCGTCAATACCCATTTCACGCGCCAATGTCGCCGCCGTCATTTCGTGCTTGTCTAAATAGGCTTGCAGTAGTTCCTTTTTGACTATCATTTTTTCACGCTCCCGTTTTGTAGTAGGCTTGTTTTTGCCTCTACCTATAAGCACGGCGGAGCGTGGTCGTTGCAGTTTTTCAGAAAAATTTTTTTAATTTTTTGTAAATCGTTTGTAATTGCCGAGAGATTGACGACTTATTCAGCCCCAATTCTTTTGCCGCTTGCGTTATGGTTTTGCTCTCGACAAATACGGCGCGTAATAGTTTTTGTTGCTTGTCCGATAGGTGCTTGATTGCGTTATGTATTCGCTCCTCGTTTTCGCGCAACTCAACGGCGGCGAAAGAATCGGCGGCGGTGTCCGTAAAATCAACGCCGTTTTCCAT
This sequence comes from uncultured Christensenella sp., assembly GCA_910586345.1. Taxonomy (GTDB): domain Bacteria; phylum Bacillota; class Clostridia; order Christensenellales; family Borkfalkiaceae; genus Coproplasma. Next base: position 131,168 of record CAJUHC010000001.1, read on the forward strand.
TAGATAATAGAGCGATATATGCCGCCGCGTTTCCCGCCAATGGTTGCGCTTTTCCTCTTGTAGTAGTTGCAAGTGCAAAGCGTAGATTTCTTCGCCCACCTCGATTTCGCTTGTCGTTCCGTCCGCGAAAACGTATTTGATTGTTGACATAAAAAAGTCCTCCCGTTTGGAATTTGAAAATTGATAAAATTCCAAATTCGCGTGGGAGGACTACGGCATTTCAAATTGCGACTTTTTTCGCAAGCAATAAAAAAAGCGTTCACGCGGTTTTGCGTGAACGCCTTAATTTTGTTATTTAGTTTTCGTTGTTTTAGTTTTTGTCTGTGTGTGCCGTTTTTCGGCTTAATTTTCTTCTATCGGTTTTCTTAAATTGCCGTTCGTGCAGTATACGGTGTAGTTGCCTGTATTTTTATTCCAATAATATTTTGTTATAGTTTCCCATTGCTCCGTAGTGCCGTTAAAGGTTATGCTCGTAAGACTACTGCAATTACCGAACGCAGAATTGCCGATAAATTTTACGCTTACGGGAATAGTTACGCTTGTAAGTTTACTGCAACTGCTGAACGCAGAATTGCGGATGTCTGTTACGCCGTCGGGTATAGTTATGCTCGTAAGACTACTGCAACCGCTGAATGTACTACCGCTGATTTCAGTTACCTTGTCGGGAATGGTTATGCTCGTAAGACTACTGCAATCTCTGAACGCACTTTCTCCGATACTCGTAACGCTGTTCGGTATGGTTACGCTTGTAAGGCTACTGCAACCGATGAATACATTATCATTTATAACCGTTACACTGTCGGGTATGGTTATGCTCGTAAGACCGCTGCAACTCTTGAACGCAGACCTGCCGATACTTGTTACGCTGTTGCCTATGGTTATGCTTGTAAGACCGCCGCAATCGTTAAACGCAGACTGTCCTATACTTGTTACACTGTCGGGAATAGTTATGCTCGTAAGACCGCTACAACTGCTGAACGCAGACTGTCCGATACTCGTTACACTGTCGGGTATGGTTACGCTTGTAAGACTACGACGAGCCTCGAACGCAGATTGTCCGATACTCGTTACAGGTTTGCCGTTACATTCGGCGGGAATTATTATTTCCGTTTCGTTGTCTATTCCCATACCCGCCATTGCGGAATAACTCGCGTTATCATCGTTCAAAACGAACGCTATGCTCGCAAATTTACCGCAAACACAGTTGCCGTTAGAAAAATCGTGCGGGGCATAACCGTCTTTTAATGAATTATCCGTAACGGGGCAATCGATTGTCGTGCAATTATGCCAATGGTGCGTTTCGCCTATTTCCCAAAATTGCGACCATTCGTGCGTATGCGTTTCACCGCAAGCGGCAAGCCCGAACGCGCAAGAAACAACGCTTAATAACGAGAAAAGTATTACAAGAAACTTTTTCATTTTTTGCTCCTTTTCGGTTGTAGGTATTGTGTACTTTTACTACGGTCAAACTATTGATTTATTTAGGGCGTTTATGGTATAATAAATGCGATATTTATATCAATTTCAGTGAATTTCGGCGTTGTAGTAAAAGTACACTTTTACTAAAATATTTATCTTGTTATGTCAAATTTGAGCGCGGAACGGTAAACCGAATCCGCGCTTTTTTGTTATGCTTTAAGGAAACGAAAGGAGCGTTCTAAATTATGAACACATACGCTTACGCCCGCGTTTCCGCACGCGACCAAAATTTACAGCGGCAGATTTCCGCATTTATTGAGTACGGAATTGAAAAAAGCCGCATATTCTCGGACAAGAAAAGCGGCAAGGACTTTGAAAGAAAAGAGTATAAAAAACTCATTAGAAAACTGAAAAACGGCGACTTGCTTGTGATTAAATCTATTGACCGTTTGGGGCGCAATTACGACCAAATCATAGCGGAATGGGCGTTTATTACAAACGCCATAGGTGCGGACATTTTAGTGTTAGATATGCCCATACTTGACACCCGTACAAAAGCCGATACGCTTGTAGGTAAATTCATTTCGGACATTGTTTTGCAAGTTTTATCTTTCGTTGCCGAGAACGAGCGGGCAAACATACGCGAACGGCAAGCGGACGGAATACGTTTAGCCAAGCAAAACGGCGTTAAATTCGGCAGACCGAGAAAGAAATACAGCGACGATTTTTTAAGCGTTGCAACGGACTACATACAAAAACGCATACCGCTGAAAACAGCGTTGAAATTATCGGGCGTAAAGCAAGACAATTTTTTCTATCATATACGACAGATAAAGCAGTTAATAGAATGAATGACATTATACGACATTAAAAGCGGTATAGAGATTATTTTTCTTGTTCTATTCGTGATAAAATCAACGTGAGGCTTTATATTCTTTTTCATAAGAATTACATAGTTTTGTTATTCGCTTGTGCTTACCGTCTGGGGACGGAATACGCCGCCTTGACAAATTGTAAAGGGCGACGATTTATCTCCCGTTAGGCATAAAACCGTCGTCGCCTACGGCGCAAACCCTTGACAATTTGCCTGCGGCGGCATTTTTGGCTGGTTAAGACGGTAAGCACCAAAGCGAACAACAAAATTTTTAAGCCGCAGTCCGCACATACAGACCGCGCAAAGGAGCAAAACACAATGAAAAACGCAGTTATCTATGCCGTTTCAGTTCACACGCGCAGAACGAGCAAAGCATTGAGGGGCAACTCAAAGAATATTACGCTTTCGCAGAGCGGAGCGGCTTGCGCATAATTCACGAGTACATAGACAGAGCATTGACGGGAACGACGGACAAACGCCCCGAATTTTTGCAAATGATTGAGGACAGCAAACGCAAAGGCTTTCAGTTTGTCGTTGTCTATCAATTAGACCGTTTCGCGCGGAATAGGTACGACAGCGCAACATACAAAGCCAAGTTAAAGAAAAACGGCGTTCGCGTACTCTCCGCAAAAGAGAATATAACGGACGACGCGAGCGGTATTTTAATCGAGGGCGTTTTGGAAAGTATGGCAGAATACTACTCTGCCGAACTGTCGCAGAAGATAAAGCGCGGCATCGCAATATCAGCCTCGAAATGTAAGTTTTTCGGCGGCAAAGTGCCGCTCGGCTATAAGATTGACGAAAAGAAAGATTATGTCATAAATGAAGAAACCGCGCCCATCGTCAAGCGTATGTTTGAAATGTTAGCGGGCGGCTACAATTATGCGCAAATCGCCCGCTATATGAACGAGCGCGGAATACCCACCGCAACGGGCGGCAAGTGGGGCAAAAACAGTTTTAACAGCATATTTTCAAATCGTCGATATGTGGGCAAGTACATTTTTCACGGCGAGGAAATCGACGGCGGCATACCGCAACTGATTGACGACGGGCTTTTTGCAGACGTGCAAAAAGTGTTAGAGAAATACGCCGCCGCGCCCTCTCGCGGCAAAGCGAAAGTCGAATATCTTTTGTCGGACAATGTGCTTTACGCAAATGGACACACAAAATCAAAATTAGAATTAAAGCGGACAAATCAATGTAAAAGCAAAAGTCGGGACTCCTTATGGAATCTCGACTTTTTGTCAACTTAAGTTATAGTTTATCAATTTTAGAAATCAATGCCTTGCTTGTTTGTTACCTCTATCCAAACAGTCAGCTCTTTGTTTTCATCGTAGGATGCCAAAGCAATCTTAACTTTTCCGTAAGTAGCGATATGAATTAACCCTTTATCTTGGATAGTGCAACCCAAGTTTTCAAACGTTGCGTCAAAATCTTGCAAGGTAGAACCGCAAGTTATTCCGTAAACGGTTACTTGCGGATCGGTTATTGCAATGCGTGTAACAAATTGTCCACCGCTTGAATAATCGGGATATGGCGAAACAGTATAAATCACGCAATGTTCGGGCGCGAGCACTTCCGAGCCTTCAATAATTTCCGCAGGTTGATAACCTTTACCATAGTAAACATCTGCGCCGAAAACATACGGCACTTTATAGTGTTCGCCGAAATCAATGTCAGCAACATCCTGCGCTACCCAAAATTCAAGCGAAGTATCTTCCGGCTTATCAAGCACTTTATTGTCCGTGCAGCCGACCATTGCAAATAGAGTTATGCAAAATAACAACAACGGCAACAATAGTTTTTTAGCTTTCATATAGAACCACCTATATATTAAACGGATTGAGCGTTTATTTTACTCACTATTATAACGATTTGAACGAGCAATTTGTTCCGCTAAACTGAAATTTATCGCATCAAAGTAAAATGTAACCCCTTATCTATATTTGATATATTCCGCAAGTGATTTTATAGCGTTCGGGATAAACGATATTCCGACGGAAACGAAGAACAGACACGCCAACGCATAAATCGTCGGGTGGCGTAAAAGCGAGTCGAATGTTACGGGTGCTTTCGTTACGCCTTCTTCTATAATAATCAGAAAAAGTATGCCCATAAAAATGAACAATGCCGCCACCGCAACTTTAATCACAAAGACGCTTACTATCTCGAATCTGTAAAAAGCGAGAACTATGAAAAGCATACCCAATCCTATCGGGAATCCGCCGACTATGGCGGGCATATCACCCATAACGTGAAAATATCCCAAAAGTGTTATCGCTATCCCGACGACGACACAAGCCGCGCCCGCAAAAAGCGCGCCTTTCTCGATTGGCGGTTTTTCCGTATCATCGAACTTTGTTTTTGCAATCGTTGCATCGCTTCTTTTATTACGTCCTGCAACATCATCCGCTTCACCGGTTTTCGAGCGACGTTTGGTTTTGGGTACTTTAATTTCCTCTAATACATCGCCCAAATATTTTTTCAGCAAATAAGCATCCGTGCGCGGAAGCAAACATCCGACGGGTATCTTTTCGGTAGTATTTCTTATGCAAAACACAAGATAAATACCCGATTTTGATTTTATCATCGAACAAACAGAAAGCTCGTTTTTGTCTATAACGCGGACTGCACCTTTTGTTTTAATTGCAATGTGGTCGCCGTAAATCGTCAAAGAGTTTTCTCGGCTTTTATGCGCGTCGATTGCCTGAAACTCGCTATGTAACTCTTCCATTCTTTGACGCGATTCTATTTCGTGCGGACGATAACTTTTACTTACTTTTCGCATAAATACGCCCCATAAGCCGAAAACGGTCAGCACGGTAATCAGTATGATAACGCCAAGCACTATAAACAGAAAGATATAGCTTTTTATCGCAAAACTGCCGTAAAGCCGCACGTCAAGCACACAATTTACAATACACCAAACAGTCAACAGCAAAACGCAAATCATAATCCATACTGCTGTAAACGATTTGATATACCGCCGTCTTTCGCTTTTCGTCATATCAAGAGCGTGTTTTGCATCGCTATACTCGTATAAAATTTTCCCGTAATTTTCCATAAACCACCATTAAAAAAGCGTGTTCCATTGAGAAACACGCCGAAAAACGCACTTCTCAATGTTGCTACACATTTCCTATGTTTAAGGTGAGAGTACGTTTTTACCGATAGTACTCCCTAAACATAGTATTAAAATGTGTAGCATAAACAATATAGCACATTTCAAGAGAAAAATCAAGAGTTTGAAAAGGTGCAAATGAAAACTAATAGCTATGACTTTCGATAAAACTTCTTATAAAAACTTTTTTCACTGCCCGTTTATGGGCAGTGAAACCCTTGCAACGAACAAAAGTTTGTGATATAATGCACACTACCACAATGCGAGTTGTGGTGGAATACCCTTCGGGGTAGAAGTTCCGCAATGAGCAAAAGCTCATAGAATGCGGAAAGTTTTGGGCGATAAATCCGCCTTGCCTTAGCTTACGAATAGAGCGTAGGTTTTTTAAGTGTACGCAAATTTTGTGAGCCGTGATAGGCTTTTGTTGTCGTACAATTTTACGGCAATAAGATGTGCAGCCGGAGTTATTCGAGATCTCTTTGAGAGTGCGAAAGTCGGATAGCGTAGATGGTC
>CAJUHC010000002.1:0-83183 GCA_910586345.1 uncultured Christensenella sp.
TGTAAATCTGACGTCTCCGACTTCGGTGGTTCGAATCCACCTCCTCCCACCAAAAATACCCCGAAACGAACTTTGTTTCGGGTTTAATTTATTAAGGGAGATTGATATTATGGGTAAATTTTTCAGTAGCAAAATTTTTGTTTTTATCAGCACGTTTTTAACGCTTGCAATTGGTGGAATTGCCGGCTGGCTGTTGGGTTATCAGCCGGTAGTCAGTGGGTCTGTAAGCGGATGGAGCGGTTCTTGGGGCGGCAGTACCAGCGGAAGCACAAACACGAAATATGTTTTTCAAATTAAAACTGCTTGCGGATATTGGCTTTTGACTCTATTGATTGCGCTCGTGGTTTTGTTTTTGTGTATAACAATAAGAAAATTATATATAAATCACAAAATAAGTGCGGATAATTAATATAGCAATTTGTTTTAGGTTACTACCGCTCCACCAACAAAAGGAACAAGCAAAAGCTTGTTCCTTTTGTTGGTGGAGCGGTAGCAGAAGAAGCTATTCTGTTCGACTGAGCGAAGCGAGGTTTGCCGCGCGAGCGTAGCGACACTTTGCGCACTTTATTATAAAAATTCTTGTAATAGGCGCAAAGGCTCCGCTTGCGGAAACCGCAATACACACCTCCTCCCACCACTTAAAACCTAAAACAGTTTTGTTTTAGGTTTTTTTGCCGTTTTATCCTATGAATTGTCTAATGTTTGTTTCGTATTCGCTGTTTATGGGCAATACTTTTCCGTATTTATGTGCCATAATATTGTTACTAGACATAAGGAGATATTAATTATGGATACGCAAAAAATCGGGGCATTCTTAGCTGAATTGCGGAAAGAAAAAAATCTCACTCAAGATGAATTGGGCGAACAAATCGGTGTAACAAATAAAACAGTTTCGCGTTGGGAAAACGGTAATTATTTACCGCCTGTGGAAACGCTACAAATTTTAAGCAAATTTTATGATGTGAGCATAAATGAAATATTAAACGGCGAACGCATAAACGATAGCGATTATAAAAACATTTCGGAAGAAAACGTAAAATCCGCACTGAATAGAAGTAACGTCATTATACGCAAACACAAAAAAATTATGAATTGGATTATTGCTATAGTCGTGGCTTTATTATATATTGTAATTAGTTTAATATCACAAAAATGGCAGTACACTTGGATTGTTTGGGTTGTGTATTGTGCATATCGCACAATCGAAAATATTGTCAATCATTTTTTGAACATTCATATTAAGTATAAATAAAAATTCGCTTCAGATAACTCTTGCTCCACTTGAAGTTAATATAAGTATGTTGCAAATCGATATATCTTTATTTTTGTTGCAAGTATAGGAACTTTGCTTAAAATAACTCCCGTCATAATGACTAACGAAAACGGCGAACTGAAATTGTTTGCGAAATGTATCGGGAGAAAAAAAGCTATAAAAACTATTCAAAAATTTATTTTGGAAAAAGCCGATTTGGACGTCAAAGAAAGAATTTACGTCGGTCATACCGGTATAAAAGAAGACGCAGAAGAATTTGCCGAATTTATAAAAGAAACTACCTCTAATAAAGACGTTGTCGTCGATATAATCGACTATACAATGGGCTGTAACTGCGGTCCGTATACGCTTGCCGTTTTCGGAAAGTTAAAATAGTAAACGCCGAAAAAATTACTTCCGCTAAGCTCAATCTTGATTTTTGAACGCACTGAATTGTTGAAAAAACGTTTTAAATGTTGTAAAATATATTTTGTAAAAATCGTAAAAATCAAAGAGGCTTTTACCGTGAGCGAAATTTTGAAATTCGAAAACAGAACTCAATTCAGAAATTGGCTGAATTTACATTGTCTGTCTAATGACGGCGTCCGGCTATTATTCGATAAGACCGAAAAACAGACGACGATAACCGCCGAAGAAGCTTTGGAAGAAGCCCTGTGCTTCGGCTGGATAGACTGACAAATACAAAGAATCGACGACGCGACTTATAAAAAATATTTTTCCGTTCGTCGGGCAAAAAGTAAATGGTCGGCAAAAAATAAAGCTTTGACAAATAATCTGGAAGAACGCGGACTTATGACCGGTTTCGGGAGAAAGAAAATCGAAGAAGCCAAACAGAACGGACAATGGAACGCACCTGAACCCGCCGCCGTAACGGACGAACAAATAGCGTTATTGACCGACGTTTTGAGAGTTTACGAGCCTGCCTGCACAAACTTTCAAGCGATGCCTTTATCGGTAAAGAAAACATACGTAAAAGCGTATTTAGACGCAAAAACGGATACGGGACGAGAAAAACGAATTGTGGGAATTGTTGACAGACTTAACAAAAATCTTAAACCTATGTAAACTATCGGAGGAGAATATACAATGGATAAAACACGAATATTGCAATTTATAGCCGAACAGAAAACCGCTTTTATCGCTTCCGTCAACGAACAAGGTTATCCCGTAATACGAGCTATGCTTGCGCCCCGTAAAATAGACGGAAACGAAATTTATTTTACTACGAACACGTCGTCTAATAAAATCAAACAGTATTCAGCAAACGATAAGGCTTGTATCTATTTTTATAAACGCGGAAAATTCAAGTATCAAGGCGTTGCTATTATAGGCGAAATGCAAGTTTGCACCGACCAAAATACAAAAGAAAAAATGTGGCGTTTCGGCGATAAACTGTTTTATAAAAAAGGCGTAACCGACCCGGATTATTGTGTATTGAAATTTACGGGTAAAACAGCCGAATATTATTGCGATTTCAAAATCGAAACGATAGAATTATAAATTTAAGTTCCATTTTTATTCGGTTTGATTAAACGCTATTTCAACGTTTAAAAACAGGCGCGGACAAAGTCCGCGCCTGTTTTTGATTTGCCGTTAAACGGCGCTGTTTTCAATTATGCGCCTCAAAGCGCAACGCGCTTAATCAGACGACGGCGCATACGCAAACCATTTATACTGCGCCGTAGCGGGCAAAGCAGAATTGTCAAGCGCGCCAAGCCAACCGTCCACGCCTATACCGTTCCATACGTTCATCATAATCTGCATAGAATGAGACGGAAGCGCCTTTTCAGAGGTTGCCGCCGCGCGGTATACCGCCACGCCGTCTACGTACCATACTATGCCGTCCGCGCTCCAATCGAAAGCGTATTCGTGGAAATCCAATGAAGCGTCGAAACCGAGTTCAAAGACGAATTCGCTGTTACCTTTGCCGTTAGTGTAAAAATTGAACTGGACCACAGACGTATTTTTACCCAAAAATTCAATATCGATTTCATCCCATACGGGTTCGTTGGTATAAGTAAAAAACGACGAAACGACGCCAGAGCATTTCGCGGGCTTCATACAAACCGAATAAAAACCGTAAGAATATTTGCCTTTCGAACGGTATTCCGCTCCGGCGTAGCCGCTTCCCTCTTTGGAAACCGACATACTCATTATCCCGTTTTTGACAGCAGCGCTGTTTTTGCGCCAGGTACAGTTAAACATATCGCCGTTGGAATAACCGTCCGCCCAGATAAATTCGGACGATGCGCCCTGCGAAAAACGCACGATTTTTTCATTTTCTTCGGTAAGCCTGTCAGGAATTCCCGCCGCTGACTCGTGCGGAGTAAAAGAGGGTTTATCGGGTTTACCGTTCCCGTTTCCTTCGTCTTCTTCGTCATTATCGTTATCCTCCCCGCCTCCGACGTTATCGCCGTCCTCATTGTTATCACCGCCGTTGAGTTCGTCGTCTTTATCCGAAGGTAGCTCTTCTTCGTTCGACGGAGGGGTTACAGCCTCATTAAATAAACCGCAGCCCGCGACGGAAGTTGCGGCAGTAATCACGAATATGCACGATACGAGAGCAATCAGCAACTTATATAATTTTTTCATATTTACCTTTCCTGTTTATAAATAAAAACCGCTTGAAGTCAATTTATTTAATAAACGCTATTCCTTTCGAAATAGCGTTTATTTTTATCCTGTAATTGCGTTAAGCTTTTACGCTATCTTAATTTACTCCGCCGTCACGTTTTCAACCTTGATAGCAACGCAACCGTAGTTGTACGCCTGACCCCAGTTAGTGTCTGCGGTGCTCTCAAAATCTTCGCCTGCCTGATAATTGACGATTGAATACTTCTTATCACCTACGGTAATGCTTGCGCCGGGAACCGCGCTTTCTTTGTCAAGTTTAAGGTCTCTGTACTTGTTATCGCTGTAACCGTCGTCACTAGGAAGTTTCTCGGTAAAGTGTGCGCTGTAAGCGCCGGTGCTTCCGTCAGAAGTAGAATCAACGGTAAGACGGGTTATATCGTACTTGATTAAGAAAGTGCCGTCTTCTTCGTTTATGGTAACCGAAACTCTGGTAAAGCCGAAAAGCTTCCACCCGCCGCTGCATTCCTGAAGGTCGAACGGGGTTGCGTTAAGCCAAGCCTTAGCCGCATTAACGTCGTCGAACGCATCTAATTTAACCGTACCCGCAAGGTTGAAGATTGCCTTGCCGTCCTCCACTGTGAGCGTAACGCCCGTTGCAACGGCAACGTCAGCAGCAAGCGCTTCGGGCGCTTCGGGAATTACGGGAGCGTCGGGGTCTACGTAACCGTCGAGTTTTGTTTCGTCGTCAACCCATTTGTGCGTAGATTCGCCCAAATCTTTATACTGAATATCGTAAATTGAAACTTTAACGACGTTGCCCGTTTCTTCGCCGTCCTGAGGAGCGGAAAGCAGACCGAGAAGAATATTAACCGCGGTTTCAACGTTGTCATATACCCCGTTAGCATAGATTGCTCCGCTGTCGCCGTGTCTGAAACGAACGGTAATTTCTTTCTCTTCGTTTGCAACTACTTCGGACTTATGATTCTCTTCGTTATCTTCGTCCATTTCGTAACCGATTTCGTTATCATCGTAGGGATTGATAACGACCGTGCCGGCAGTGTTGGATAAGATTTTTAATTTAATTTCGTAATTGTGGTTAGCTTCAAGCTTACCCTCGTTACCCGTACTGCTGCGATAGAAAAGCTGAATCGCGGCGTCGTGAGGTCCGGGAGCCATAGAACCTGCGTACTTGTCAACCGAGAAAGTAATGTTCATTTTGCCTGCGCCGATGTAGTTATAACCTTCGGAAGGAGTTCCCTCTTCGTAAGGTTCGGTATAAGCGCTGTAAATAGTTGTGTTAGACCAGTTGTAAGCTTTGTCGCCCCAATATCCCCAAGTATCCGCGGGAGTTTTGTTCTGCTCGAAAGTTTCCATTAATTCGGCGCCTTCGATTTCTTTAACTACTACGGTTACGGAAGCAGACTGCTCTCCGCCGCCCACGCGTTTAGCCGTAATAACCGCTTCGCCGGGGTTAACGCCGCTGATAACGCCGTTATTAACGGATACGATACCCTGATTAGCGGTAGTCCAGGCAATCTGTTCGTTTTCCAATTCCGCGTCGTTTTTGAAAACCTTTGCGCCGAGGGTTAAGGTATCGTCGACTTCGAGTTCGATTTTACCGTCTGCGTTGGGTTCGTAACCGGAAATTTTCACTTCGACAGCGTTAACGGTTACGTTGCAGGTTGCGGTAAAATCGCCGTATGTAGCCGTGATTTTGGCGGTACCTCTCGACCTGCCCGAAACCATACCTCTCGTAACGGAGGCAACTTCCTGATTGTCGGAAGCCCAGGTTACGTCGCCTGCTTTGAGCTCGGCTGTGGTTTCGTCGTCGTAGGTTGCGGTTACAACAATCTTAGCCGCGTCGCCCGTTTCGATTTCTACCGTAGCAGGGTTAACGGCAATAGCCGTAACGGCGGGAGTTTTTTCGTCTCCACACGCAGCCAACGAAAATACTATCGAAAGCGACAGTACGGCGGCAAGTGCAGAGAGAAACAGCTTTTTGAGTTTCATATAAATATCTCCTTTTTAATAATTTCCCGATTTAACCGTTCAACGAACATTATTGTTCGTCTTCAGGCGTTTCGGCAGATTCAGCCGCGTCTGCGGTTAAAGAATTTGCCGTTTTTTTGTTTTTCATTATGTTTTTCACTAAGAAGTAAGCCATTACGGCGATACCCGCCGCCAAAACAAGTTCGACAGCCACGACGCCCGCAACCCACGCAAGGTTGTATTGAGCGCCCTTATTTATATCGATTTCGGCGCTAGGGTCAAAACTCTTAGCAGCGTTTTGCGTATCTACGAACGTCCATAAAACGTCGTGAGCGACTCTCTCGGCAACCTTATAACCGGTATCGTTTTTAATGGTATTGAATACCGTATCAGTAAGACCGTTGGTCAACCAGATACTGTTGCCTGCCCAAATTCCTCTGTAAGGGGGCATATAGCTTTCACCCGAGTTCATCCAGTCGGTTACCGCGCTTCCGCAGAAGCCCCATTCGTCCCTGACGATTTCGGTCATAACGCCGTAGTTTGCGCCCGACCAGACTCTGCCCAAGCGGTTCATACTCGTCATAAGAGCGTTGCCGCCGCCTTCCTTAATCATAATTTCAAAAGGTTTAAGGTAAATTTCGCGAAGCGTCTGCTCGGTAAGGAAAGTGAACAATCCTTCGCGATTGTACTCCGTATCGTTTACGACGAAATGTTTTACGTACGAATAAACACCCATATCCTTCGCGCCGGACACGGTTCCCGCGCAGATTTTCCCCGCAAGAACGCCGTCCTCGGAATAATATTCGCCGTTTCTTCCGCCGAAAGGATTGCGGTGCGTATTCGCGCCGGGCGCGTACCAGCCGTACAAACCGTCGACGGAATCTTTTTCTCTGCCCACGCTTCGTCCTAACGCAACCGCCGATTTCGTATTCCACGTCTGCGCAAGCATCGTTCCGCTGGGATAAGCCATAAATTCACAGCTCGTGCCTTCACCGCCCGTTACGCGGGTGTTAAAGCCGAGAGGTCCGTCCAAATCGACGAATTCTTTTTTACCGATACTCGGAATTGCGTTGGTTTTGAAATAGCCGTCGCTGACCAATCCCGCAAGTTCGCTGTTGGATATATTTGCAATCAGCAACTCCCAGACGTCGTCGTCGTAATCGGTCGTATCCATAACGTCTTCGAGTTTTAAATTATTTCCGCCCGCCGAAACGTCGCGCTTAGTGCCGAGTCCGCCGTCGGCGTCAGTATAACCCGCGTACGCTAACTGTTCCTCGGTGGGTGCAACCAACTTGGCAACTCTCAAAGCCTCGTCGGTCATATTTCTTGCGGTTTTTATCTTTTCGGGATAAGTCGATTTGAAATCGGCGCGCGATAAGTATTTGACTCCTCCGCCGTTTTCGTGGCTTCCGTCAAGGTCGGCTTCGTCGATAGTTTTATCGTTGTTTTTGCCGTCCTTATTTGTGAAACGGTTTTCCACGCTACTGCCCGTCGTTTCGTCTTTATCGTAGGTATAGCCGTTTGCGGGAACGGTATAATTCAACACCGAAGAACCGCTCGACATATCCGCCGCCTCGTGCGAGTTTTTCATAAGGCGTAGCTGATAGTCGCCTCCGTCAAGCTCGTAACCTGTGTGACCGTTATTATTTTTGTCGTAACAGTCGTACGAAGACATACCCTGCGCGCTGACCGAAAGCGTTACCACGTCGAAACCGCCCGGCTGAATAACTCCGGTCTTTGCAAAATCGGCAAGGTTTACGGAAGCTTTTTCAATACCGCCCTTTATATATTGGGGAGTGTAGTAAAGCTGTACCACGTCCGCGCCGGGGTAAGTTTTGCTGTTGTTTTTTACTTTAACGGTAATTTCGATTTTATCGTCCGATTTAAGTTCCGAACCCGAGGGAATACTTACGTCCGTAATTTCCCATTCGAAGTCCGCGTATGTAAGTCCGTATCCGAAAGGATATTGAACGACGCCGTCGTAACCTTTTCCGTATTGGTTATCCACGCCTGACCAATAGCCTTCCGCATCCGCGGTTTCAAACCACTTATAGCCGACGTAAATTCCTTCCGAATAGTCCACGTAAGCTTTAAAACGCGAATCTCTTTCGGCTTTGCGGTTTTCGTAAACGGTTCCCGCACCCACTTCGCCGTTGCCTTTATTACCCTGGTTTACAGCCGAAGGAGTAGTGCCGATAATGTCGTAAGCGTAGGTGTCTACCGTTCTGCCCGAGGGTGAAACCAGTTTCTTCTCGGTGATAACGTTGCCGTCGGCGTCTTTTTTATAAACGGGCGTACCGTCTTCGTTGTATTTAACGTTGCCGTCTTCGTCAAGCTCGGGCACTGCCTCTTCCTTCTCTCCGCGAAGAACGTTTATAAGACCGTTAACTCCAGAAAGTCCCGTAATACCGACGAGAAGCGCGCCGTCGATTTCCTCGCTCTCGATAAAGCCCGTTTCCATAGTGTTGGCAGTATTTAGTACGACGATGACTTTTTCGCAAAGCTCGGTTGCGGCTTTAATCATATTTTCTTCGTAGGGAGAAAGCTGAAGATAATGTCTGTCGTTAAAAGTCTTTTTTGTATTCTTTCCCGCTTCGGTCTGTCTTACCTGTTCGGTTGCGGACAAGTCCTTGCTTTCACTGCCCGTTCTGCCGATAACGACAAGACCGACTCCGCTATCTATAACGTCGCTTTTTATAGCCTCGGTAATGTAATCGTTATAGCTCGGCTCGCGCAATACGAAAATTTCTTCCGAACCGAATCTGACGCCGCCCCTGTATTCCAAGTAGTCCTGTTCGCCGTAAACTTTTACGTGAGCGGTATAATAATCTTTGTATAAATTGTAAAGGTTCTCGTTATACTTGATGCCAGCCGCTTCCAAAGCAGGAAACAGTTTGACTTTCTGAAGGTCGGTGTTCGCATAGCCAGAGCCGAAAGCCATAGTCATCCAATCGTAGCCCGCCCAACCGAACACGTTAACCCCCTTATCGAGTTCCTGACTTGTAAGAGGCAAAGCCGCGTTGCCTTTATCGTCTTTTTCGTTTTTCAAAAGCACAACGCCTTCTTCAACTATGTCCTCGCAGAGCTCGGCACCGCTTTCCAGAACAGCGGCGTCGGTATTTTGCGAACGGCCGTACAGCCACAAGCTTATGTCCTGCCAGAACATAGACGCGGCGATAACCAACGCAAGCATTACAGCCGCCACCGCAGAAATGCAGGGCACGAAAACAGCAAGCGATTTTTTTACGGACATTGCTTTTTTTGCCATTTACTTTTTCTCCTTATTAATTAATTTCGCAACTTCCGCTAATCGGTTCGGTAAAAGCCGTATACGGAACTTAGCGTCGAAATTATAGAAGAATTGCAACAGGCAAACAAGATACGTTCCTTAAACTGTAATTTTTTTTCGCATATTGTCAAAAATTAAAATTTACCTGCCCGTAAAGATGATGTTTAAATGGAATATTCCGTCCGCGGTAAACGCTTTGAGTTCGCCGCCGTATTTTTCGACTATCATACCCATACTGCGCATACCGAAGCCGTGACTGCTTTTATCAGACTTAGTGGTAAGCGGAAGTCCGTCGGAGAAATTGCGCTCTCCTATGAAATAGTTTTCCTCCTGCACTATTACGATGTTGCCCTTGGATTTGACGGAAACGTTTACTATCCTGCGCTCCTTTTCCGCTATTTCCTTGACCGCTTCCAAAGCGTTGTCTATGAGATTTCCGAAAAGACAGTACAAGTCCCCCGCCTCGATAAAGTCCAATTTTTTGCCGTCAATCATACAGGACAGCGTTATACCGTTTTGTTCGCAGTACAGACTTTTTTCGTTAATGAGCACGTTGAGCAAACCGTTGCCCGTATCTTTTTTCAAGTCGTAAAAGGAAATGCTGTCGCGCAGTTCCTTTAATTCTTCGGCGCGCATAGTTCCCTGCGCGCTCAACGCGTCGAGCTTGTACTTTATATCGTGGCATTTGACGTTAATAAGCTCGATGCTGTCTTTGGAAATCTGATATTGTTTTTCACCCTGCTGTACGGCATATTTGAGATACTCGACCTCTTTTAAAAGCTGGCTTTCCATAATGGACTTCGATGCAAGCAAAATTACAATCAAACAGCACACCGCCGAAAACGCGTTGCCAGTTTGCCTGAGTACGTAATAAAAGTAATTATCGAACCTGTTCTCACGCTCGACGCTGAGTTTTGCAAAATACACGTCTTCGACCGAGCATAAAAAAACGGTTATGCCCAAAATGAAGAACGTAATTAAAAGCATTTTGTAGTTTAAAGACCTGTTTTTAAGCTTTATTGCTATTCTTTTTATGAACAGGAAATAGAAACTCACCGCGCAGATTATAAAAACCGTATAATAAACAAGTCGGTAAAAAAGGTCGAAACGACCGCCCCAATTATCGTAAAGACGAAGCCGTTCGCCGAAAGTCCAGATTAACAGATATACTTTATAGGCAAGGTTCTGCGCGGCGTAAGCCATACCGCAACCGATAAGCACCGTAAAATAGCTTTCCTCGAAACAAAGATAAGATAGCAGAGTAAACGCCAAAAAAAGAAACGTATAAACAAATATCCGGCCCCATACCGTATTGCCGAAAACCGTATAAAAACAGGCTACGGGCAAGCCGAGAGCGAATATCGCCGCGAAACCGAGCGCCGCCCGTAATGCAAATTTATTTCTGCGGTTGAGTTTATACAGAAATAGCACTGCAAAAACCGAGTATTCGAATAAAAACTCGACGATTATAATGCCGTAAATATACAAAACCTGAGAAAACGTCATAACTTTTCACCCAGCCCCGCATACCAGGCGGCAAGCTCGGACATAAACGCTTTTTTTCTGGGACGGCTTATTGCAAGCGTTTCCGTACCGAGCTGAACGCTCGAACCGTCGACAGCCACGATAAACCGCGGATTTACCAGATAGCATTGGTTGCACCGTAAGAAACCGAATTTTTTCAACTCTGCTTCAACCTGCGAAAGTACGCCCGTCCTCTCCACTACGCCGTCAACCGTTTTATAATAAAGCCGATGACGGACTATCTCTACGTAAATAAGCTTATCCGTGGATATACGGCAAATGCCCTTAGACGTATTCAGCACAAAATCCTGTTTCTCGTTCATAACGTACAGGTCAAGCGCCTTTCTGAATTTAAGCGCGAAATCGTAATATTGCACGGGCTTGATAATGTAAGCGGTAGCGTCCACTTCATAGCCCTTTTGCGCGTACTGTATTAAATTGGTGATAAATATCAGCGAAACCGTTTTATCCAAGGTTCTGAGTTCGACGGATGCGCTCATACCGTCGCGGTGAGGCATTTGTATGTCCATAAACACGACCGCATACTTGGCTTTGTAACCGCTTAAAAAATCAACCGCGTCGCGAAACCTGTCGATTCGGAATTCCTGCCCCGTTTCATTTGAAAACCGCTTTATATATTCGCAAAGAACTTCCGCCGCGCCGTCCTCGTCCTCCACTATAGCGATATTTCTCATCACGTTCTCCTTTGCAATTAATAGTTTTCTCTTGCTTATTTTATAAGCAAGAGACGGGTATACCCGTCTGTGAGATATTCAATTTACTTTATTCTAACATAGCTTTGCAACGTTTGCAATATGTAATTAAATTTTTTTAATTGCCGGAAAATAAAAACCCGCGCGGGCTTTAGTTTGATTTCCGTCAAAAACTCGGAAACGGAAAGTTGACGTATAAAAAGACGATAGGAACAAACGTCTTATCGTCTTTTAGTTTGCGCCGAACGAATACGTAACCGTATTAACAAGGCTTATTTTACTTTTCGCGAATATACTCGCGGTTATTTCATAACGGAATTCAAAAATTCGCCGATTTCGCGCCAAGCTTGTTTGCTTTCTTTCAGAAACGGAGTAAGATACTGAAAATCGTGCCACATTCCGTAATATTTCGTCATTTTGACGTTTACTCCGCATTTCAAAGCTTTTTCGTAAAGCAAATCGTTGTCGCTTTCGGAAGTTTCGGCTTCTCCGCACTGTATCAGCATCGGCGGGAACGCGTCGTAATCGGCGTATGCGGGAGATAAAAACTTATCGTACGGCGAAGCATCTCCTACGTATTTGATTTTCCGTCTTATATCCTTTTCATACTCCTTGAAACTTTGGTTTTTCGGCAGAGAATAAAGAGGGTCTCTGTAACAGTTCTTTTCGTAAGAACTACCCGTTGCGGCAAGGTCGATACAGCAGGATACGGAGATTATAGCGTCGGGCAGAGGCAGGTTTTTATCCCGAAGCCTGAGACATACGGACAACAGAATGTTGGCGCCGAAGCTGTCGCCAATCGCTATGATTTTTTTATCTCTGAGAACCGTCGAAACGAGTTCGACGTAAGCCGTATAACACTCGTCGTGCACGGAAGGATAGACGAGCTCCTCTCCCGTTTTATAGTCGATAGAATAGACTTCCGCGTTTGAAAGCTCAGACAGTTTTTCCGAAACTCTTCTATACATACCGTTCATTGTCTGAGTGCTTCCTCCGCCGTGGAAATGCACGATTGCATAACGGCAGTCGGGCGAGTTCGGAGATAAAATTTCGATTTTCGTTCCGCAGAATAGCTTTACTACGAATTTATAATTTTTGGGCGGAGTGTATTTTTTATTCTTGAATTTTACGGAACTGGAAAGCGATAAATGATTTTTGCGGTATTTATAAGTGTAAATTCTTATTATCGTACCCGTAATTTTCGCGCCCAAAGACATCATAGTTCCGCGAGCCTCTTTTTCATATTCCTCACAAGCGGATTCATAATGAAATTAACGAGCATTCCCGATTTTATATAACTGTAAACTTCGTGGAAAAGTCCGTAAAACGCGCATTTCGCGTCGCAGAATTTACTTGCGCCGTATTTTTTTACGTACGTTTCGCGGAGGCGGAACCATTTTCCCGTCAGATTGTCGAACTGAAACAAGTCGTATTCGCGGTCGGCGTACATTGAATTGAGCGGGTCGATAAATCCGCTTAGTTCGTGCTTTTCGTCAATCATAATATTGGCGATATTAATATCGCCGTGAATAAGACACGCGTCCGTAACTTCTTCCGAGAAAATAACATCGAATTTTTCCCAAGCCGTACGCATAGTTACGATAACTTTTTCAGGAAGTTTTCCTTTGGAAAACAATTCTTCAGCTATATTCAAAACCTGCTCAGCATACGGCTTATAGAAATCGAGCCAACCGTCGTATACGGGATTTAAAGTATCGCCGAACTTACCGTTTTTACGGCAATGGATATTATGCAGAGCGGTCGTAACCTCGTCTGCAAACCGCTTGCGTTTCTGCTTGGATTTCAAAAGCAAACCGAGAGAGAACACGGCGTTGCTCCCATTTATCAGCTCCATTGCGTAACAGTCGACGGGAATTTCCGCGTCCGCTTTGCGTGAAAAAAGTACGCGCGGAATTTTAACCGGACAGTTTTCCGAAAGTATACCGAGGTCGTAAACTTCTTTTTCGAGCATACCTTGCGCCCTTAAAAATTTAACGACTATTTTTTCACCGTCTTTAAAACAGACTTTGTATGCTCTGCCGAACGAGCCTCCTCCGAGATATTTAACTTTTCCAACCTGCCGTCCCGTTTGTCTGCAAGCGACCGTTTCCGCGTAAAATTGCGCGGTTTTTTTATCAAGAGCAACCGCTTCTAATCTTTCGACTTTCATTTAAAACCTCCCCCCTATTAAAAAAAGCGTGTTCTTTTGAGAAACACGCCGAAAAACGCATCTCTCAATGTTGCGAACATCTTTCCCACGAAAAGGTCGAGAGTACGTTTTTACCAAAGTACTCCTATTCGGGGATATTCAGATGTTCGCATATGCAGTATAACACGTTTTTATTTAGAAAGCAACGTTTTTTTAAAATTACCCGTCCGAGTCTGAAATAATGCGCTTGAAAACGCTTGTCGGTTGTGATATAATTTATTTGCTGAAAACAGCGGAATAAAAAAATAACGGTAAAATAAATGAAAGATAAAGCATTGGTTGTAATAGACTTACAGAACGACATTACCAAAAACTATAAAGATATAATAGACAACGTAAACGCGGCTATCGAACGGGCCGTTAAAAACGATATTCATATCGTATACGTAAAACACTATAACTTGTCAGCCGGCACCCGTACTTTTAAGCCCGATACTCGCGGCGCAGAATTAGTTGCGGATATGAAAATCGCGTCTGTAAATATATTCGTGAAAAGCAAAGGCAACGCTTTGACAAGCGAAGAATTTACGGATTTTATCAATAAAAACAACATAAAAGAATTTTACATTGCCGGCGCCGACGCAGTGGCTTGCGTGAAGTCGACGTGCTATAATATGGCGAAAAACGGTTATACCGTCCGCGTACTTTCCGATTGCATTACAAGTTACGATAAAAAGAAAATTCCCGAAATGCTGAGCTATTACGAGCGAAACGGCTGTCTTATCGAAACTTTGAATTAGACGAAATTAATTCGCCGACGGGAGCGTACCGAATTTACAAGAAAAATATGCCTGTTGACAATTATGCTATTATATATTAAAATATATTCGTTATGAAACTTAAGAGGCAAACGGATATAGGTCTGAAAGTCTGCGCCGTAATTCTTATTGCGGTCACGCTAGTACTTTCTTTCACTGTATCGGACTATTACATATTCAACCGCGTATCGGAGTACGGATTTGTTTTCGTATTCTGTCAATGGATGAAAAAAGCGGGACTGCTTCTCATCCCTCTTGCCGTGTTCTATAACAAAAAATGCTGTTCGGATACGGCGAAATATTTTCTGCCCGTTTTCGTAATAGTTTCCTGTTTCACGTTCGGAGAATTTTTCAACGCTACTTCCGTTACGGAAAACAGCACTCCCGCCGATTTCTGTTTTGCCGGAATCAACGAGTTCATTCCCAAAAGCGTCAACATAGCCCTGTTTTTCATATCCAACGCGCTGTACCTTTTTATCTGTGCGGGATTGTTTGTCCGCGACGGTTACAAAGCCAAAATAAAAAGCTTTGCGTATCTGCCTTTCGCTATAACCGCGTGTATTCCGCTCAATATTTTCGAAAACTTTTTCGATATAAACGACTACTCCCCCTCGCACTTTCTATGGTTCAGAAACTTCACCGTCTGGCATCTGCTTGCAGTACTCATACTTGCAGGGTTCACCATAGGAGCATATTATTTCCTTAAATTCCAAAACGAAAACAAACGTCAGGATTATCTCGTCGCAACCGCAATAGTCTTGCTTATACAGTATCACAGCAAGGATTCCGTCTTGCTCGGCGACGGTTACAACGTTTACAGTTACGTATTCTCTGCCGTTCCGCTATTTATATGCAATATCGGCGTATACGTCGCCTGTCTTTCGGTATTTCTCAGAAAACGAGTACTATACTCTATCTCCTTTTTCGTTCACGCGGTAGGAGCGCTGACCGTATTTATATATTTCGGCAAAGACGAGATGTCTGATTACGGAATATTCTGCAGTTACTCGATACTCTTTTTCTGTCTTACGCACTGTCTGTTATTTGCGCTGTGCGTTTTACCGACGGCGCTCGGACAATACAAATTTAAAATCAAAGACTGCATAATTCCGCTCGTTTACTATTTTGTTGTAATCATACTTGCAACTCTCGCGAGCGGGCTCGTATCGTCTTTCCTCGAAGGCTATACATATAACGGTTATTCTTTGAGTTACGAAAACGGAGATTTCAATCTTCCTAACTACGCTTTCACGCAGGTCAATCCGCTCCCCGTGAACGTGCCCGTTATTCCTTTGAAAATATGGAAATGGGAAATGAACCTGTTGTACGTGGCTTTGGTCTACGTTGCTTACGTTTGTCTGTTCTGGGCTTTTGACGGAGCGTACTTCGCGTTCCTTGCGATACGTAAAAAAGTACTTGCAGGTTTGCGCGCGAAACCCGAACCGTTTTCAGAACCTCTTGCCGAAGCCGCAATAACCGAAGACGAAAACAAAGAATAAAAAAACCGCGCTTAACGGTGTTTTTCATAGAGATTAAAGCAAGGACGATAAAAACAGTCCTTGCTTTTTTATTACGGTTATGCTATATTGAAACTACGATAACCGGCAATTTAACGAAAAAGATGCCGCAATTATTATTCCGACATTTTTAGGAGTTATAAAATGGCGCAAACAATAAAAAGTTTAATTGAAATGATGAAAGGCATTCAAGTTGAAGGCTTTCAGCTTAAAAAATTGAAGAGAGGACTCTATGCCGGATACAATTTAGCTTATGGCGTTATAGACGACAAAATCGAAACAGGATTTAAAATTCTTTACCAAAAGGAAAATGACCCTAATGCAAAAAATTCAATTGAACAAACTATAAAAGACAATATCGAATATGTCAGAACCATTAACTTAAACTATTCCCCGAAAGGCAGTTCGCTTATAAAATTAATAGATTTGGAAGGCATAGATTATTTGGTCGGGTATGAGGTAAACGGCATGTCTATCGAATTTGAAGTTGAACAATGCAGTTTCGATCACGAGGGTATTTTTTACACCCGCGCGGAAGTGAACAAGATGATTAAAAAAGCAATAAAATTATATGTAAAGAAAGTAAAAATTATTTTGAGCAATAAGCATTTCAAGCTTGAAAGTTATAAACTGCAAGACGAATTTGAATCCATCAATGTTAGTGAAATTGACTGCGTCCACTATGTAACATTATCGGGAAAAGCGTATGGCAAAGATTGCAATTTTACCGTAAGGGACTTTGAAACCGAAAATATCAGAAAACGATTAAAAATCGAACTTAATAAAATGAAAAAGGAGAAGTTTTCAAAATAAAGGCTGTTCCCTTTATGTCATTGTACAATAAATTTCTTAACGTTCCGCATAAAGAAAAGAAAAAGTATAGCGCACTATACTTCGCAAACGAAGATAGTACGCTATTTCTCTGTCCACAAGAAAATCTCTATAACGGATATCCTTAACGCGCGGTTATTATTTTTTTACGATTCTGTATATATTGCGCCGTGTCCGTACTCTTTAACGGAGTTCGCTATGTTGTGCATATGGTCGCCTATACGCTCCATATTGACGGCAAGCTGTAAGAACAGCGCGCCTGCTTCCGGCGTACACTTTCCTTCCGTCATACGCTTTAAATGCGATTGCTGCATTATGTTGTTCATACGGTCGGTTTCCTGTTCTTCGCGCTCGACATCGGGAGTATAACTTAAATCGCTTCCCGAGAAAACGCTGTAAACGTATTTGTAAAGATTGGTTATATGCATATCCATTTCGCGAATTTCTTCTTTCGCCTCGTCGGTAAAATCGATGTGATTTTCAACTATCTTTTCCGCATACTCGACGATGTTTTCCGCATAGTCGCCTATTCTTTCAATATCCGAAACAACGCGGTAAAACGAACTTACCTTCTTTTCGTCTATCTCGGAAATTTCCGTCAGCGATAACCGAATAAGGAACGAAACTATATATTTATTAGTTGCGTTGATATTGTTTTCCGTTTCGGCAAACTGCTTTCTTTTGGACAAATCGCCTTTCAAAAGCATTTCGAGAGACAGTTTGTAGTTCGCGAAAGCGTCTTCGCCCATACGAATCAACTGTTTGCGCGCCTGTCCTACCGCTATGGCGGGAGTTTTCAAAAGACGTATGTCAAGAGTTTCGGCGTCGTCGGTTTCCACTCCTTTGTTATCGCGGACAATAATGCAGGCGAGTTTTACGAGATATTTTAAGAAAGGTAAAAGAATCGCCGTCGTCAAAACATTGAACACCATATGGAAAATCGCTATCTGCCACTGGGTATCTATTCCGCTTAATGCGCGGGCTATGTACTTTCCCGCAAACGCTACCGGCCAGATAAATATCAGACAGCCCATAACGTTGAACAACAGGTGAACCATAGCGGCGCGTTTTGCGTTTACGTTGGTTCCGACCGAAGAAATGAGCGAAGTGACGCAAGTTCCGACGTTGGTGCCGAGAATTATGCACATAGCCATTTCGAGATTAATAAGATTTGCGCTGGCAAGTGAAATTACGATTGCCGTAAGCGCGCCCGACGACTGCATAAGCCCCGTTAAAAGCGCGCCGAGACAGAATAAAACCGGTATTTCCCACGTAAGCGCTTTATCGCCGTTGCCGAGCGACGTAAACAACCCCTTTACCGCCGTTTCCACGTTCGGATTGTCAAGCATACCGTTTACAGCGCTCGACATAACGTTAAGACCTACGAATATAACTCCGACGCCTTCTAAAATTGTGCCTATCTGCTTTAACTTTTCGTTTTTTCCCGCTATCGTAAAGACGAATCCCACGAACGCGACGAGCGCGAATACCGCAGCAATCGACAACTGCGTACCGCCCACCGACGAAAGAGCCATTACGAACGCGGAAATAGTCGTACCTATATTCGCGCCCATAATCACCGAAGCCGCCTGAGTCAGCGTCAT
This sequence comes from uncultured Christensenella sp., assembly GCA_910586345.1. GTDB lineage: Bacteria > Bacillota > Clostridia > Christensenellales > Borkfalkiaceae > Coproplasma. The sequence goes on from CAJUHC010000002.1 coordinate 18,282, forward strand.
AAGACCGACGTTAACGAAACCTACTATCATAACGGTGGTAGCCGACGAGCTGTTACAAATTACCGTAATCGCCGCGCCCGTTCCGACTCCTATAAAACGGTTTTTCGTCGCTTTGCCCATAAGACGGCGCATAGACTTGCCCGCGGCTTTTTCGATATTGCTACCCAGCATATTCATACCGAGCATAAATACCGCTATGCCTCCGAGGATAAAAAACGCGCTGTTTATTATCGTCAGAATATCCCCGCCAGTGAGCATAAGTGATTTTATCATAAGTTATATTCTCCGAAACGTTTAAAGTATAGTTCCTGAATAAATTTTATCAGTTTTTTTTTACGCTGTCAAATAAAATACAAAAAAACCGCCACTCGTTTCGATTGCATATTTTTTTCGTTTATTTTAAAATATTAATATGTTTAATATAGTTTTGGTTGAACCGGAAATTCCCCAGAATACCGGAAATATAGTACGGACCTGCCGCGCAACAGGCTGTAAACTACACCTCGTCCGTCCGCTCGGTTTCGAAGTTACCGACAGATATTTAAAACGGGCGGGACTCGATTATTGGGACGAAGTGGAAATTTTTTATTACGACGGCTTTCGCGAGCTTGAAGAAAAATTTCCGGACGCGCGTTTTTGGTTTTTCACGACCAAAGGACTTAAAAAGCACTCGGATGCGAAATTCTCCGAAAACGATTTTATGGTTTTCGGCAAGGAAACGAAAGGACTGCCGGAGAAACTTTTAAAAACGCATAAAGAACAATGTCTTAGAATACCTATGTTGGGGGAAACGAGAAGCCTCAACCTTTCCAACTCGGTTGCCGTCGCGGTCTACGAAGGTTTAAGACAAATCGGCTTCGAAGGTTTCAGAACGGAAGGCAGACTGCATAATTCCGAGTGGTGATTACTTTACATTTTTTATTATATAATGTATAATACTTATATGGAACTTACTAAAATTGCCGTTGCAAGCGGAAACGCAAACAAAATACGCGAAATCAAACAGATTTTCAAAGGCGCGGAAATAGTTTCAATGCAAGAGCTCGGCTTTGAAGGCGATATTCCCGAAACAGGAAAAACTTTTAAGGAAAACGCTAAAATCAAGGCGAAGTTCATTGCGGAAAAATTCGGCATACCCGCACTCGGAGACGACTCCGGATTGTGCGTAGACGCGCTGAAAGGCGGTCCCGGAATTTATTCGGCGAGGTTTTCGGGCGAAGGCGACGCAGGGAACAGAAAACTGCTTTTGAAACGTTTAGAAGGTATAACCGACCGTAAAGCGCATTTCGAAAGCGCGGTATGTCTTTGTTTTCCGGACGGCAAGACCTATTTCGGTTTCGGCGCTACCGAAGGCACTATTTTACAGGAGGAAATCGGAAACAACGGTTTCGGATACGACTGCCTGTTCTTCTCGAAAGACCTCGACAAAAGTTTCGGTCTTGCAAGCGCGAAAGAAAAAAATTCGGTTTCGCACCGCTATCGCGCACTGTGCGATTTGAGGAGTAAAATTTGAAAACCATAGTCGTTTTATCCGACACACACGGATATAAACGAGGTATAGAAGAACTTGACGCAATCTTTAAAGAAAGCGACTTGATAATTCACCTCGGAGACACTTCCGCCGACGGAAATTTCATCGCCTCCAAATATCCGGAGAAAACTCACGTAATCAACGGAAACTGCGACTTGCCCAAGCTCGGAGCCGACGAAGAAATCATACAGGCCGAAGACGTAAAAATTCTCGCCTGCCACGGGCACCGCTACTCCGTTAAAACAACACTCGCACGTTTAGCGGAAAGAGCAAAAGAACTCGGCTGTAAACTTGCGCTGTACGGACATACGCATATTCCGCGCGAAGACGAAATCGACGGCGTTATGATTGTAAACCCCGGCTCGGCTACGAGATACGGTGCGAGAAGCTATCTTTATATTGTCATTAACGGCGAAAAAATAATTACCAAAAGCGTAACGACAGGATAAAATTATGAAATTCAAACATACATTTCACGTATTCGTCGACAATTTTACGGTCACGTATAAACAGCTTTTATACAGATTGATTATTGCGCTGATAAGTATAGGGCTTACAGCCGCTATACTCACTCCGTTCATTAACGAACTTACGGGTTCGGTGGATTTCATTAATCTGACCGAAGGCGTAAAGTCTTTTTTGAAAAACCTTGTCGAGGGAAATTCCATAGACGTCGGTAAGGCTACCGAACAGATTAAAACCGCTTTTACGGCTTTGATGAATCTTATCGCCGACAACAGGGCTAACATCGCTTGGGGCGTCGTCGGAGTAGTTTTAATCAAACTCGTGGACAAATTTTTCGCGGGGCTCGGCAACTATGCAACCGCGTCGATTATAAACGATAAAATGGCTCTGCACGCCAATTCGCCGTTTTTGGTGACGCTCGTCCGTAACTTGAAAGAGGCTTCGCTCTACAATCTTATTTACGTTCCTCTTTCTTTCGCTTACGACGCAGCCTGCTGTATTATCGGCTATCTGATTATTTTCAAACTGTTCGCGCTCATTCCGTTTTTATATCTGCCGATAAAAATATTCCTGTTCGTAACGGCAATCGTCGTAGCTATTTCGGTGAAAATGACTTTTACGACCGACTGGCTTCCCGCCCTTATCCGCGGTAAAGCGGGACAGAAAAAAGCGTTCGTTTATACGTTCGACAGAAGACGGAAAAGAACTTTAAACGTGCTTTCCAATTTTATCGTACTCGTTCTTATCATATTCGCGCTAAACGTCGGAGCAATAATATTCACGTTCGGCGTTGCGGAACTGATTACCATTCCTTCGAGTTACGTAATACTTTTAAGTTTCGAATTCGTCAACTACTACGACCGTGAAGAACTTAAATATTTCATCGATAAAAAAACCATTATAAAACCGGAGAAAGAACATACGCTTACACGCGAAGAGTTTTTCAAAGGGGAATAAAATCATATTCGAAAACGCGCGTTTTGCTTCGGCAATGCGCGTTTTTTATTATTTACGGGCAGAAACAGATAAAAAACACGGAAATTTGAAAATTTTTTACTTTTCGCACTTTACAATGAATAGATTATTTTATATAATAATGTCAGAAGTTTAAATTCGGAGTATAATAATGAATTATTTAAATATATATGAAAATTGGCTTAACGACGAACGTTTGAACGCCGAAGGCAGAAACGAACTCGAAAGCATAAAAAACGATAAAGAAGAAATCGAATACCGTTTCGGAGCGGAGCTCGAATTCGGTACCGCGGGTATGCGCGGAATTATCGGTTACGGCACTAATATGATGAATATTTACACCGTTAAACGCGCTACGCAAGGTTTAGCCGAGTTCATTAAAACGCTCGGCGCGGAGGCTATGTCGCGCGGGGTCGTAATCTCTTACGACACGAGGCTCAAAAGCGACGAATTCGCGAAAGCCGCCGCGGAAGTGCTCGCCGCAAACGATATAAGGGCGCGCGTCTTTTCGGACGTTCATCCCGTTCCTATGCTCTCTTACGCCGTCAGAAAACTTAACGCCGCCGCGGGAATTATGATAACCGCTTCTCACAACCCCAAACAGTATAACGGTTACAAAGTTTACGGAGCGGACGGCGCTCAGATGAGTCCGGAGGACACTGCCGTCGTGGTTGATTTCATTAAGAAATCGGAAGATTATTTCGGTATTCCCGCTCCTACCCCCGAACAGATTAAAAAATTTATTAAGCCCGTTCCCGAAAAAACGGACGCAAAATATTATAAAGAATTAAAAAAACTTACTCTTTCAAAAAAAGCCGTTAAGACCTGCGGGAAAGATTTAAAACTCGTGTATACTCCCGTTCACGGTTCGGGCTATATCCCCGTCACAGCCATTCTGAAAAAGATAGGAATCAACGCTACCGTCGTTAAACCGCAGACGGAAAAAGACCCCTATTTCTCCACTGTCGAAGTTCCCAACCCCGAGTACAAAGAAACGCTTTCTATGGGCATCGCGCTCGCGCAGAAAATCGGTGCGACGGTCGTGTTCGGCACAGACCCCGACAGCGACAGACTCGGCGTTGCGGTTAAAAACAATTCAGGAGAATTCGAAGCGCTTTCCGGAAATCAGGTCGGAATTCTGTTATTGGACTACATTCTTACCAGACTTAAAGAGGAAGGCAAACTGCCCGCAAACTCGGCCGTCGTAAAATCTTTCGTGACTACCGGTATGGCGAAAGCAATTTGCAGACAGTTCGGCGTAGAACTTTTCGAAGTTCCCGTAGGCTTTAAATTCATAGGCGAGAAAATCAAGCTTTGGGAAAAGGACCGCTCCTATACTTTCGTATTCGGTTTCGAAGAGAGCTGCGGTTATCTGCGCGGTACGCACGCGAGAGATAAGGACGCGGTAGTCGCTTCGATGCTTTGCGCGGAAATGGTTTGTTATTATTCCGCGGCAAACAAAACCGTATATCAGCGTCTTATGGAAATTTACGATACTTACGGTTACGTTTTAGACTGTAACATTTCCATACCGTTCAAAGGTCTTAACGCTATGAAAGATATGAACGCGGTCGTGGACTCTCTCAAAACGAATCCCGTTTCTAAGTTCGACATTTACGACGTTGCCGTTATACGCGATTATTCCAAAAACATTAAAACCGACCTTGCTACGGGCGCCGTTTCAGAGATAGGTTCTCCTCTTACAAACTGCGTTTATTACGAACTCGAAAACGGAAGTTTTATATGCGTAAGACCTTCCGGCACGGAACCCAAACTCAAAATATATTTCTCCGTAAAGGCGCACCATAAAGCCGACGCGGAAACCGCGCTCGAAAAAATGAAAGCGGCTGTCAACGAGATAGTAAAAGTCAAATAAATTATTAACTCCTCCGAAAAAAATCGGAGGAGTTTTTTAAATAATTATAATCGTAAGAACAATCAGAACCGAAACTTTGATTGAGAGATTTATCACGCGTTTTACGTAATAAATCATATAACCCTGCGAAAGGTTTGCCTTTCTTTTTTATTAAGACCTTTCAGTCCGCAAAGGTCGTTCAATAATTTTTCGCTCTCGTTCAACGGTATTGTCTCTCCCCTCTGTACAAGAAAAGTTTCGCCTTCGTGTCTGCTCCTTATAATGTTTTTCTGTCTTTCTATATAAGCCGTAAACGTCATTTTACGTCCTCCTTTATTCTGCAATCATAATTATAATCTTAATACTTGACAGTAGTTGTCATATATGATAAAATTTTTTAAATTAATTTTAACGGTTTATATTATTACCGTAAAATCTTAATTATGACACATAAAAGCGAGGTTATATATGAAATATCAGACAATGATAAATATTCTTATGCTGCTATTGTCCAAACGTAAACTTACAGCGCGAGAAATTGCAAGGCGTTACGATATTTCAACGCGAAGCGTATACAGATATGTTGATGAACTCAACGTGTGCGGAGTGCCTGTCGACGTCGCGCGCGGAAGATACGGAGGAATTACGATTCCGGATACTTTCCGTCTGCCTACAGGTTATTTTACGCGCGAAGAATACGCTTCGGCAATCAACGCATTGAGCGCGATGGCGTCGCAGGTGTCCGACGGCAGTGTGATTTCCGCGCTTGAAAAACTGCAAAGACAACAAAAAAACGAAAAGCGCGAGCTTTCCGTTTGCGGTAATTTTATCGTGGACGGCGGAACCTGGGGCGGAAGTAAAAAGTTTTCTGAAAAGATGCGCGTATGCGAAACCGCCGTGAACGAGAAAAAAAGTATTTCGATAGATTATATTTCGCGCGGGGGAGAACATTCGAAACGCGTTATCGAACCGCACGTACTGATATACAAACAAAACGTCTGGTACGTTTACGCGTTCTGTCACACTAAACAGACTTTCAGAACGTTTAAAATAGGCAGAATAAAGAGCGCGGCTTTTACGGGAGAAAATTTTAAAAGGCGCGAATTTACGCGCGACGATATCGATTTAAACTTCTACTATTCAGCCGAAAATCTTACGGACGTCACGCTCGAAATAAATAAAAACTCGCTTGCGGAAGCCGAAGAGTGGCTCGGAATAGATAATATCGAACCGAGCGGACAGGCGTTTGTCGCGCGGCTGACTCTGCCCGACGACGACGGGCTTGTAAATAAAATTTTAAGCTACGGCGGCGCGGTAAAAGTTTTAGAGCCTCGGGAACTCAAAGAAAAAGTAATTGCCGCCGCAAAGAAAATTGCGGACGGCAACTGAGTGTTTTATTTTATATTTTGTCTACCGTCAACGAATAAGAAAAACTTTTTCCTATTTCATCGGCAAAATTTATAAACGGCTTGTCTTTAAGTTCTTTCGGCGCGCCTTCGGAATCGTTTATACCCCACCAGGGCTCCACGCATATATAATCGCCTCCCTCCTCATTGCTCCAAAAAGCGAATACCGGACAGTCCGATTTATACGTATATCTATAACCGTCGCGGGTAAGAGCGTAAATATTTCCGCCCGAAAGCCGAGCAAGCTGGAAAGTTTTACATTCGCGGAAAAAGTCTTTGTTTGCAATAAAACTTTTAAGTTTGTCAAGGCGTACGGCTTCGCTGTTTCCGACGGGATATAGCAGCGGAGATTCTTCGTTTTCAAACTCGATAACCGCCTCGCCGCCGGGAGCGTACATTCCCGGGTGTCCTCCTACGTAAAAAGGAATTTCACCGTTTTTCGAAACTACCGTGTAAGTTATATGCACGGTGGTTTTTTCGAGTTTGTAAGTTATAGATAATTCGAAATCGTAGGGATAGGTTTGTCTGGTAAACGCGTCGGAAACAAGTTTCAAAGTCAGAGTATCGGAATTTATATTACAAAGCTCGAATACGGAATACCTTGCAACGCCGTGCGATTTCGGTTTATAAGTCTTTCCTCCGACGGTATATTCGCCCGCGTGTCCTATTATCGGAAAAATAACTACGTCCTGGCTTTTCCAGAATTCGTTTCCCTGCCACTGACGCTCTTCTCCGAGATATTTTACGGATATCATATTTCCGCCCGCATCGGTTACCGAAATTTCCAAAAATTCGTTTTTAATCGTATAAACCATTTCGTCACCAATCTAAAATCTGACCGCCGAGTATGTGTATATGCAGATGGAATACGGTCTGTCCCGCGTCCCCGCCCTGATTTATAACAAGGCGGTATCCGTTTTCACAGCCATTGTTCTCTGCGATTTCGGGAATTTTTACGAGCATATACTTTACGAGTTCGGACTGTTCGTCATCCATCTCGGACAGAGATTTAAAATGGTTCTTAGCGACTGCTAAAAGGTGAACCTTTGCTTTGGGCTCTATGTCCTTGAAAACGAGCATTTTTTCATCCTCGTATACTTTTGCAGACGGTATCGAGCCGTCTATTATCTTACAGAAAAGACAATCGTTATTCTTCATCTTTTACTCTCCCTAATTTTATTTTAAAAGAAACGAGAACTATCGCGCACGCAACCATAACGGCGCAACCTCCCGCGCTCAATCCTATAAGAAGACTGTATCCCTCGAACTCTTCCGCGTCTAAAACCGCCGTAACGGTGCCGTCGGAATTATAAGTATAATCTATAAGTTTGGTATTTACGGCGAACGCCCATATTTTCTCTTTTCCGAATTCGAATTCGGTACAGTTTATTCTGCTGCTCTCGTTATCGAGTTCCACCGCAATACTGTCGGGATTCTCTTCGGGCATATTATCGTGAAAATAGTAACCGTAAAAATACGCCCCGCCCGAAAAAGTTACTTTCTGTATCGCGTAGGTTAACTCGCCTTCGATTATGCGTTCTTCGTAATTATCGTTTTTCCCGTCGTATTTCCTGTTCCAATCGGCTTCGAGATTATATCCGTTCTCGACGAAAGAAATAAACTCCTCTTTACCGGAATAAATTTCCGTCGTATATTCCATACCTATCGGCATAGCGCAAACAATTAAAATAATAACCGACAGAAAAGTACAGCTCAAAGAAAAAGTCAGATTACCCGCGTTTCTGAACCTCATAAGTTCACCCATTTTCTTGGCTTCGCGGATAATTTTATCGTTGAGACGCGTCAGATTTATTTCCTGTTCGAGCGTATTGATACGCGATTTATGAATTATCGTAATATTCAGCGCGGCGGCTACGATTACGCAAAGCAGGATGTCGAGAGCCTTTACCCAGCCTTCGAAAGGTAAATCCCAGCAGATATGAAGCGTAATGCTCAAAAGGAAAATAACGAGTCCCGCCGACCTTAAAAGTCTTTTTGCAAGACTGTACGACCAGCCTACCGCACCAGTCCATACGATGTGCGTACAAAACGAAGAAAGTCCTCTGTCCGCGAACATAGCGACGGTAGCCTGAATATCGCTGTGGAAAAAGAATACGTATTTATCGGAGTAATAGAAGATATATCCCATATCCTCTATTACGGAAAAACCCGCTCCTACCGCCGCGGCAATCAGAAAACACGCGTACGGATTTTTCTGGTTTAAAATTATAATCGCTATTATCGCAGGTATCGTCTTGCATATTTCTTCGAGAACGCCCGCGACAACCGCGCCGAGCCATTTATTGGTGACGGGTAAAAACGCGTAACCCAATTGCGACAATAAGCAAGCCGCCGTTCCGCCGCCTACGAGCACGGCAAGTATCAGAAGTAAACTTATACCGCGCTTAGGATACAGCTCGTATAAAAGAATTATAAAAGGAATAGTAAAAGTAATTCCGCCGAGAAAAGTTACCGAAGGAACGAACAGTGTGTTGTTCGTAAGGCGCAGTACCAAAACGTTAACGGTAAAAAGCATAAACAGCACGAAAAACGCTCTGACGTACAGCCAGGGAAAAGCGCCCGTTACGCCTTCCGTGTTTTTCGTAAGTCCGCGCGAAAAGATTTCCCGATACTCGGCTTTTGAGTGAGCACGGAAAGTTTCCTTGAAAAAATATGTAATTTTCGCGCGCACGATTGCGCTTTTTGATTTAACCATCTGTTTCGGCAATTACACCGTCCTTATATAAATTCTTTATTTTTACGTTATATTTTTTACCCGCCTGCAATTTATCCGGAACATAAACGCGGATATAATTACCTGTATAACCGCTCGTGTAACCGTCAACAAATTCCTCGGCGATTATGCTTTGGCTTTTTCCTATAAAACGGGAAGCAAACGCGGTTGACGTCCGCTCAGCTGCTTTCAATAATCGGTGAAGCCGTTCGGACTTTATTTCCGCGGGAATATCTTTGAGCCTGAACGCGGCGGTTCCCTCTCTCGGCGAATACGCGAACGCGTGAACGCGGGCAAATCCGACTTCTTCGATTACAGAAAGACTTTGCAAAAAGTCCTCTTCCGTTTCCGTCGCGTATCCTGCTATTATATCGGTAGTTATAGCCGCATCGGGAAAATATTCATACGCTTTACGGCATTTTTCCATATAAACCGCGCGCGTATAGCGTCTGTTCATCGCCTTCAACACTCTGTCGCTTCCGCTTTGCAGGGATAAATGGAACTGCGGAGCAAAGTCTTTCAATTCTCTAAGCGAGGACAAAAAAGCGTCCGTAATTACTCCGCACTCCAAAGAGCCGAGCCTTATACGCTTATCGACGTCTTTAAGAGCCGAAACAAGTCTTTCAAGTCCGCCCTCGTATGAGGAGATATTTATTCCGTTTAAAACTATCTCCGTACAGTCCGTATTATTTATTTCGTTCAGAATATCTTCGACGGGACGCGAAACCTCGCGGCCGCGGAGATAAGGTATTATACAGTACGAACAGAAATTGTTGCAACCGTCCTGAATTTTTATAAACGCGCGGGTTCTCGTCTGCTTGGGATAAGGAAGTTGAGTAAAAGCTCCGCCGTAAATATCCGTAAAAGCCTTTAATATTTCCTCTTTTTTCCGTGCGCCGGTAACGAAAGTAACCGCCCTGTCTTCGAAACTTTTTTTATCTTTTTCGGAGGCGCACCCGCAGACGAAAATTTTCGCGTCGGGATTGAATTTTCTGACCCTCGCCACCAGCTGACGGCTTTTTTTCTCGGCTTCGCGTGTGACGGCGCAGGTATTTAGTACATAAACGTCGGCGTAAGAGAGATTATCGCTGACCTCCAAACCCAAATTTTCGAGAGCGGACATAATGGAAGCCGATTCGACTTCGTTTACCTTACAGCCGAGCGTGAATACAACCGCTTTCATCTCAGTTCTCCGAGCGCGTATGAAACGAGCGCTGTAAGAGCTACGGCGGCGGTTTCAGCTCGCAGTATTCTTTTGCCGAGGGTTATGCTTGAAAAACCGAGCTCCTGCGAAAACGCAAATTCCTTCTCAGAAAAACCGCCCTCGCTTCCTACCGCAAGCGCGGCGGAACCGTTTATACTCATTATATCCGTCTGCGACTGTTTGGCAAATTCGCAGGCGAAAAGTTTGTTTTTATAATCTTTCGCGGAATTAAGCGCGTCCGCGAATTTATCGAAATAGACGACTTCCGGCGCGCGTGAACGCATACATTGTTTAGCCGCCTCGCGCGCGACTTTATTGAGACGTTCTATTTTGTTTGCGTTCATAAACGCAGAACAGTATTCCGAAGAAAAAATTCCTATTCTGCCGACTCCGAGTTCCGTGGCTTTCTGAACCGCGAGTTCGGTTTTGTCGCCTTTAAGCGCGCCACACAAAAGATAAATTTCCGTCTTCGGTTCGCGTGAGCCGTCCCACCCGCCCGTTATATGCGCCGTAAGGCTGTGCTTGGAAATTTTCGCAACGATTGCGGAATACTCCTTTCCGCTACCGTCGAGAAGTATTATTTCAGTCCCTTCTTCGACGCGCTGTACGGTCTTTGCGTGAATGAATTCTTCGCCGTCGAGAACCGCTTCGCTCATTTCGGGATAATCTATCTCCCGAACGAAAAATCTCTTACGCCCGCTCATAATCTGAACGACAGGGCGTACCACTCGCCCTCTTTTATGCTTTTTTCCAAAGTCAACCCCTGCGCACCGAACGCATCTTTAACAGTTTGCAGACGGCTTTCGATTATACCGCTTAAAATAAGCGTTCCGCCGTCTTTGAGATTTTTCGGAATCGACGGGGCAAGACGGCATAATATCTCAGCCGTAATATTCGCGAGCATAATATCCCCTTTTATTTCCGCGTCGCTTAAAAGGTCGGAATGAGCCACTTTAACTTTATCCGATACTCCGTTTATTTTGCAGTTGTGCGTTGCGCTCTTTACCGCTATATCGTCTATATCCGTCAGATACGCGAATTCCGCGCCGAGCTTTATTGCCGAAATTCCTAAAATTCCGCTTCCGCAACCGACGTCTATGCAAACGGAACGCGGCGTCAAATATTCCTGTAAAAGTTTCAGACACATCGACGTAGTTTCGTGTTCGCCCGTGCCGAAAGCCATATTACTGTCGAGCTTTACTACCTTTTCGTCCGGCTTTTTTTCATACGCTATCCATTCGGGACAGACGACTATTCTCTCGCCGATGTGCAAGGGACGGAAATGCTTGCGCCAGATTTCCAGCCAGTCGTCACCCTCGACTACTTTGCCCGTAGTTTCGAGCGTACCGAAATTCAGGAAGCCTTTTCCTCTTTCTTTCAGAATTTCTATGTCTTCTCTTATAAGCGGTAAAGTTTTCGGAGTATCTTCCAAAGTTATAAAAGCCTTTACTAATACGTCGCCGTTATCCAAAAGACTTTCGTCCATATAGTCCCAATACATAGCTTTATCGCGTTGCAGGGCGATTACGTCCTTGACGTCTGAAATAGCTACGCCGTAGTTAGTGTAATTCCAAAGCGCGTCCGCGATAAGTTCGCTTGCTTCGCTTGTCGTATGAACAGTAATTTCCGTGAATTTCATAATAGTTGAATTTACCTGTCGCTCTCCGTCTTTTCTACCGATATAACGAACGGATATTCGTTTACCATATTGTAAATAATTTCCGCGTTGATTTCTTTCTTAGTATGAAGTACCGCATAATAGATTATATCGTCGCCTTTACGCTCCGCTTTAAATTCCGTAAAACTTGTTATAGCAAAAATTTTCTTAATAACCGTAGGACTATCTTCTGTCGGGCTTTTGAAAACTATTCTAACTTCGGTATAGTGTTTTTCCTTGAATAGTCCGAAAGGCAGATGCAAAAACAACTGTATGAGAATAATAAGCACCGCCGCGCCTATCGCGATATAGTACATACCCGCCGCAGCCGCCATTGCAATAGCCGCAGTCAGCCAGATACCCGCGGCGGAAGTCAGTCCGTGAACAGCGTTCTGTCTGTGCAGAATCATACCGGCGCCGATAAAACCTATACCCGAAACCACCTGCGCCGCAACCTGAGCCGCGTTAAAGTAATCGGTATCCGTAAAACCGTATTTGGATACGACCGTAAAAAGCGCCGCGCCCGTCGCAACTACTACGTGCGTTCTTATGCCCGCGACTTTCAAACGCAGCTGTCTTTCCACTCCGAGAGCGAAACCGAGAAATATAGCCAATAAAATTCTCAAAAGACATTCGAGCCATAAAAGATTTTCAGGCAACAGATTGATATCGGGCATTATTTCACCTCGTTAAACGGTCGTTATAATATCTTATTAAGATTTTAACACGAATAGCCTTTAAACGCAAGTAATTAAGAAAGCAATAAAACAGGGATTTCGTCAAACAAAATCCCCGGTTTACTATTTCAGATTCGCAATATACTCGACAGCCGAATGAGCGGCGACGTTGCCCTCACCGGCGGCTTTCGCATACTGGTAAGGTCTGCCGGTACAGTCGCCCGCGGCGAAAATTCCCGCAATATTGGTCGAGCAATCCCGCTTTATGGCTATACTCCCGTTTTCGATTGCAAGACCGCGCACAAGAGTTGACGGCGAAACCGCGCCCTTTAATATAAACAGACCGTCCGCCTCCGCTTCCCCGTCTTTATATTCGATTTTTTTCAATTTCGTATCGCCCGAAAGACGTAAGGGCTGTTTCAATATTATACGCGCGTTTTCGCTCTTGATTTCGTAATTTTTATACAGCGGGAAAACGTAAGCGGTCTTTGCTATACCGCACAAAAACTCGATTTCGTGTTCGAATTTTTTATCCGTGCAATATATTGCGATAGTTTTGCCCTTGTAAAGAAAGCCGTCGCAAGTCGCGCAATAACTGACTCCGCGCCCGACGAATTTTTCTTCGCCTTCGAGCGGTTTTTTATCCTCCGTTCCTATACAGAGTATAACCGCCTTTGCCTCGTAAGCGCTGTCCTGCGCAAGCAGCGTAAAATGTCCGTCCGTTTCGTAAATACCCGTTACAATCTTTTCTTCGGGCTTTATTCCCATAATTTCGCAGTGTTCGAGAAAACTTTTTTCCAGCCCCGCGCCCGAAATTTCGCTAAGTCCCAAGTAATTTTTTACGAGCTGAGCCTGAGAAACTTTTTTAGAAATATCACGGCTCGAAAACCAAATAAAATTTTTACCGAGTATCTTTAAATTTATTGAGGCGGAAATTCCCGCGGGTCCGCTTCCGATAACCGCTATATCGTACATACAGTAATTATTAACTCCGAAATTTTATTTTAACCCCGCGTCAAGCGGGGTCCGTTTCAGTCCATTTTCGTCAGTTTTTCAGCTAGGTCTTCCATTTCTCTGGGCGGAACGGACTGCTCACTCTCTTTTACAATCTGTTCTACTGCCGTCTTGGCGCGTTCAGGCGGAATAATCGTTCCTACGCCAGCGACACAGCCGCCGGGACAGCCCATACCTTCAATCATATAACCGTTGAATTTACCCGCCTTTGCAAGCGTAAGAATCTTCTTGCACTCGAAAAGTCCTTCCGCGTGCTGAATCTTGACCTGCGTTTCGGGGTAGTACTCTTTTATACAGTTTTCGATAGCGCTCGCAACTCCGCCGGCACAAGCATAACTTCTGCCCGCGCCCGTAGCGCCGAGCTTCACGGGGAGCTCTTCTATCTCCTCGGGATTTATGTTCTTCGCGTCGAACATACCCGCAAGCTCCTCGAACGTAATTACGAAATCGACGTAGCTTCTGACAGTCCGTCTCGAAGCTTCAAGCTTTTTTGCCGCGCACGGTCCTATAAACACCACTCGCGCGTTCGGGCGGTTGACCTTTATAGAACGCGCCGTCGCCACCATAGGCGTGAGCTCTTCCGAGACTTCGGAAGCCAAGTCGGAAAACTGTTTTTTTACGAGAACCGCCCACGCGGGACAACAGCTCGTAAACAAAAACGGAAGTTTACCCGTCGATACTTCTTTAACATAGTGGTGAGCTTCCGCTATACAGCCTACGTCGGCGCCGACGGCAACCTCGTAGACGTCCTTAAATCCGAGCGCGAGAAGTGCGGATTTCATTTTACCGACCGTCGCTTTCGCTCCGAACTGACCGACTATCGCGGGAGCTACTGCGGCGACTACTTCGTCGCCTTTCTTTATAGCCTGTATGAGCTGGAAAATCTGAGACTTGTCCGCTATAGCTCCGAACGGACACGCCGACATACACTGACCGCAAGCAACGCATTTTTCATTGTCTATATGCGCTCTGCCGTATTCGTCGCTTTTAATTGCCTTAACTCCGCAAGCCGTAGCGCAGGGACGTTTATGATGTGCTATCGCATCATAAGGGCAGGCGGACTTACATTTACCGCACTTTATACATTTTGACTGGTCTATATATGATTTGCCGTTTACAATCGATACCGCGCCCTTGGGACAAACTTTTACGCAGGCGCGCGATAGGCAGTTTCTGCACTGGTCCGAAACGCAATACTCGTTGTCAGGGCATTTATCGCAGGCGGAAGGAATAACCTGCATAAGCGGAGGTTCGTAATATTTATCGGCTATGGTGCTCTTATCCATTCCCGCTGTTATGCTTACGGGTTTATTTGCGGGACGAAGCGACAGACCCATCGCAAGACGTACGCGTTCCGCGGCAATCTGTCTTTCGCGGTAGACGCTTTCTCTGTATTTAGGCTGTTCGTCTGGCGTAATTACGTAAGGTATCTCCTCTAAATCGCTTGCGGGATTTTCAGATTCATAAGCTATTCTTGCAACCTCGGCAAACACTTTTCTTCTTAAATTCGTAACTCTCTGGCTTTTCATATTATCTCCAAAATAATTAATCGATAAAATTATATCATTATAATGAGTGTTTGTCAAAATTTTTAACTTGAAAATTGCCCGTGCGGTTTAGAAAACCGCGCGGACTGAATTTCTTACTCTATCGCTTTCAGACTGTCGTTCATTTTTATTTTAACTATCTTACGGCGAAGTATTAACGTTATAAGCAGTGTAAACATTACTACGATTACGGGAGCTATGAGCCACATAAACCAGCTTACCCCGCTTAACAAACCCATTCCCATTACCTTGAAAACAACCCATATGAGCAACGCGGAAAGCGGATAACCGAAAATGATTCCGACTGCGGAATTTATATATATCTCACGGTAAATATAACCCGCGACCTCTCCGTCGTGATAACCGAGAACCATAAGAGTCGCTATTTCGCGGTTTCTCTCGCTTATGTTTATATTCGTCAGCGTATAAATTACAACGGCGGTCAGAAGCCCCGCGAATATCACCACGACGAGCGACACTCCTATAATCGCCGCCGAACCGAAATCGTGGAAAAGACATAAATCGAGTAAAGCGAGTCCCGCCATTACGAGCGCAGTCGAAACGGCGACGGCGAACACGGTCATTATAAATCTGCTCTTGTATCTCAATACGTTGCGGACTGTCGATTTGTATTTAAACGAAAGTTTGTTCCAGACAAAAGGTATCTTTTCGAGAATAACTTTTTTGCCTGCCTTGGGAGGTTTGGGTCTTAAAAGATTTGCAGGTTTTTCACCCGTAAGCTTTATACCAGAAACCGCGGTAGCGGCGAGCGTTGCAAGCACTATAAGCGTAAACGTGATTAAATAAAAAACCATAGCCACGTGCGAAGATATGGGAGGCATCGAAAAACTGTAATTGAAAACGTAATACAAAAGACGCGCTATCCCGAGTCCGACGAAGTAAGCTCCCGTTCCGCCTACACCCGTCGCTATAAGCGCGAACAGCAGATATTTGGAAATTATTCCCGACGGAGAATAACCGAGCGTTTTCAGACAGGCTATCTGCGAACGTTCTTCCTCCAACAGTCTCGTCATAGTCGAAAGCGTTACGAGCGCTGTTACCATTAAAAAAGCAACCATTAAGACGTAACCTAACGCGGCTATGTTTTCGCTGTAAGTATCAAGCGATTTGAAACTGTAATTTTCGTAAAGAGTTATTATTTCCGCGCTTTCGCCGAACTTATCCTCAATCTGCCGTTTGCCGTTTTCTATAAGCGTTTTATATGCCGAGGAATAGCTATTGAAAACCGTTCTGTCGTTTACCGCAACGTAAATATCGCCGACGGCGGGCATTAAATCTTTCGAGATAAAAAGTATATTTTCAAGGCAGTCGAGATTTTCCGTTCCCGTAGTAGTAAAACCGATTTCAGTATCTTCGGGATTATTATAACTCGGCTCGCCGTCGTTGGCGAACGTTAAAGGACTTTTTATTATTCCGCTTACTTTAACTTTGACAGGTACGCCTAAGTCGGATAAATCTATTTCGTCGCCAACGTTATAACCCTTTACAACGTTATCCGCGCACTCTGCGTAAACTTCAAAAATACCGGAAGTCTTTTCGCCTTCTATAATCTCGGGCTTATTCACGTTCCAATTATCGAAATCGAGAAAGTAATATCTTACGGAACGCTTTGCTTCAACGTCTGTCTGTAAATCGAAAGACATTCCTGTGTCTACGTCCGCGCCGGGAAAAATTTCTTTAACCGAATTGATTTCGTCTTCGGAAAAACCGTACTGCGATTTGCTTTTAATAATAAAATCGCTGACGTTATTTGCCTTGTAATAATCGTTCATCGAATAATTTATCTTATCCGTAGCGGTACCTATACCCGATATAAAACCTACCGAGATAAGCACCATAAATATGAGCGATAAAAGGCGCGTTAAATGTTTTTTAAACATTCTCCATAACGTCTTAAAATAGGTTTTTATCACCACTCAATCTCCTCAATGGGCACGGGTTCGGGGTTGGTTTCTATGCGTTCTATTTGTCCGCTCTTTATGTAAATTACTTTATCCGCCATATCTTTCAGCGCGGAATTATGGGTTACGACTATAACGAGACGTTTGCGCTGTTTCGAAACGTCGTGCAGAAGTTTCAAAATTTTTTTACCCGTCGCGTAATCGAGCGCGCCCGTCGGTTCGTCGCATAAAAGAAGTTTGGGATTTTTCGCTATCGCGCGGGCGATTGAAACGCGCTGTTGCTCTCCGCCGGAAAGCTGAGCGGGAAAATTGTTCAATCTGTCGCTCAGACCGACTTCGTCCAAAACTTCTTCGGGCTTTAAATGGTTCTTGCAAATCTCGACGGCTATTTCAACGTTTTCGAGCGCAGTGAGATTGGGCATCAGATTATAAAACTGAAATACGAAACCAATGTCGTTACGGCGGTAGTCGGTAAGTCCGCGTCTGTCAAGCGAAGTAACGTTCTTTCCGTCGAGGATTATTTCTCCTTCCGTCGCGGAGTCCATTCCGCCGAGAAGATTCAAAAGCGTGGTCTTACCCGCGCCCGACGAACCTAAAACGACTGCGAATTCCCCGTCTTCAAGTTCGAAAGACACGTCTTTCAAAGCTTCGACCGTAATGCTTCCGACCTTGAATTTTTTGCTTACGTCAGATAATTTAAGAAAGCTCATACCGCCACCTTCATTTTAAATCGTCGATTTGGTTTTCATTAATCTGCGAGTCTGAATTTTCCGATTTCTCCTGTGTTTTAACTTCCGTATCGGCGTCGGGGACGGGAGCCGCGGCAAGATTTACTATACCGCGCTTGACGTTACGGCTGAAATTGCATTTCAAGGTTTCGATTTCAGGTTTAGTAAGTTCCGATTTTGCAACGGGACAGGCGGCAACCGTATTGACGTAGAAAAACAGATAATTTTTGGTTTCCTTGAATTTTACAACCTGGTTGTTATAAAATTTTGCAGTTGTTACTATTTCTCCGTTCAGAGTTTCCGTTGCGGTAAAATAGTCCTTAAAAAATTCGTAAGTGTATTCCTTGTTTGCATTGACGGCGGTTTTAACCGTTTTGTTTAAGAGCACCGTAAGTACTATACCGTAAACTAAAATTACGGCAAAAAGTATCAGAAACGTAAAATACAAGCCTTCAAATTCAAGTATTGACGAAAGTATAGAAAGAGCGAGGAAAATAGAAACGCCTGTTGCGCCGACAATAATACAAAACAGCGACATCATATAAGTTTCGCGCATAAGCTCTTTCTGCATCTTTTCGTTGAGCGAAGCGACGGTTTTTATACTTCCGTTTTCCGTTATCATAATTCCCCTCCCGTATTAAAAAAATGGTGCGGATAATAGGATTTGCGCTTTGAGTAGCGCGCACGGTTGACAGTACAATCCGAGTGCTGTCAAGTCTGCGGTGGTTTCCGCAGACTGCCCTCCCCTCAAATCCTATATTACCGCACGGAAATAAATCCCGTGCCTTAACTTTGTTAAGCCACGATATATGGTGCGGATAATAGGATTTGAACCTACACGATTGCTCACCGGATTCTAAGTCCGGCGCGTCTGCCGTTCCGCCATATCCGCATTATATTATTCCGCTTATATTTTAGTAAATTTTACCTTAAAAGTCAATACCTAATTTTTTTTGCGGAATAAGTTTACTATTTTATCGGTTACTTTATTATTGAACACGATAAATTTATCCCATAAGAATTCCGTTATGAAATTTAAAACCATCATCAGAACGGTTACCGCTATTCCGAACTTTTCGCCCCACGCGGCTTCGAGCGCATTTCCGCCGAATACCGAAGCAGGTATAAACGCCGCGTAATATATCACGACGAGAAGCATAGCAACGGGAACGTTGTTGGCGGCGCGGAATGTAAATTTCCTGTTAAAAGTAAAATTCCAAATAACGGAAAGCACTATACTGATAAGATAGGCGGGCCACCATTTAAGCCACGCGCCCCACTCGTATAAAACCGTAAAACTCAGAAGCTGTATCACTCCGGCGGAAATTGAAAAGCCCGTGAAAATCAGTATCTGCAAAAACTGCTTCTTCGCGCTGTTTTCGGGCTTTTCTCCCGCATCAACCTGTGTTTCCGATTGTTCTTCCGAAAAATTTTCTTCCATATTCTTTTATTCTCCTGCAAACTGTGAATTGTAAAGCCCTGCGTAAAAACCGTTTAACTTTATCAGTTCTTCGTGGTTGCCCTGTTCGATTATATTTCCGTCGCGCATTACGAGAATTAAATCAGCGTTCTTTATAGTCGAAAGCCTGTGTGCGATTACAAAACTCGTGCGTCCCTGCGTCAATCTATCCATAGCGGTCTGAATAATTTCTTCCGTTCGCGTATCGACGTTAGACGTAGCTTCGTCGAGTATCAGAAGCGGAGAATTTTCAGCCATAGCTCTCGCAATCGTAATGAGCTGTTTTTGTCCGCCGGAGATATTTGACTCGTTCTCCATATAATAATCGAGTCCGTTCGGCAACGTATTTATATAATGCGAGATTCCCGCTTCCTTTAAAATTCCGTCAAGCCGTTCCTTGGAAACGTCCGTCTTCGAGAAAAGTATATTTTCTTTTATAGTTCCTTCGAACATCCACGTATCCTGTAAAACCATTCCGAAAATATCGTGAATTTCCGAACGCGGCATATCCTTTATCGATACTCCGTCGATAGTAATGTCGCCTCCGTCAAGTTCGTAGAAACGCATCAAGAGATTGACGAGAGTGGTTTTGCCCGCGCCCGTAGGTCCGACAATCGCAACTTTCATACCCGGGAGTATCTTCGCAGAGAAATCCGAGATTATAATTTTATCGGGCGTATAGCCGAAACGGACGTTCTTAAATTCCACTTCGCCGCGTATTTCGCCTTTGCCGTCGTCGGATAATAATTTACGCTGTTTGCCTGTTTCGTCGGATAATTCTTCCTGTTCCGTAAAACCGTATATTCTGCCCGCCGCGGCCGCCGCCATTTGAAGACTGTTCATAGCCTGCGCCATTTGGCTCATAGGACTCTGGAATAAATTGATATACAGCAAAAATGCGGAAATGGTACCGAACGTCACTCCTGCTCCGCCGTTCATTAAAAGTCCGCCTACGACGCACACCGCCGCGTACGCAAAATACGAAATGAAGGTCATTGCAGGCATCATAAGACCCGCGACAGCCTGAGCTTTAAATACCGACGCGCGAAGCCTTGAATTTTGTTTTTCAAAGTGCGCCGTCGTTCTTTCGCCTGCGTTGAACGCCTGAATAACCGAGTGTCCCGTATAATTTTCTTCAACCGTTCCGTTGAGTTCGGCAAGGTACTGCTGATTCTTCTGGAACTGCGGAAGCGCTATTTTAGTTATTATCATAATCAAAATAAGCATTAACGGAACGATAAGCAAAACCGTAAGCGCCATCTGCCAAGCCGTAACGAACATTGCGATAAGCACGCCCGTAAGCATAAACGCAGACGAGAAAAACATTGACACCGCCTGGTCCACAGACTGGGTAATCGTATCGACGTCGTTAGTTATAATCGAAAGCGTATCGCCGTACTGGTGAGAATCGAAATAGCCCAAAGGCACAGCGTTTATCTTCCTGGATATATTGCTTCTTATCCCGCGCGCGTATTTCTGCGTAACGGTAACCATTATGAAATTCGCCGCGTAATTGCAAACTGCGTTGCTTCCGTAAAACACTATTAAAATTACAGACAGTTTCGCAACCTTTTGTAAATCTATCACCGCATTGGCGGGAACTGCGATTTCGTCCGTGAACTTTGAAAATACCTGAGGCGCATAGACCGACAGCACGGTCGAAAACGCAATGAACAGCAGAGAAATCAGTATATTTATTTTATAAGGCGCAAGGGCTTTGATAAGGTTTTTTATATTGCCTTTACCGTTAGCAGACGCGCGCATACTTCCGTGTCCCATCATAAGCCGAGTTCCTCCTTTGAAAGCTGAGAAAGCGCGATTTCGCGGTAAACGGGACAGCTTTGCAAAAGTTCTTTATGCGTACCCGTTCCCACTGCTTTACCGCTGTCGAGGACGATTATTTTATCCGCGTCCATTATAGTGCCGATTCTCTGCGCCACTATCAGTTTCGTTGCTCCGCCGACCGCGGATTTCAAATTTTCGCGAACCTTTTTATCCGTTTTATAGTCGAGAGCGGAAAACGAGTCGTCGAATATAAATATCTGCGGTTCTACCGCTACCGCACGAGCTATCGAAAGACGCTGTTTCTGTCCGCCCGATACATTTTTACCGCCCTGAGAAATTTCCGAATCGTAACCTTTTTCCATATTGTTTATAAATTCGTCGGCTTCGGCTACTTTTGCGGCAGAGATTATTTTTTCGTCGGAAATATCGGGTTTGCCGAAAGCGATATTATCTCTTACGGAACCCGTGAACAGAACTCCTTTCTGCGGAACGTAACCTATAATGCTGCGCAAGGTTTTCTGCTTAACTTTTCTCACGTCGACGCCGTTTATAAGCACTTCTCCCTCGGTCGCGTCGTAAAATCTGGGCACGAGATTTATGAGCGTAGATTTTCCGCTTCCCGTAGAACCGATAAACGCTACGGTTTCGCCCTTTTCGGCTTTGAAACTTATATCCTGAATAACGAACGCTTCCGAATCGGGATAACCGAACGATACGTTTCTGAATTCGACCGTTCCTTCTTCGGAAAACTCCTCCTCGGTTTCGGGGTCGCAGACGGAGAGCGGAGTTTCCAAAACTTCGTTGATACGCGTCGCGGAGACCTGCGCTCTCGGCATAAGCACGAACATCATAATAAGCATCATAAACGCCATAATTATCTGCGAAGACAGCTGTGTGAAAGCCATTACCGTCGCATAGTCGGTTTCACCCTTATTTATAAGAGTCGCGCCTATCCAGTATATGGCGAGCGCGACGCCGTTCATAATGAGCATCATTACGGGCGACATAAGCGACATCATTCTGCCTGTAAACAACTGCGTTTTCGTGATTTCTGTATTAGCCTTTTCGAATTTCGCCATCTGATAATCTTCGGCGTTGTAAGCTCTTATCACTCGAAGTCCCGTTAAATTTTCGCGGGAAACACCGTTGAGTTTGTCTATGAGCTTTTGCATAAGTTTGAACTTAGGCATTACGAAAAGCATTAAGAGTAAAAGGAACAATACCAAAGCCGTTACAGAAACAACGGTTGCGAGCGTTAATTGCCAGCTTGTCGCCTGTATTTTACATATCGCCCAGATAACGGTAACGGGCGCGGCGAAAGCCATACGAAGCATAAGTATGTTCGCAATCTGAACCTGCTGAACGTCGTTCGTCGTTCTGGTTATAAGCGACGGCGTCGAAAACCTGTCGCGTTCCGCTATCGAAAAGCCGTCGACTTTCGTATATACCGCCGTACGCAATCTCAACGATAGCCCCGAAGCCACGTAAGACGCGATAAGACCTACGGCAGACTGGCAAGCCATACAGCCGAGAGCGACCAACAGCATCATACCGCCGTCGTACCAAATATCTCCCGCCGACGCGCTTGCGATGTCCCTTATAATATTTACCGCTTCCGCAGGCAGTCCCGCTCCGTTATTCGCTATAAAGTACTCGGCGGTATAATCCCAACCGTTAGCCGATACCATTTCCGCGAGCATTTTGCCGAGTTCGGGTATGCTTGTCGGATTGTTATGGTAATTGAGGTACATAATAGAATTGATTATATTACGGGTAAAATCTACCAAAGTTATAGTGCAGTATACCTGCAATACCGTAAGCCCCGCAAGAAGAGCCAAAAGCGCCCAGTCTTTGGCGCGAAGTTTTTTGTAAAGCTTGAACATCGTCCTATAAATCCTTTTTGCCGTCTTTAAACGAGATATGTATTATCATATCATAATAATATTATTATGTAAAATTCGATGCGCCGATAAAACCAAAAATCATTAAAATTTCACCCGATAAACAAATAATACCAAAAAATAACGGAATAAAACGCTTAATACTCCTCAAAATAATTTTGACGGAGGAAAATATGCAATTTGACGAAACTAAGACTTACAGAAATCTTGCAAGGAGCTTTGCGGGCGAAAGCCAGGCGGGTATGAGATACCAGCTCGTTGCCAAACTTGCAACCAAGCAGGGTTACGCAACTCTTGCAAACGCTATTAAAGTGCTTGCAAAAAACGAAACGGAACACGCGAGAAGGTTCTTCGAAGAGCTTTCAAAGCGAGGCGAAAAACTCGATAATATCGATTTGGACGCGGGTTATCCCTTTCACAGCGGTGATTTGGGAGAGAGTTTAGCTCTCGCCGCCGACGACGAACACGAGGAACATTCCGTAATTTATCCTGCTTTTGCAAAAGACGCCGAAGACGAGGGTTTTAAAGACATCGCCGCACTTTTCAGACTTGTTTCACAAGTCGAAGTCAGGCACGAAATGATTTTCAGATACCTCCACGAAGCGTTTTCAAAGGGTGTGCTTTTCAGCAACGAAACGCCTATACTCTATATTTGCAGCGAGTGCGGTTATATGCACACTTCGACTGAAGCTTGGGACGTATGCCCCTTGTGCAAACATAGTCAGGGTTACGTTGAATTGCATATCCCGTTTCAAAAGGAGAAAATATGAAAAAAACTAACGAAAACAACAAGAACCAGAAGAACAACAACAAGATAAGCGGGACGAAGAACTGTGGCAAAAACAGCACGAAGAACTGTAAATAATTTTAAAGACAGTTACGACCCCAACGGAAGTTACACGGGAACGCCCTTAGACGGCGGAAAGCCTATTCAGGACGCGGACGATTTATAAGAGCCGTGTAACGAAAAAAAGGGCGCGGGACGAATTTTCGTCCCGCGCTTTTATTTCGTTTTTAATATTCAAGCGTTAATTCGATTTTCGCTCCGACGCCCGCTATTTTCAGTTGATATTTCCCTTCGGGAATACCGCTTAAATCGAGCGCGCCGTCAAAACTGCCTTCGGCGACGGTATACACTGTTTTATCTTTTACGAGAACGACCTTGCCTTTCCACCAGACTGCCAACGCGCATATGACAAAACATAAATTTGCGAGAAATCCCGAGAATATCGAATTTTCCTTTTTAAATCAACGCGTCGATAAATTCCTCGGCGGAGAACTTTTCCAAATCTTCGAGTTTCTCGCCCGTGCCGACGAAAGCTACGGGAATCTGAAGTTCGCTGCAAAGCGAGATTACGAAACCGCCCTTTGCCGAACTGTCGAGCTTAGTCAATACTATTCCGTCGAGCTCGACGGCTTTATCGAACACTTCCGCCTGGTTTACCGCGTTTCCGCCCGTGGTAGCGTCGAGAATCAGAAGCTTATAAAAATTGGCCTGCGGGCACTCGCGCTCCACGACGCGCGACATCTTTTTCAACTCCTCCATAAGATTGGCTTTTACGTGAAGCCTGCCGGCGGTGTCTATGATAACGACGTCCGTTCCCCTTGCTTTCGCAGAAGACAGAGCATCGAAAACAACCGCCGAAGGGTCGCTCCCTTCCTCGTGTTTTACTATTCTTACTTTCGCCCTGTCCGCCCATACGGTAAGCTGGTCTGCCGCCGCCGCGCGGAAAGTATCCGCCGCCGCGACAGTTACGCTCTTTTTTTGACTTAAAAAGTAATTGGCAAGTTTTCCTACGGTAGTCGTCTTCCCGACTCCGTTCACGCCGACGAGCATAATAACCGCAGGATATTTTATATCGAGTTCTTCCGCTTCGGTAAGCTTTTCTTCGAGAACGTCCTTTAACAAATCGGTGACGAACTCTTTATCTTTGAGTTTTTCTTTTTTAGCTTCGAGGCGCAGTTCTTCGACCACTTCTTCCGCAGTCGTAACGGATATATCAGCGCCGATTAAAATTTCTTCGAGTTCGTCGTAAAACTCGCTGCCGAGTTTATTTTTCGAAAACAAATTCGAAAGCGCGCCCGCGAGCCCGTCGCGCGTCTTTTTAAGCGCGTTTTTTATCTTCGAGAAAATTCCCATATTCACACCTTTATCCGAGTTTATTTATATCGAAAAGTTTTAAGCGACCGTATCTCCGCCGAGCTTCGATTCGACTTCGGAAAGCTTGACCGAAACTATCTTGGACACGCCTTTTTCTTCCATTGTAACACCGAACAGAATATCCGCGTTTTCCATAGTGGGTTTTCTGTGGGTGATTACTATAAACTGCGTATCGCTTGCGAATTTTTTAAGATATTTCGCGTACCTTGCGACGTTGGCTTCGTCGAGCGCAGCTTCTATTTCGTCGAGAACGCAGAACGGCATAGGACGCATTCCTATAATCGCGAAAAGTATCGCAATAGCCGTAAGCGCGCGTTCGCCGCCCGAAAGGAGCGAAATTTTAGTAAGTTTTTTGCCGGGGGGACAAGCTATGATTTCGACGCCCGCGTTTAAAGGGTCATCGCAATCGGTGTAATCGAGTTGGAGCTCCGCCTTGCCGCCGCCGAAAAGTTCTTTGAAAGTCTTTTTGAAATTCTCGTTTATAAGGTTAAAGCCCTCGTCGAAAATTTTCTGCATTTCGGCGCGTATATCGTCAAGCGCGGACGTCAAATCGGCGATAGCCTTTTCCAAATCTTCCTTTTCCGCCGTCATTTTTTCGTAGCGCTGTGAAAGTTCGTCGTACTCCTCCACCGCGTTATGGTTTACGGGACCTAAAACCGTTATAGCTCTTTTTAAATTTGCGATAGTCTGTCCGGAAGTCGCGGTATCGTAACCCTCTTCTTTATATTTCAGACAGCCTTCGTAATCTTCGCCGTACTCTTCCAAAATTCGCGTCTGCAAATATTCGAGGTCGCTGTCGATTTTCTGAAGCGCGAGCGCGAGCATACTCTGCTCTTTGGTAAGCTCTTCCTTTTCCTTATAAGCCGAAAGCCTTTCGCTGTCGTACTGCATAACGCGCTTGTTGAGTTCGTCCTTTTTCGCGTGAACTTGCGCAACCTGCCTGTTGAGGTCGGCAACAACTTCCTGTTCTTCTTTCGAAAGAGCCGCCTGCTGTGCCTGGCGGGTAAACGACTGCATTTCTTCCTCTATCTGAGGAATACTCGCTTTTGTCTTTTCGAGTCTGATTGAAAGGCTTTCCCTTTCCGTATTCAGTCTTGCGACGTTCTCGGCGCCCGACTTCAACGCACTCTCCAAAGACGCCGTTTCCACTAAAAGCGAGTTGAGTTTTTCCGTCTTCCTGTTGCGCTCCGCCGCAAGTTTATCGTATTCGGCGCTCATATCGTCGATTGCCGACGTAGCCTTGTCCGACTGAGCGGATAAATCGCTCGCACCCTTACTCACTCCCGTAAACTCGCTGTCAAGACCTGAAAGTCTGTCTTCGAGTGCTTTTAAAGACTGAGCGTAAGCCGCGTATTCGCTCTCGGCGCTTGTTACGCCGTTTAACAACTGCGACTGTTTTTCGGTAACGGCGGCGAGTTCGAGCCTCGAATCCTGTAATCTTTTTATGAGAAGCTGTAATTCCGAATTCGCCTCGGTTTTCTTTTCTTCATATTCTTTACGCTTGATTTCCGAACGGCTGAGAATGGATTTTTTGGTATCGATACCTTCCTCGATTTCTTTAATGCGTCTTTCGTTGGCAAGAAGGTTGCCTGCTATTTCGCGCTTCGAACCGCCCGTCATAGAACCCGAAGTGGAAATCACGTCGCCGTCCAAAGTTACTATCTTGAACGCCCGCGGGTATCTTCTCGCAATCTGCGTCGCGTTCTGTATATTATCGACTATAAGCGTATTGCCGAGCAGGTTATGTATAACGTTTTCGAACTTCTTATCGAAGCGGACCAAATCGATTGCAAAACCGATTGCGCCGCGGTCGCGGACGGCGGATTTAATCTGTTCGTTTTCCGTTCTCGGTCTCAAAGCGTCAATCGGAAGGAAAGTTACCTGACCCGAGCGGGTACGTTTAAGATATTCTATTAAATATCTCGCGTCATCGCGCGTTCGGGTTATGACGTTTTGCATAGCGCCGCCGAACGCGGTTTCTATCGCGACTTCGTAATCCCCGTCGCACCTAACTACGTCCGCAATCAGACCCTCGATTTTTTCGGAGAGAACCAAATCTCCTCTTGCGTCGCTTAAAAGTTTTTTAACCGAATAAATATATCCGTCGAACCTGTCGCGCAGAGCTTTGCAGGTAGTCAAGCTGTCGTTAAGACTTGCTATCTGCGCCTGTGTGTCGTAAGTTTGTCTTATAAGCTGTTGTATCTTATCTTCTATTTCGCGCGTTTTGGTTTCGGCTTGTTCCAAAAGCTCGTTCTCATTGCCGAGAAAACCGTTTAGAACTTTACCGCGTTCCAAACAATTGTCGTACTCTCCGCGGAGATTATCGCGGCGGACGCGGATTTTTTCCATTTCCGCCTTAATCTCCGAAAGTCTTTCTTTCAACAAATCTTTCTGCGCAGAAAGGGAACCCATATTCTGGCGCATATCCGAAAGGTCTTTGAACGTGTCCATAACTTTCTTGCGGTGTTCGCCCGTCATATATTCGTAATCGGCAATACGCTTTGAAAGCTCGTCTATGTCTTTTCTGAACTGCTCCGCTGACCCGCGCAAAACATTCATTCTCTCCGCGTTTTTCGCCGCGTAAGATTCGTTTCTTCTTATTTCTCTTTCTATATCGTCTATTCGCTTCGCGGAATACGCAACGTCTTCCTGAGCGGCGGCAAGCTTTGCTTTTACTGAGCGAGCCTTTTCTGTAAAGAGTTTCGATTCTCCGCTTCTGTGCTCGATGCCGACTTCATATCGGCGGAGCCTTTCGTTCAAATCCTGCAACTGCAAATCCGCAGAGGCAATCTCATCGCGTCTGACCTGATACTCAGAGAGAAGTTTTTCCGAAAGCGCGGTAACTTCCGCTATACGCACCGCTACGGCGTAAGCTTTTGCATTCAGCTCTTCTTTCTCGCCCGCGGCGCTGTCGTGGCGGGATATGTAAAGGTTCATTTCGTGACGGCGGAGCTGGTCGTAAAGCTCCCTGTATTTGAGCGCGTTTTCGGACGCTTTTTTCAGCGGACCTATCTGTCTTTCGACTTCCGACATACGCTGTGCGAAAACATAGAGATTGTCCGTCGACGCCTTTAATTTTCTTTCCGCGTCCGCTTTTCTGTCTTTGAATACGACTATACCCGTAGCCTCTTCGAATATCGAACGTCTGTCCTCGGGCTTTGCGTTCATTATCTGTTCTATTCTGCCCTGACCGATAATCGAATACCCCTCTTTCGCGGCGCCTGCGCCGTGCAGAAGTCCCGTAAGTATTTTCATACGCGAAGGCTGTTTGTTCAATAGATATTCGCTGTCTCCGCTTCTGTAAAGACGTCTGGTCATTTCGACTTCGTCGCAGTCTATATCGAATATGCGCTTAGTATTGTCGAACGTCAAAGTGACTTCGCAAAAGGACATCTGACGTCTGGCTTCCGTTCCTCCGAAAATAACGTCCATCATCTGCGAACCGCGCATCATCTTTGCCGACTGTTCGCCGAGAACCCAGCGTATCGAATCCGCAACGTTGGACTTTCCGCATCCGTTCGGTCCGACTATACAAGTCACTCCGTCGCCTAATGGAATAACCGTCTTGTCCGCAAAAGATTTAAAACCTACCAATTGTATTTGTTTGAAAGAGCCCATATAAACCTTGTCTTAAAATTTTTGAAATTTGGTTTCGTAATATTTTAAAGCCGATTCCGCGGCCGCCTGTTCCGCCGATTTTACGTTATCCGCCTCGCCGACGAAAGTTTTTCCGAAAGCTTCGACGCTTACAGAAAATCTGTGGTTCCGCTCAGTGCCTATCTCCTTGCGGCAGTATTCCGGACAGGCTCCCCCGCCCGACTGTAACAGTTCCTGTAATTTTCCTTTATAGTTAACTACCGTTTCGCCGACGGAGAAATCCAGAGTCGATAAAACGAATTTTTTCGCTTCCTCCATTCCGCCGTCAAGGTATATTGCCGCGGTAACCGCTTCGTACGCCGACGGAACCGCTTTTTTATTGAATATATCGCTTTTGCCTTTTACGAGCAATTTATCTAGTCCGAGACGTTCGGAAACGGGCGCAAGCGCACTGTCCGCGACAAGATTTTTGCGACGTTCCGTCAGCGCGCCCTCGGTTATTTCTTCGCTGTAAATTCTTTCGGACACTATAAATTCGAGTATAGCGTCCCCGAAAAATTCCAGGAGCTGATTGTTATCCTCGGAAGCCGAAGCAAGCGTAAGCGCCCGCTTCAATAGCGTTTTATCTTTAAAAGTGTATCCTATCGCTTTCTCTGCTCTTTCAATCGTCATTGCAAGGCACCGTAAAAGAATCTATGTCCGCGGCCGCAAGCAGTTCTTCAACCGCGGGAATAAGTTTGTTGCGGTATATGCCCGCCGCATTGGCTATCGAATTGGCAATCGTCGCGGGCTTGGACGAACCGTGACTTTTGATTACCGGCTTTTTAAGTCCGAGCAAAAGCGCGCCGCCGACTTTATCGAAATCGAGCTGCGCCCGCATTTTCCTTATTGCTTTGCGCATAAACAGATAACCTATCTTAGAACCCAAAGTCGCGGAAAATTCTTTTTTCATAACGCCGAGAATCATTTTTCCGCAGCCTTCGATAGACTTCAAAGCGATATTGCCCGAAAACCCGTCGGCGACTACAACGTCGCATTCGCCCAGCATTATATCGCGTCCTTCGACGTTTCCGATGAAATTCACGCCCTTCATTTCAGACATATATTTATAAGTTTCCAGCCTCAAAGGGTCACCCTTGTGTTCCTCGGTGCCGTTATTCAAGAGTCCCACTTTCGGGCTTTCGGTTCCGAATCCCGCTTTTGCATAAGCCGAACCGAGCACTGCGAACTGGCAGAGCATAGCGGGTTTGCATTCCGCGTTCGCTCCGCAGTCGATAAGAAGCGTCTGCCCTCCGCGCGAATTGGGAATCGCAGGACAAAGCGCCGGACGCTTTATTCCTCTAATCCTGCCGAGTATAAGCTGACCTCCGACTATGGTCGCTCCCGTAGAACCCGCAGTAACCAAAGCGCATATATCATCCTGTTTTTTCAGCATCCAATAAGCCGCTATAAGCGAGGACTGTTTACGCTTAACCGCCTCCGTAGGAACGTCGTTCATATCTATGACGTCGGGACAGTCGATAATTTCTATGCGGGACGCGTCGTATTTGTATTTACCGAGTTCCGCCTGCACTTCGGCTTGCCTGCCCGTAAGTATAATATAAAGTTCCTTATCTTTGTTTACCGCCTGTACGGCGCCGGCAACAGTCGCGTAAGGCGCGTTGTCGCCGCCCATCGCGTCCACTAAAATTTTAATCATCTATGCTCCTTAAACGGCAGAAATCAATACCGTATTAAATTATAACATAACCGTTTGAAAAACACAAATAAAAATACGGAAATCTAAACTCCGTTTTAAATTTCTCCGGCTTCGCCCGTATCTCCCGTTTCTTCTTCCCCGTCCGCCTTTAATACCACGCGTTTTAACGGCGCGTATTTGTCCCGGCGGAATAGCTTGGTTACGGAAACGCCGTTTCTCGTTACCGTAAGGTAGCCCTCGCTGACCGTACCGTCTCTTCCTTCCTTTACGAGCGACTCGTCTTCCGTGATTTCTTCGGGTGCGGGAATATTGTTTTTCACTACGGAACTATAACCGTAGCTTGCCCCGTCGCCTCTGCCGTAAATATTGAAAGTTACGTAATCTCTGCCCGTTACCGCACGGATATACAGCGTATATCCGGTGCGGTTTTCGAATTTCAAATCGAAATAAGTTCCGCTTACCATAGCATCGAACGACGGCGGAACGTAACTCACCGCAAGCGAGTGCTGGTGAAACTCCGTCATATCGCAGCCCGAAAGGAGCGCGGCGTTGAACAGCGTAGTGCTGACCTGACAAACTCCGCCCCCGACCCCGTCCACGAACTCTCCGCGTTCGATTATTTTAGCGGACTTGAACCCGCGTTCAACCGTTCTCTGTCCGACGGTTTCGTTAAACGAAAACGATTCGCCGTTACAAAGAACCGTGCCGTTGATTTTTTCGGATGCAAGACGTATATTATGCGCCCTCGGAGCGTTGGAGCCGTCATATCTCGTGGTGAACGTGCTTAAAAGTCTGGTATTATACTTAACGGAATTCATCGAAAGCGTTCTTTTTACCGTCTTTACGTCTACGTAAACGTCGTTGAAATCCGCGCCGAGAGACGCGCGTACGTCGCGCAACAGTCCGGAATAATCCGCCGTTTTTCCGTCGCTGCCCTCATAGTAAGTAAAAGGTTCGCCGTCGGTATTGAAAACCGCGTAAGGCTCGACCATAGGAGCGCTTTCGTCGGCACATATCATAGCGGCAATTTCATTTAAACCGTTAAGATAATAACTCACGTCCGCAGTATACACCCCGTTCTTCCGTACGGTTTTCAAAAGATTCTGAAGATTATCCTTATAACCTATTTCGGGATAAGAAAAGACGTATTTATTTTGCTTGCCTATAACCGTTATGCTCTTTTGTTTTAATTCGTTCTCGATATTTCCGCGTAAAACGCGCAAAGCTTCCGCACGGGTTTTGCCTCCTATGTCCGTTCCGTTCACCGTAATGTTTTTAGGCAGTCTGATTGAAAAACCGCACGCGAAAAAAATTAAGCCCGCCGAAAAAGCGAGCATAACAATAACCGTATTAAATCTGATTAAATAACCTTTCTTCAAAATCCGAGTTTTTCCGCAAGAGCTTCGTCAATAAAGAAGGCAGGCGTTCCTATCTCCTTTCTTCCGCCTTTGATATGCGTATCGGAACCGCCCGTAACCAAAAGATTGAAAGCTTTTGCCGTCTCCTTATAGTATGCCGTTTCCTTAGCAGTATGCGCAGAATACACGCCTTCTATCCCGCACAGACCGCAGTCTTTGAGTTTGGATATGAGGCGCAGTTTTTCTTCCGCGCCGAGTTCTATTCTCCCGGGATGAGCAAGCGAAGTAAAACCTCCGCTCGCATTGACTGCCTCTATCGCTTCCCGCGGAGAAGGTCTGCCTACCGTAGAAAACGCGCATTTCCCCGAAGCGAGATATTCGGAGTAAAAAGAAAAAGCGGATTTCGCATAACCTTTCGCCGCTCCCGCACGAGCCACGTGCATTCCGTGAACGGGAGCGGACGGACTCGCGCGCAGGTTTAAAACTTCTTCCGTACGAATTCGTATTCCGCTTTTGTTCAACTTGAAAATAATATCTTCAGTCCGCCTTAAAGAACCCTCGAAAAGGCTCTTTAAAAAGCACTTGAAATCGGAATTCCCGCAGTTTACGTTATAACCGAGAGTATGAACTTTTACGCCGTTGTCGTAAGCCGAAATTTCTATACCGCTAACCGCTCTTATTCCTTTGTTTACGCACAGCTCGTAAACTTGCGGATAAGCGAGCGCGCAATCGTGGTCGGTTACCGAAAGTACGCCGACGCCATTTACAGCCGCCTCCGAAACTACCTCGGCGGGACTCATTAGCCCGTCCGAATAAAAAGTTTGAACGTGTAAATCAGCTTTTAATTTTACCATCGTCGATTTTTATTTTGTTCACTTCTTTACCGTATAATACGCGCTCCGCGTGAGTACAGGTAAGTATAGTCTGCAAACCCTGTGTGCGCGCGGCGAGTTTTTTGCGTCTCGGCAAATCGAGTTCGCTCATAACGTCGTCGAGTATCAGAACCGGATATTCGCCCGAAAGCCGTTTGAAAATTTCGACTTCCGACAGCTTTATCGAAAGCGCGGCGGTACGCGTCTGCCCTTGGGAAGCGAAGGTCTTGGCATCCGTACCGTCGATTAAAATATCCAAATCGTCGCGGTGGGGACCCGAACCGGTATAACCGAGTCTTATATCCCTCTCGTAGTTCGCGGACAGTTCGTTAAACAGCCGTTCTGCAAGCTGTTTTTCGTCGCCCTTGTATTTTTTTTCGGGCGAGATTTCAAGCTTTTCCGCGCCGTCCGTAAGTTCCGCGTGGATATTTTCGGCAATCGGCGAAAGCATAGACGCAAATTCCGCGCGCTTGAAAGCTATTACAGCCGCGTACTTGCATAACTGCTCGTCCCATACGGGCAGTGTTTCGTAAACGAGCGAAATATCTCTGTTTTTCAAAAGATTGTTTCTCTGCTCCAAAATTTTATTATAGCGCATAAGCGCGACGTAATAAGACTTTGAAAGCTGGCTTATCGAAACGTTTAAAAATCTCCTCCTCTCGTCTGGCCCGTCCTGAATAAGCCTGAGTTCGTGCGGGGAGAAAAACACGCTGTATATATTGCCGAGAATATCGGCGTTTTTCGTTATTTTGTTGCCGTTTACGCGCACTTCCCTGCCGTTTTCGGTAATGCGGGCGGTTATCTCTACGACGCCGTATCTACCCTCCGCAAGCGCCGAAATTTCAGCGAAATCACAGCCGTGGCGGATAAGCTGTTTATCGCGCCTGCACCTTGGGGAAGTTCCCGTACAAAGATAAAAAACAGCCTCCGCGCAGTTGGTTTTGCCTTGCGCGTTTCTTCCGAAAAGCACGTTGAGTCCCTCGGAAAAATTTACGGATTCGTTTTCGTAATTTCTGAAATTTTTTAAATTTAATTTTTTTATGCGCATTTATCTTAAAAACACTTTATTTTAAAGCCGGATTGTATTATAATGATTATAACAAATTTTTCGAAAAAACTCAAAGGATTAAACGGCTCAATTATGTCAGAAAAGGGGAATTTCGATTTTTTATACAATCCCATCAAAGAAAAAATGCAGGAACTCGTTTCCCACATTAACTACACGACTTATATCGAAAAGCTCGTGCCCGTCGACGTGGACGGGAGATTTATCGTACTCGAAACCCCTACCGAAAGTTTTGCAAAATACATCACCGGTACGCTTGCGGAAAAGATGCGCGAAGCCATTATCAAAGCCGACGTCGGTTTAACGGATTTCCGCTTAAAAGTCGAGGGCAGCGATAGTTTCGCGTATAACGCTCCCGACGACGAAAAATATTCCCCGCCTGCAAATCTCGACCCGAAATTCACGTTCGACAGCTTTGTTATCGGAAACAATAAGTTCGTACACGCGGCCGCGCTCTCGGTTGCGGAGGACCCCGCGGGAACTTATAATCCTCTGTTCATTTACGGCGGAACGGGGCTCGGAAAAACCCACCTTATTCAGGCTATCGCAAACAAAGTCGTAAAGGACAAGCCGAATTTAAAAGTAATTTACGTCACCTGCGAACAGTTCGTAAACGAAATTATAGACACTATGTTTACTGGACGCGGACCCGACGCGCGCGACAAGGGCAACCGTTTAAGGCACTACTACCGTAATGCGGACGTTCTTATTATAGACGATATTCAGTTTATCGAAAACAAGAAAGCCGTACAGGAAGAATTTTTCCATACTTTCAACGAACTTGTTTCCAAGGGCAAACAGATTGTAATTTCTTCCGACCATCCGCCGAAAGAACTGCCCGCGCTCGAAGAAAGGCTCAGAACCCGTTTCTCCGGCGGTCTTTTATTCGACATACTCCCTCCCGATTTCGAAACGAAAATCGCGATTTTAAAACGCAAAGCGTTCGAGAAAAAGTGTTTCGTTCCAGACGATGTATTGACTTTCCTCGCACAGGATTCCGGCGAAGACGTAAGAACGCTCGAAGGCAGACTTACCAAAGTCATATTCGCTTCCAGACTGCACGAGGAACCCATTTCCGTCGCGCTGGCGAGAAGCGCGCTCAACGAAGCCGTTTCCGAAACGGGTAAGGAAGAAATAACTCCCGAAAGCGTAATATCCGCCGTGACGGGCTATTACAGAATATCAAAGACCGATATGACGGGCAAATCCAAGAAAAAGGAAATCGTCATACCCAGACAGATTTGCTGTTATCTTATGTGCGAGCTGTTGTCGCTCCCGCTTATCTCGATAGGCAAAGTGCTCGGCGGCAGAGACCACACCACTATTCTCTACTCGCGCGATAAGGTAGACGAAATGTGCCGCGTAAACGATAAAATAGCAAAAGACGTGGACGATATAAAAAATATAATTTTAAAAAAGTAATTTATCTCCGATTGCCTGATAATATCGGGCAATAAAAATATTTAAAAGGCGAAACATTTTTTGCGTGAACATATTCAGTGAAGGACAATTCGATATAGTCGTTATCGGCGCGGGTCACGCAGGGTGCGAAGCCGCGCTTTGCTCCGCGCGTTCGGGGCTAAAAACGGCGGTTCTCACCCTCAATCTGGACAGTATAGCTTTTATGGCTTGCAATCCCTCCATAGGCGGAACCGCGAAAGGACACCTCGTGCGGGAGATTGACGCGCTCGGCGGAGAAATGGCGGTAAACGCTGATAAAACGGCTTTGCAGATACGTATGCTCAACGAGGGCAAAGGCGAAGCCGTCCAATCGCTCAGATGTCAGTGCGACAAAAACGCATACCACCGCGAAATGAAACGTACGCTCGAAAATACGGAAAACTTACGCATTATCCAAGGCGAAGCTGAAGAAATTCTCATAAAAAACTCTAAGGTTTGCGGAGTTAAAACGACTTACGGCGGAATATTCGAAGCAAAAGCTGTTATAATTGCAACAGGCGTATATCTCAACGCCGAAACCGTAACGGGAGCGATACGCCGAAAAAGCGGACCGAGCGGATTCGCACCAGCAAACGCTCTGACCGAAAATCTGATTGCGCTCGGTTTCAACGTAAGACGGTTTAAGACGGGTACTCCCGCCCGCCTTGACAAAAGAACGATAAACTTCGGGAAATGCACCGTTCAGGAAGGCGAAGACGGCGTTCCCGCGTTTTCGTTTTTAAACGAAACCCCTCCCGAAAACAAAAGCGTTTGCCACTTAACCTATACGAATGCGGAAACGCATAAAATTATTTTGGATAATCTCGACCGTTCACCTCTGTATAACGGCGAAATCAAATCCACGGGTCCGAGATACTGCCCATCCATCGAAACGAAAGTCGTTCGGTTCGCCGATAAGGAAAGGCACCAGATTTTCCTCGAACCCGAGGGAGCTGACACCAACGAGATTTACGCACAGGGACTTTCATCATCTATGCCCCACGATATTCAGCGCTCTATGTATAAAAGCGTCCAAGGTCTCGAACACTGCGATATTATGCGCTACGCTTACGCGATAGAGTACGACTGTATCGATACTCTCGACGTATTCCCCACTCTCGAATTCAAAAAAATCGCAGGTCTTTATACCGCAGGTCAGATTAACGGCACGTCCGGCTACGAGGAAGCGGCCGCACAGGGGCTTATGGCAGGACTTAACGCCGTATTTAAAATTCAAGGCAAGCCCCCTCTTATTCTTGGCAGAGATGAAGCTTACATCGGCGTGCTTATAGACGATTTAACCACAAAAGGCACCGAAGAGCCATACCGTATGATGACTTCCCGCGCTGAATACAGAATTAATTTGAGACAGGATACCGCAGACTTCCGCCTAACTCCGAAGATTGCCGACACTCCGCTGTTCACACCTGAACGCGAAAAAGCGTTCAATAAACGCAAACTCTTATACGAACAGACGAT
Source organism: uncultured Christensenella sp. (assembly GCA_910586345.1). GTDB lineage: Bacteria > Bacillota > Clostridia > Christensenellales > Borkfalkiaceae > Coproplasma. The sequence continues at coordinate 54,814 of CAJUHC010000002.1, forward strand.
AAATACGCTAAACTTACGCGCCGATAAACAGAAAGCGGAAAACTTTATAAAAGAACACGCTATTGCCGGAAACGCGTACGCACTGACTTTTGCGGATTTGATAAGACGCGGAGCAGGTTTATCCGATATTTGCCAAGCTTTCGGAATACTTGGCGGAATACCGAAAGAAATTATAAAATGTGCGGAAGCCACTATAAAATACGAGGGCTATTTAAAGAAAAACGCTCAGCAAATCGAAAAGGCCAAAAAGCTCGAAAGCAAAGCTATTCCCGACGACGTAGACTACGACGAAATCAAAGGTTTAAGACTTGAAGCGCGCGAACAGCTTAAACGTGTGCGCCCTCTCACCTTAGGGCAGGCAGGCAGAATTTACGGCGTTAACCCCGCCGACGTAACGGTTTTGATAGTCTGGCTGGCGACAAGAAAATAAGTTAAATTTACGACGGCGGGCGCATTATGCGTCATAAGCTGATTTTTTTGATAAAGCAGAATTGAAGAAAAGACTTTCGTTCAACCGACGGAAGTCTTTTTAATACTTAAGAATAAAATTTTTCTTTTAAATTACCGTCCGTGCAATTTACGGTATATTTGCCTTCGAATTTTAACGGATAAGTTTTTAAAATATCTTTCCATTGTGCTTTCGTGCCGTTGAATGTTATATTTTTAAGATTGTCGCAATTAGAGAACGCATGGCAACCTATACTTTCTAAGCCGTTACCAAAGGTTACGTTATCAAGACTTTCGCACGAGGCAAATGCGCTGTCGCCGATATATATTACACCGTTAGCGGTTACGGTTGCAAGATTTTTACAAGCAAAAAACGCATAATCGCTTATACCTTTAACACTGTCAGGTATAGTTACATTTGTAATCGAATATTTACAGTAAAATGCATAATATGCAATACCTGCCGTGCCGTTGCGGAGAGTAACGGAAACAGCTGATTCTTCGCAGCCTACAACCCAATTATCCACATACTTGACTCCGTCTTCGGTTTGTATTAATTTGTCGCAGCCCAGGAAAGCATTTAAACCTATATTAGTTACGCTTTCAGGTATTGTTATGCTTTCAAGTCTATTGCAATTATAGAAAGCATACGAACCTATATTAGTTACTCCGTCAGGTATTACTAAGTTTGTCATTTCTATTAATTTTTGATTATTTATAAAAACTTTATCCGAATATTTGCCTAACCCGTTAACTTTGCAATAGCTTGCGATATCGCCGGTGTAGTAAATGTTTGTATAAAATAAATCTTTGAAAACGTCGTTCGGAATATATATTACGCTATCGGGAACGGTTATACTATTAAGCGAACGGCAATCGTTAAATGCCGAATAATATATAATGCAGCATTGATAATTAATTTCAAGCTCCTTAACCATTTTGTCTTTAACCGAATAAAGCACCAAATAAGGATATTCGTCCGTTCCGAGATAATAAGCGTTTTCGTACTCGTTCAGATATTGCATATCTATTGAATCTAATCCTTCAAAATCTATTTGTCCGCCATCCAAACTCATTCCCCATTTAAAGCCTTTTGTTTTATCGGAGAAGCTGTTTAATATTTTTAATTTAAATTTATGACTGTAATCGCCCCATTCGTCCTGCCATTCGGCGTTTTTCCCGCTCACAATCATATCCGTAACGGATTTGTTCAGTGCGGAACATTTATAACTACCGTCCGCGTAATAATATTGGCAGCATAAATTGATGCTACTGAGATTTTCAAAGAAATACGCGCTTTCTTTCGACAGCTCTAATTTTTTAACCTGTTTCTTTTCTTTTGTTTCTTCGCCGTATTTATGAGCAGTGTCGAATAAAACGCTTGAAACCGTATATACGGTCTTATTCTCCACATTAAGATTCGGAGCAAAATTTACTTCTATGTATTTGCAAGTAACGCCTTCAAGCTGTTCAGTTAGTTTCAGCTCTTCTTCCATAAGTTTTTCGAGTTTGCTTTCGTCGTCAGCAAGCAAAGCCTTTTCCTGCGCTTTGGAATTTGCCGAAAGTTTTTCGAGTATACCGTTACATTTCCCGTCATAGTATTCCCATTTATATTCTTCTTTCGTATCCTCGTACGGTTCGCCCAATATTTCCAATACCTGTTCCTGAGTATACCCTATCTCTATCTTCGATACTTTCCCCACGCGGAACTTATTCGACAGTACGCTCGTCAACACGCACGATACGGTTATTATCATCACTAACGCCGACGCAACGGGTATTACTATTTTCAGATGCGACTTTATCCATCTTCCCGCGCTTTTGAACCATTCTCCTATTCTCGCGCCCGTTCCGCTCTTTTTTTCTTTTCCGCTTTTCCCGAACGAATACCCGCATTCCGTACAGAATTTTGCGCTGCCCGAAAGTTTTGCTCCGCACTGCGGACACTCCTTTTCTTCAAGCCATTCCTCTCCGCACTCGGGACAATATCTTCCCTCGTATTCCTTTCCGCAGTTTCCGCATTTCCTCATTTATCTGTTCCTCCGTTTATAGATTGCGGAGTTATTTTAACATAGGCAAGTATACTTGCGCAAGTGTTTTTACATAATTAGATATAATTTAGTTATGAAAAAAATTATGAACGTCAACAAAGCCGTTGCTTTAAGGATAAGCGAACTGCTTTTGCAGAAAGGTATGACGCTGTACCGGTTGGAAAGAAACAGCGGACTTTCGCACAGCAGGCTCGGCTGTATTATGGGAGAAAAAAATAAAACCGTTACGCTTTCGACAGTTATGCTTGTTGCGCAAGGTTTTAATATGAGCTTGATTGAATTTTTAGACAGTTCTTATTTCGATTTCGATAAATTGGAAATAAATTAAAACGCGGGGCGGTAATCACCGCCCCGCGCCCGTATATCCGATTACTTTTTATCCGACGGTACGAAAATGTCTTTCGCGGGATAATCCCGACATTTCAAAAGTTCGTAATAAGGGTCGTCGGAGAAATCGCGCTCCCTTTCATAAGTACCGCCCAAACTCTCAATAGCTAAAAGAAGTTCTTTATATTCCAAATACGAAACGTCTTCTTCGTCAATTTTTTCGAGCAGATATTTAAGCGCGCGTTCGTCGCCGTACCGCGCAAGTAAATTTGCGTTTGCCGATACTTTTTCGGGGTTGCTTTTGAATTCTTTTATTAGTATATCGAAAATCTTATCGTTTCGAATTACCGAACGCGCAAGAATTTCCAGCATAAGTTCGCGCTCTACGCCCCGTTCGTAATAGTCCGAAGCTTCGTCCGCAACGATATCGGCTTTTTCTTTTAAAATTTCCGAAAGAATATTTCTGAGCTCTTCGCCGCAGTCGGGCGAGACGAGCATACTCAAATATTTTTTCAAAACCCCGTCGTTCGCGCCTATTAAATTAACCGCGTACTCTTTTTCGGCGTTTCCGCCGTCTAAAAGAGGAGTTAAAAGCTCGACCGCGTCCGCCCTTTCAATCGCGTTACGCAAAAATTTCGAAACGGGCACGTTCTTTTTCAAATGCGCGGAAAGCGCGCTTACAAGCTCTTTATCGCTGAGTTTAGAATAAAATCCGTTAGGGGTATCGCCTACCGATTTTATATAAGTATCGCCGAAAGATTCGTAAAATTTCGGAATCAAATCCTCCCACTCGGATTCGGTATACCTATCGGGATTTTTACGAATATATTCGCTGAGTTTCAAGTCGAACATTCCGTCAAAGTCGTAAAGTTTCATAAGCTGCCTAAAATATTTTTTATTTTATTTTCGGTAGTATCGAAGAACGAATATATATTTTCGTCTTTCATAAGAGAATGTTCCAGGTCCGCATTAAAATAAACCGCGGCGGTAAGCGCGTCGACGTCCGAAGCGCACGAAAGCCTGTTTTCGCTTTCGAGCTTTTTATATAAATTTTCGGCGGAAACAGCGAATTTTTCGCTCAGACTTTCGTCAAGAAACGCAAAATGCGCTACAAGCCTCGCATAAGCCGAAACAAAGTTTTTCTTCTTCAATCTGCCTACGGAAAGCGCGCGGAAATCTATTCTCCTGTACATATGGCACAATACGACGCCGAAAGAGTTATCCTCGTTTCTCTCGCCCAACAAGACGAGAATACGCGTTTTAAGAACATCGGACAGAAAAGCGTTTAAAAGAATGTCGCTGATTATTCCGTCCAAACCTGCTTTGACTGCGCAGACACAGCCGAGAAACTGCAATTCGATATCGTCGTAACTGTCGGTTTCATCGAAACACCAGGCGATGCAATCGGTTGCGTCCGCTACTTCGAACAGTTTTTTCAACTCGCCCGTTTTGAACTTAACGAACGCGGAAAGCGTTTTCAAAAGATTTTCACGCATCTCTTTCGGGAGTCTGTAATAATAGCTGAGTTCTTTACTTTCTCCGCTTTCGGCGTATTCGCGCGCTTTTTCGTAATGGTAACGCACAGTTACGGAATCGGGATAAATGGTCATAATCTTATCGAATTCCGCAAAACTTTCTTCATAGTTTCCGCTGTTGAAAGCCGATACGGCTTTGAAATACATCATCGAACGGTCGTATAAAAGTTCGTTTTCAAGCTTGCAGAATAACCCGAAAGCTTCCGCGTGCATCTTGTTTTCACAGCAGACCGTAGCTATTTTATATTTTTCTTCCGACGAAGTTATATCGAGCGACAGCAGTTTTTGCGCGATTTTTCGGCTTTCTTCTTTTTTGCCCTGTTCAGATTTGACCGCCGCAAGAGTTATAAGCGCGTCTACGCTTTCGGGTTTTTTCTCCAAAATCGCCAGACATTCCTGTTCCGCCTGTTCGTTTCTGTCGGTGATTATTTCGCACATTGCGATATAATTGCGCGCGGAAATATAAGCCTCGCTTTCTTCGTCAACCCGCTTGAATTCTTCGATAGCTTTATCGTACTCGCCCTCGCGCATACAAGCCATCCCCATTGTCATTATCTCCGAATAGTCGGCAAGGTTGGGAGGATAAACGAATTTCAAAGGGTTAGGCTCCTTGCTCATAAACGAACCGAATATATCTTTGCGTGTTTCCGCGTCCAAATCGGCGGTATTTTTCAAAAGTTTATCGTAATAAAGCGCGGAAATCTCTTCTTCGCCTATGTTCATATAAGCGACGGCAAGCCCCTCGTAAGCTTCCGAAAGGTCGTCGGAAAACGTGCTGTCCATAAATTTGAACCAGCCGTTTATACATTTTTCGTACAGCCCCATATCGTCGAAAATTTCAGCGTAAAGCATATACGAATCTTCGTCGTTGACGTTGCGCTCCGCATTTTTATTCAGCATTTTGAGCGCGCCTATAAAGTTGTGTTCTTCGACCAAGTCGGCGGCGATTGCAATAAGTCTGTCGCTGCTTAAATCGATTTTCATAGTCTTCTTCATATTTTAAATAACTCGTCGATATCGCCGCGCGTAAATTCATAGTCCGTGTTGCAGTAATGGCAATGTACTTTTACGCTGCCCTGCTCTTTTATGATGTTATAGAGTTCGTCTTTGCCGACGGGCAAAATTACGCTCTCGATTTTTTTACGCGAACAGTTGCATTTGTATTCGGGGAAAGTCAGATAAATTTCGCCGTCTTTCGCCAAGCCGTCGAAAAATTCGGAAAGTATTCCGTCCGCTCCGTATTTCTCCACAACGTCGGCAGGATTTACGAAAGCCTGCATACGCTCTTCCGCTCTGTCCATATTTTCTTCGGAAGTCCCCGGCAATAACTGCATAACGACTCCGCCGGCGGCGATACATCGGTCTTTGCCCATCTTAACACCGAACGCGATTGCCGTGTCGATTTGTTCGCTCATCTGAAAATACTGCATAAGATTCTGCGAAACATCGTCGCCTTTAAGCTCGCAGGTGCCGACGAACGGACGGTAAAATCCGTCGTCTTTTATGACGGTGAGATAACCTCCGTTCAGTTTTCCTCCGCAGGTTCCGTCGATATAACCGCGTACGTGCAGGTTTTTATCTCCCGACACACTGACCGTACCGGCTTCGCCGTCAGCCTTTACGGTTAACGAAACCGCGCCCCTGTCGCTCTTCAGACAGCCCGCCATATATGCGGCGCAAGTGAGCATTCCGCCCAGCGTGACAGCCGAACGAGCGTCGAGATTGTGCGTCTTAATAGCGTCGTTCACAAGTTCGGTAGTTTCGAGCACGGACAGAGAAATCTGTCTGTCGTATATCAATGCTTTGTAAAGTTTATTCATAACCGTGTGCAGATAAAATTTATCCTCTCCCGTTTTTCTTGTCCGAGATGTCCCTCGCTCGATACTTCGAACCCAGCTTCTACGAGCGCGGAAATCACGTCTTTTTCTTCGTGGATATACTGGACGTGCGTTTCGTCGGAACGCGAATAACTTCCGTCGGCGCGTTTTTCGAAAACCGTAAGGTCCATAACGACTTTATCCTCAGAAAGAGTATTGAACCAGAGATAAGTTATTTCCTCCCTGTCCTCCGCGAAAAGATTGTTCCCCAAAACGTTTCTGAGTTTTTCGGGCGAACTTATATCGAATATAAAAGCGCCGCCCTTTTTAAGACACGACCCGACGCGAGAAAAAGCGGTTTTGAGTTTATTCTTCGGAACGTAATTCAGACAATCGTTTACCGCAACGGCGAAATCGATTTTTGCATTTAATTTTAGTTTGGTAATATCGCCGAGTAAAAATTCCGCGCGAACGCCCTCTTTCAAAGAAATTTCCTGGGCGCGGTTAAGCATCTCCGCAGAAATATCCACGCCGAGCATAGAATAACCCGCCTTTGCGAGCGAGCGCGTAAAATAACCGTTTCCGCACCCTATATCGGCTCCCGAAGCACCTGCGCCGAAATTTCCAAGCTTGCCAATTAAATACTGCGACCATTTTTCATAGCCGCAGTCGTCATTCAGATATTCAAACCATCTGCCGAGGGCAGAGTAAGAATTTGCCATAATTTTACCTGCTCAAAAGATTGTTGGCGCTAATTTTCTTTTTCTTTTTGCCTTTCTTGTCCGTTTCGGGTTGAAGCGCCTTTTCGCGTTCCGCAAAAAGCTTGTTATACTCTGCATAGACGGGTTCGTTTTTATGCTTGTTCTCGTAAGCCGAAACTTCGGCTTCGAGCGTTTCCCTGTCTTTTAAAACCTTTTCCAAATCCGCGCGCGTGAAAGTTTTTCCTATCCTGCATAAAACCGCGTTTTCCGCAATAGGAAGTATAGGTTTTCCTATAAGCTCGCTTCTGCCGGCAGTTAAAAGTTCGCGCACCGCGTCTTTTTCGTCCTTAGGTTCGTCGGACTGCTTCGCGCCTTTTTTGGCTTTTTCTTCAACCTTGATTTTCGGCGCGATGTAAGCGTCGTAAACTCCCTGCGTAAAACTCATCCATACGACGAGAATAAACGATAAGCCTATCAACAGGAAAATACCGTACGAGATAAAAATAACGAACTGCACCGCCGTGCCGATAAGATATATCCATACGGGAATCAGAGCGAACCCCGCAATCAGCACGGTCTGAATCGGGTTGTGAAGCAAAAACGTAAAAGAACTTTTCAAAATCTTTGAAAACTTTGCTCTGTAACTTACTCCCGTAGCGGCGAGCCACGCGCAGTATAAGCCGACGAGCACTGCGGCGATAATTATGAACACGTAAGCGGTTATAGGTCCGGCGCCGTTTCCGCCCTCGGCAATCACGAGGTCTTTCCAATCTCCTATCGCAACCGCTGCAAAATAGAATACCAAAAATAAAGTTACGGGCAGAACCGTTTTAAAGTAACCCGTTTTTACGCCTTTAAAATAACCTTTAAACGTAAAAGTACCTTCCGTATTCAAAAGCTTTTTTACGCTGTACGCTCCGCCCGCGACGCCTATCGCCGCTATTAAACCGCAACCGACGAGAATTGCATTAAACACAAGGTCGGCGTAAAGATAAATGCTTTCGGTAAGCCCCGCCGAATTTATATTCGCGGGATAGCCGAGGCCCGTATTCGCGTTGAACGGAAAAATAAGCCCGCTGTAATTAATAGCCACGTTGCGCATTATCAGCGCCGTAATCGCGGGCGCAAAGAAAACGAGCGTTAAAAGATTTATCGCAACAAGCTTCCAGAACGATTTTTTAAAAACGTTCCAGGTAGCCGCCAATCTGCCCTCGCTTCCCGCCGTTCTTACATAATCGTCGGCAATTTCTTTTCCTTCAAGACTTTTTACGTCAACCGCCATAAAGCATACCTTTTAATAATTAATATAAGCTAATTTATAATACCACGTATTTAAAAATAATTCAACTGTTTTATTTCATATCGGGCAAAAAAACTCTTTACAATCAAGCGCGGTTATGTTATTATAATTTCAAGAATTAGAGGAGCGGACGAGCAATATTAACCGCAGGCAAGGAGTTTGAAGGGAATTCCGTAAACAGCCTCGGCGAAAGGGCGTCTCCGCCGAGATTCGGCTTTCCTTAACGCCGCGTCGGGCGCACGGGTTAATACCTTTGCGACTGTCACTTTAAGTGTTGCGCTAATTACCGTTTTATTTTCGGCAGTGCGGCGCACTGTCTGTTTTTATTTTAAAGGAGTTATTATGAAAAAATTCAACGTCGGAGTAATCGGCGCTACGGGTATGGTCGGTCAGAGGTTTTTACTTCTTCTGAAAAACCACCCTTGGTTCAACGTCACCGTTCTTGCGGCTTCTTCTTCGTCGGCGGGCAAAAAATACCGCGACGCGGTAAAGAAATGGCACTTATGCGAACCTATGCCCGAGAAATTCGCAGACTTGACGGTTCTCGACGCCTCAGCCGATAAAGAGGAAATAGCGCGTACCGTGGATTTCTGTTTCTGCGCCGTAAATATGAAAAAGGACGAAATAAAAGAGCTCGAATACGCTTACGCAAAACTCGAATGTCCTGTCGTTTCAAACAATTCCGCACACCGCGGAACGGACGACGTTCCTATGATTATTCCAGAAATAAACCCCGAGCACCTCGAAGCAATCTCGGCTCAGAGAGCAAGGCTCGGAACGAAACGCGGATTTATCGCCGTTAAGAGCAATTGTTCGCTCCAATCTTACGTTCCCCTTTTACACCCTTTGAAAAGATACGGAATAAAAAACGTCGCCGTAACTACTTATCAGGCGATTTCGGGCGCGGGCAAAACTTTCGAAACTATGCCCGAAATATGCGACAACGTTATCCCGTACATCGGCGGAGAAGAACAAAAGAGCGAAATTGAACCGCTTAAAATATGGGGCGAAGTCAGGGACGGAAAAATCATACCCGCAACAACTCCCGCTATAACGGCGCAGTGTCTGAGAGTTCCCGTTTCCGACGGTCACACCGCGGCTTGTTTCGTATCGTTCGAGCATAAACCCGAAAAAGGGGAAATTTTAAAAGCTTGGTCGGAGTTCTCGGGCGAACCGCAGTCGCTGTTCCTCCCCTCCGCTCCGAGACAGTTTATACACTACTTTTCCGAAGACGACAGACCTCAGCCCAAACTCGACAGAAACGTCGAACTCGGTATGGCGGTTTGCGCGGGCAGACTCAGAGAAGACAGCGTGTTCGATTATAAGTTTATCGGCTTTTCGCACAACACACTGCGCGGAGCGGCGGGCGGAGCTGTTCTGCTTGCCGAATTGCTCGCTTCGAAAGGATATTTCGATTAAATACACGAAATCGTAAAAAAACGCTTATTATAGTTAAGAGAGGTATGATAAAGTGACAGGATTTTTCAGCGGAATAGCAACGGCGATGATTACGCCGTTCAATAAACACGGGGTAAACCTCGACGAATTCGGCAAAATGATTGAATACCAGATTGACGGCGGAACAGACGCGTTAGTCGTTCTCGGAACTACGGGCGAACCCGCCACTATGACCGAGGACGAAAAAGAGCAGACTATCCGTTACGCGGTCAAGAAAGCCGGCGGACGCGTCAAAATTATAATCGGTACGGGAAGCAACGACACCGCGAAAGCCGTGGCGTCTTCGATTCGGGCGGAAAAACTCGGCGCGGACGGAATTCTTGCAGTTACTCCCTACTATAACAAATGTACGCAAAAAGGACTTTACGAATATTATAAGGCTATATGCGAAGCGGTGAATATTCCCGTAATAGCGTACAACGTTCCCTCGCGCACGGCGGTTAATATACTTCCCGAAACGGCGGAAAAACTTTCTCTCATACCCAATATGGCGGGTATCAAGGAAGCAAGCGGAAATATGGCGCAGGTCTGCGAAACAATGCGCAGAATACGCGGAAAAATGGACCTGTACTCGGGCGAAGACTTTTTAAATCTGCCTATGCTCGCAATAGGCGGGGCGGGGCTTATATCGGTCGCGTCAAACATCGCTCCCGCCCTTCTTAAAAAAATGTACACGCTCGTAACCGAAAACAAATTGAAAGAAGCTAACGAAATTCAGGATTTCCTGCTTCCTTTCGAGGACGCTTGCTTTCTCGAAGTAAACCCCATTCCGGTAAAAGCGGCTTACAATATGATAGGCTTCGACGCGGGAATTCCCCGTTCGCCTTTAACCGAACTCGAAGATTGCAACAAGGTAAAACTTGCCGAAGCTATTAAAAACGCGGGGATTGAAAGAATATGATTAAAGTACTCGTTTGCGGAATAGGCGGAAAAATGGGCGCGAATATTACCGCGCTTTTAAACTGCGACAATCAGGCGCAAGCCGTCTGCGGAGTAGATTTGCATACGCCGGAAAACTGTAAAATTCCAGTATACTCCTCTTTTGGCGGAGTCAAAGAAAACGTCGACGTAATAATCGATTTTTCATCGCCGAAAGTTATACGCGAAGAACTCGGCTGGGCGGTAAAAAACAAAGTTCCCGCCGTTCTCGCCTCTACGGGTTACAGCGCGGACGATTTGAAGTTCATAGACGAGTGTTCTGAAAAAATTGCAATTTTCAGAACCGCGAATTTTTCGCTCGGCGTCAATCTGCTCGTTAAACTCGTAAGACAAGCCGCGTTGGTTTTGGGAGAAAACTTCGATATAGAGATTATCGAAAAGCACCATAATAAAAAAGCCGACGCACCGTCGGGAACCGCGCTTATGCTTGCGGACAGCGCAAACTCGGCGTTCGGCGGAGATAAGAAATATCTTAACGGCAGAGAAGGAATAATCGGAAGGCGCGGAAACGAAATAGGCATACACGCAGTGCGCGGAGGAACTATCGTCGGCGAACACGACGTAATGTTTGCGGGCGAGGACGAAATCGTCACCCTCTCCCACTCGGCGCACTCTAAAAGCGTTTTTGCCTCAGGCGCGATAAAAGCGGCGAAATGGCTCGTCGGTAAACCCGCGGGAAAATACGATATGTTCGACGTGTTGGAAAATCTGTAAAGCACAAGCGGAGCGCAAATACGCTCCGCTATATTATTTTTATTATTTCAAAAAAACGTTGACAACCTTTCTTTTTAGTGGTAAAATAAAAACACAGCAAGGGAATAACCTTATAAACGGTTAGCCCTAAGCATAGTTAAAAATAACCGCTCTCGGGTGCTAAACGGGGCGGTTATTTTTTTATGGTTATGTAAATTTTGTCCTTTGTAACTCTGAAAGAGGTTATCACGCCGCACTCTATAAGATTATAGAGAAAGCGCAGGAAAGAAATTTCCATTTTACCACCCCCTAAAAAAAATAGTTCTCACCATTTTTCCCTAAGGGGCTAACCGCCTAAAAGGCTTTATCTTGCTGCGGGTAACTTACGCTACCGTGTTCATATTACCATATTTGAAATTATCAGTCAATCAAAACCTGTTCCTTAAATATGGAACGGGTCTTTTTTATTCTTCGTTTCTTAATAACTCCGCAATTTCATTTATTTGTTTTGACATATTAATCAAAATATATTTCAATTTTTCGTCAACTTGCACGTTTTCCGTTTCTCTTTTTTTCCATTTACTGCAAATATCAGAATAATAAAGCGTTACTCCTCTGTTGCGCAGAGAAAGTTTAAGAACGCAATGTCCTATTATCGCTTTAGAGAATTTATAACTTGTTTTAGTGTAGTGTTGTATGAAAAACTCACAATCGGAACAAGTATGTTTTTGTTTTTCGTCCATTTTTTTACTCCTATTATATTTGATATATAAATTATAATAGAATGTTTTACAAAATTCAGCAGTTATGATTACAAATCATAAAATAATAAGTATTTATAAAAACCACAAAAATACGTTGCGGAGCGCTTAAAAGCGCTCCGCAACGTTTAATTTTACGATATTAAATTATATAATCGCAATATTAATATTACACCAAAGAAATTTTGTCGGAGATACTGCGAATAAACAGACCCCTCTTTACTCCCTCGTCGATACAGTTGGAAACGAAAGATACGAGTTTATCGCTCGTACGGGGGACTTTCAGTTCCTTTAATACAAACGAAATTAGTTCGTCTGCGTAGACGCTGACCTTGTTTATTAGTATGCCCCTGATAAGCGAAATCACGTCGTAAGGAGTGTAATCGGTATCCGCAGAGCGTACGCAGGTATTTTCCTCTACGCGGTATCTGTCGAACGACGAATACTTATCGTTTTTGAAATAATAAGCCGTTCCGAGAACGAGACTTCTCGAAAGTCCGCAGGAATCGATAAGAGAGCCGAGCTTGTTTTCGAGTTTTACTCCGTAGCGCTGAATTCCGAACAGCGCAAGAGTGCGTTTTAACAGGAACTGTTCCGAAATGGGTTCTTCCGCGGTTACAACCGATTTTATAACGCGAATAACCTCGGCGTCGTTTTCTCCGCTTAAAATATATTCGGGGGTACGGGGTTTCGTTTCGGCTTTCGCGAAGCGGTAAGGCTTTCTGAAATTAATGCTCTCGGGTTTACCGTCGGAAGTGAGTTTGTCGAGATAGTCCTTTATCTTCTTTATTTCGCGTTTGGGGTTATTAAAGAAATTGAGCACGTAAAGCCTTACCACGTTCCAGTTGTTGCGCTTGAGCGTCTGGACCTGTAAAACCGTTCTGTCCTTGACAGAGAAATTACTTTGCGAACCGTCGCACAAAACTGCCAGAATGAAACTGTGTTTGTTCTTGGGGTCAACGACGGCAACGTCGATTTTGAAATCCGAAACACCGACGTCGCAACGGCATTCGTAACCGTATGCGGAAAGCTCTTCGGCGATAAACTTACCTATACCGTGCTTGTTTAAAATAATTTCATTATTTTTAACGGAGATGTTAGTTCTTCCTTTCTCGGCAAATTCAAGGAACGCTTTAAGACCCGCGACTCCTCGCGAAGTGGTTCTCGAAGTGTCTATCATAGAATAGCGCATCGACGCGAAAACTATCATTTCCTCTCTCGCGCGCGATACCGCGACGTTGAGTCTGCGCCAACCGCCGTGCTGGTTAATAGGTCCGAAGTTGAGCGAAATCTTTCCGTTTTTATCGGGTCCGTAACATACGGAGAACAAAATCACGTCTCTTTCGTCGCCCTGTACGTTTTCAAGGTTTTTTACGAACAGCGGTTCTTCGCGTTCGTATGCGATTTCTTCGAGATGGTTTTCAGAGATTTTTTTGGAAAGGAGTCTTTCTATAAATACCTGCTGGGGAGTCGAGAAAGTTACCACGCCGATACTCGAATTCTTCAAACGTTCGTCTTTTAAGCGGCGAATCACTTCTTCGACGAGAGCCTCCGCCTCTCTCTTGTTGCACTTCGTATCGCCTCTGTCGTATACTCCGTCCTCGAACAGTTTTAAGCTGACCTTGCTGTCGAGCGCGTCGGGCGAGGGATAAGTGCAGAGTCTGCTCGAATAATACATAATATTCGAGAAAGCAATCAGGCTTTCGTGCTTCGAACGGTAATGCCATACGAGATGTTTTTCGGGTACTCCGAGCGCAAGACAGTCGTCGAGCACGGATTCCAAATCTTCCGTTTCCGGACTGTCCTCGTCCTGTCCCGTAGTCGTGAAGAAAGTCGTAGGAGGCATTTGTTTGGGGTCGCCGACGATAATCGCGCTCTTGGCGCGGGCGAGCGACGGCACTGCTTCGCAGGTGGGCATCTGCGAAGCTTCGTCGAAGATAACCAAATCGAATAATTCGGGGTCTGCGGGAAGATACTGCGAAACGGTTATCGGGCTCATAAGCATACACGGCGCGACGACGCGCATAAGCGAAGGAATTCCCGTAAAAAGCGAACGCAGATTCATACCGCGCATATTTCCTTTTATACTGCGTCTGAACGTCATAAGTTCGAGCGCGAGCGGTCCTTCCGTTTCCTCTGCGGGAAGACGCGAAATCAGCTCGGAACGGAGCTTTTCGCGCGTGAGCGAGGAAAATTCTTCAAGTATCTGATTGAAGTTCGCCGAGTTTGCTTCCTGTACGCTTGCCGAGAAATTAGCCAAGGTTTCGTCCGCGGGGATATTCGTCTGAATAAAATTGCGGTAAACGTTTTTGCGGAACGAAGAAAGTACGCCGTTTCCGCTGATTCTTCCGCTCTCCATTGCATCTGTAATGAAAGTAAGTCCGTTTTCGTTGAGCTTTTTAGCGGTAGCCTTATACATACACCAGCCCGGGAGCATATCGATATTGTCGATAAGCGCGCCGCATTTGGCGGTAAAGTAATCGAAAATATCTCCGTCGAGAATTTCGGATTTATCGGCTTTGACGGTTTTAAGGAAGCTGTCACAACTTCTGTTGAATGCATTAGCCGCGGAAATCAGACCCGCTGCAAGCGGTTTCAAATGTCCGTCCGCCGCGCCTATACAAACACTGTTGAAAGCGTCGGCATTATAGTCCATAAATATCTGCGCGTTTATTTTATGGAGATTATTCAAAGGCTTTAAGAACTCGTCGCGCTTTTTGTCGTTGATGCTTCCGCCGAGACCGAGGAAACAGTCGCTCAGGTCGGTATTCGACACAATGCGGGATTTCGCCTGCTCTATTTCGTAAGCGCGCTTTATCCATTCGAGTTCTTCGCTTTCTTTCAAAGGTCTGTCGGCGCACTTGTTGATTTTTCTGATTACGCTCAAAAGAACTTTCGAGGAGCGGTAATTTTGTCCCCAATTTTCGAGCTCGTCCTCGATTTTGTCTGCAAGTTTGCCGAGTTCGGGCAGAACTTTGAAATGCGAAAGCCAGTGCCTTACCGCGTTATCGTATTTTAAATTAGCATTGAAGAATTTATAAAATTCGTTTTCGTCGCACTCGAAGAAATCGCATAAATCGTCGCTTTTCAAAATACCCGCGACTTCCGTAAGGCTCTTTAATTTCTTATAAGTGAAAGTACTTACTCTCTGGTTGAAAGTATCGAGGAAAAGCCCCAAATAATTTTTAAGGTGTTTGAGTTCCGCAAGCACTATTTCCGCAGAACACAGAACCGCGCCCTGAGTATTTTTATCCCATTCGGTAAGATTCACGCCCGAGAACGGAGAACGGTGTACGCCTCCGCATTCCTCCGCCGCCGCCTGAGCGGTCAACAGCATTTTCTCGCACTCCTCTAATTTGCTTTTGGTAAGCGAGTCGTAGAACGTGCTTTCGATATTGACGAGCTCGGGAGCGTTCTTGTTCTGTAAATAATATATTATCCCCTCGTAAACCGAACAGCCGAGCCTGCGCTTTTTATGCAGGGCTTGAAGCGGAGCTTTCAACGCGTTACGCGTTTGTTTTATGCGTTCGCCTGCGTCGGTGAATTTTTCGCCGTCGCATCTGCCGATAAGCGAAAGAGTATTTTCGATGGTTCTGATTATTTCGCCTTTGTCGGCCGCCTTGCCGGAGTGGAGTTCGAGACAGAATTCTCCTACGCCTATTTCGGAAAGACGTTTTTTGACGACTTGGAGCGCGGCTTGTTTTTCCGCGACGAACAATACGCGTTTTCCGTTATAAACCGCGTTGGCGATTATATTAGTAATCGTCTGGCTCTTGCCCGTTCCGGGGGGACCGTGCAGAACGAAAGTCGTACCCTTTGCAGATTCCGCGACAGCCGCATACTGGGTACTGTCGCAGGGCAGAGGAGTTATTACTTTGCAGGGTTCGCAGTCGTCCTCGCTGGCGCCTGAAATTTTATTGTTTACGAGCTTGTTGGAGTTTGTCAGAAGGCTCGCAATCAGCGGATTTTTCCTGTACTCGTTTACGTTGTTTTTTACGTCCGCCCACATAGCGTAACGAGCGAACGTGAACTGCGCGAGATAAATATCGTCGTACACCGCCCAGCCTTTCATATTCGCTGTCTTAGCGCGGAATACCGCCAATATTTCCTTGGGCGTAAGACCTTTTCCGTCGACGCCGCGCACGTCTATTCCGAACTCCTGTTTGAGAAATTCCAATAAGGTCGTGTTTACTTCGAATTCCTCTCCCGCCTCTATGGAAACTCCCGAGGTTTTAGTGCGTTTTACGTTTACGGGCAGAAGAACGAGCGGAGCGAATTTATCGTCCTTTTCGTTTTTAGAGCGCCATTTCAGAAATCCGAACGCAAAGTAAAGCGTCTTCGCGCCCGTTTCCTCCTCGGCGGAACGCGACTTTCTTATAAGCGTTCCCGTAATCTCGGACAATCTTTCCTGACTCGAATAACAGCGTATCGTGCCCGATTTCATTTCTATTGCGATGAGCTCTTCCATACTCTTGACGCTAAGACCGCCGAAATAAGCCGCATCCTTTATAGGCGCGGAAAGGGGCATAAGTTTATATTTATCCCTGCCTTCAAGCCTTGCGCAGAACGCGGAGAGGTCCGCGGAAAGTATATGCAGACAATCGCGTGTATATCTGAAATTCAAAAGATTGTTTCTGAGCGATAAATCGAGGAGACGGCGCTGCCACGCAGTATCCTTGGACGCGGTTTTTTCCAGCTCGAATTTGCTCGCGTCGATAACGTCGCGCGGTTTTTCGCTGTAAGATAGCTGTTTATCGCTCAAAAGCTCGTAACCCGAAGAAGTCTTGACCTTTAACGGCAACGCGAAAATTCCGCCGATACGGCAACGTTTAATATCGATGCAAATATCGTATTCGCCTGTTCTCAGCGACGAAAGAAAATGCGACGCGCTTGTGGTGAAACTTGCGTTTTTATGCGTAAACAAATCATCCGCGTCGAAAACCGCAAGATTGTTTACGCCGTCCGCGACGTACTTTTCAATAACTGACATATCGTCCTGTATAGGAGAAGAAAAACAGCTTTCGTAAAGCCATACGCCGATTCCGACCTTATTTTTGCCTATAACGAGCACGGGATTTAATTTCGTAGCTTCGAAACAAGATGCGGCGAACACCGCGATTTCAAGCGCGGTAGCTTTTTTGTCTTTCAATAATTTGCTTATATCTCCCGCGCGGACGGTCTGCGTCAAATCCCCGCACTCCTCGCGTTCGATGTTGAGATGCCTGATAGCCGAATACACCGCGGCCGCCGCGTTGCGAACGCCGTTTTTATCGTTGCCCGAGTATCCGCTCCATTCGGAAGAATAACCCCACGTTTTTAACTGCAAACCCGCTTCCGCGAGAATTTTCTGACAGTCGGCAAGTTTGGGACGCACGAAAGACGCAAGCATTTCGGCGTTGCCGGAAAGGCCGCTCCAACAGTCTATGGGAAGCGCGAGAACTTCAGCCTTAAACGAGCAAATTACGTCTTTACCGTGCGTAAGTTTTATCTGAACGGTACAAGGCGCGGGCTCTTCGAGGTCGGCAAGGTATTTAGGGTTTAATAGATTGTCCGCGGAAAGTTCCATACTGCTTACTGCGGGAATTTCGTCGATAAATATTTCGGCAGGCATTATAAGCTGAGTCGAACCCGTAATATGAACGACTATTTCTCCCGCGCTTTCCTCGGCGCGGTTGAAAATTCTAAGCGACGTAAACAAAGATATACGGTTAAAATAACCCGCATAACTTACCGTGTTCAAAAGTTCGCCTTCAAGTTCTATGGTATCAAATTGTTTCTTGTTTTTAGTTGCCATAATTATCCAAATTATATCACTTTTTTTATTTTCAGGCAAGCGAAGTTATCCAACTTATCTTTTATTGCCATTTATTCGCTATCTTATCAGTACAAGTTCTTTAAGCGCGCGCGTACAGGCTATATATTTTTCGTTTTCCGTCATATCTCCGTCCGCTACCGCTACCGCCGTAAATTCGAGTCCTTTGCTCTCGTATACGGTCATAATATTTATCTTGTTTTTCGATATTCTTCCGCTCTTGCGCAAAACGTTGTAACTCTTTCGAGAATATTTTTCAAGCCCCGCTTCCGACGTTATTACCGCGCGTAGCCCGTTTTTTTCGGAAAGATAACGCGTAACCGAACGCGCGTCTATCGTTTCGACTTCGCTTCCGTCGAAACCTATCGCCTGCATATCCACGTTCAATTCCCTGGAAACGTATTCTACAATCTGATTCGTGTTGCGGTAATTCAGATTGAGATTGTAAACCGTATAACCGAGTTCGTCCCAACTTTTTAGTCCGCGGAAAGAAGTCATATTCTGTTTCAAATCCCCGAACACGTTAAAAGACGCTCTTTCGTTCACGGCTTTTAATACCGCATACTCCGCGGGAGAAATATCCTGCGCCTCGTCCACAAAAACAAACGCGTATTTCGGCGACGGCGAAAAGCCGAGTTCAATAAGCAGAAGACAGAGTGCGAAAGCATCGGAACGGCAGAGTTTTTTAGCGTGGAGAGAGTATTTGTTTTTATATTTTTTTACCGTTTCGCGGTAGAAAAACCGCAGTATATCGTAAATCGATTCGCATTTCCCTATCGAAACGAGATAGTTTTCCCCGCGCAGAACGTCCGCAAAATCGCAAACGGACGAAAAACCGTGAAGTATGCGTTTTATACGTTCGGAGGTTGAAAATATTTCGTTTTTCAACTGTTCGCGTTTACCTATCCTTTCGGCGTAAGTTAGGGTTTCCTTTCCCCCCGCCACCGTCTTGTAGCGTTTCAACTCGGATATTTCTTTATCGACGGTTTTGTAAAGTTCGTCCAAATCCGATATAGCGGAAGTACATATTTTTTCGGAATAACGCCGTAAAAATTTCAAAGATTTGTAGAACGATAAAAGCTGTCTGTAAAAATATGCGTATCCGTTCATTTTTGCATCCGGCAAAAGCTCTAAAAATTCGCGCACGTCCGATATACAGTTAAACATATTACGGAACTGCTTAGTGTAATACAGTCCGCCGTCCGCCTTTTCCTTAATCTCGCCGAGTACGCATCTGCGGACGCGCAGACCCGCATTTTTAATAAAAGCATATTCTTCTTCCTGTTCTTTCAAAGCTCTCCTGACGCTCTCCGAAAATTCTTTGCAGTCGTCGGATACGAAAAGTCCGTGTACGCCGTCGAAAATCGACGCAAGTTTTTTACGGACATCGGCGGTGAATTTTTCGGAATATATATAATTTAAAAATTCTTCCGAGACCGACAGAGAATAATCGATTTTATCTCTTACGTCTACGCCGGAATTTTTAAGCAGATTCAGAAAATATGCGTCGATTGTCGAAGTCTTTACCTTTTCGAGTTCGAGTATAGCCGAAAGCTCGTCTATAAACGCGTTAAACGAGTCCGACGGGGTTATTACCAGAATGTCGGAGGGACGCAGTTTTTCGTTGTTATATAGAATATAAGAAAGACGATGAAGCATTATCATAGTCTTTCCGCTTCCCGCTACGCCTTGCAAAACGAACTCGGCGCGCTCAGGCAAAGTAATGATTTCGTACTGTTTTTCCTGTATGGTTTCTATTATGTCGGTTATTTCGCGCTTTTCCTTGCGGGTTTCCAATATTTCTTTTAAAAACGGGTCGAAAATAACGGATTCGTCGCGTCCGCCTATCTCTTCGGGCGAAAGATATTCGCCGACCGAAAGATACTCGTTTTTCATATCGAGGACTTTTCCGCTGCGGGTGCGGATAGCGCGACGCAGAACGAGCTTATAATCGTATTCGTTTATCGAAAACGAAGTCCTGCTCTTTTGGTAATATTTACGCGCGAGCGGCGCGCGCCAGTCTACTATTTCGAGTCCCTCGTCTCCGCGCTTGCCTATATAATAACTGTTGTACCCCTCTTTCGGGTCGCTGAGGTCCATACGCGCAAAATACGTTTCGTCGAAAAACGGCTTATATGAATTAATCTTTTCATTAAGAGATTTTATAACCGCGTTAAGTTCGAGAACCCTCCTGTAATTTTCCGCGCCGTGGTCGGGAGCGGAATTGAGCATACGTCGCTCTTCTTTTGCCGAAGCGATTTTAGTTTTCAGCTTGTTTATATAAAGAACTTTGAGCACAAGCATTACGGCTTTAATTCGCTCTTCTTCGTACTTTTTCTGTAAGTTAAAATCAAGCAGTTCGATAAAAAACTGCTTATCGGCAAGTTTATGCGGTTCTATTAATTTTTTCAGTTTTTCGAAACCGTTCGTAATTTCCGCCATAAATATATTAAGTATAACATATCGGTTACGAAAATGCAATACAAAGAAAGCAACAAAAAACAGCCCTTGTAAGAGCTGTTTTTGTACTGTATATTTATATTATTCGGTTTTAATTTCAAGCTGGACCGCTTCGCCGCTCTCCGTTTTCGCAACGGCTTTTTTCTTCTTTATCCAGCCGACTATGAAAGATACTATCATTGCGGTAACAAGACCTATTATGAAACTTATCGCGAGCGACATAGGCAGACCCGTAACGCCTTTCTTAACAATAACGTTCGAATCCGAATAACTTACGACGGCGACTTTCGTGTATAAGCTCGAAACAACTTCTTTGAATTCGTCGGTAAACTCCTTGACTGTCGCGTAAGCTTCTTCGAGGCTTGCAAGGAAATCTTTATGTCCCTGCGATTGGTTCTTGCCGTAATCGTCGCTTACCATAAACACTTCTTTGATTTCTTTTATCTGTTTTTCGAGTTCTATTACCAAGTCGGACTGGGCTTTGAATACTTCTGCCGAAACGGATTCCGAATCGCCTTTGTTTTTAAGATTTTCCAAAGTAAACGAAGCTATGTCGTACTGTCTTTCAAGCTTGACGAGTTCTATTTCGTATCTGTTCTTTAACTCTTCGCTCTTGATATATCCATTTTTCCTGACTTCTGTACGGAGTATATCGAGTTCAGCGGTATTGTTCAGATAAGATTTTACGTCCTGGCAGTAGGAACGCAGGGTTCTGCCGTCGACGGAAAGGTCGCTGTATATCTCTATGAACATCTCGTATCTTTGTATGATATAACTTATCTGGTCTATAAGCTGTGAAATTTCCGTGACGTAATCGGGAGCTTTTCTCGCCGAATTTATGCTTACGTCGTAGTTTATATCCATTAAACGCAGATAATCTATAGGAGTATTAGTCAGACTCGTTACGAAGTCGCGCGCAATATCGATGTTGGGGAAATAATTTGCTTTTACTCTGAGGCTGTAAATAGCTTCATATGCGCCCGAGTTCGCCGCAGTTTCGCTTACGGAACGCGCAACGGATATATCGCCCTTGGTCGACATCGTTTCTATATCGATATTTTTATACTTATCCTTATTCTTATCGGAGTACTTTATGTTCCTCAGAGTCTGGATAGCGACCATATCCGTATAATAAAAAGGTTTCCCGTCGGGATAATAAACGACGGAAGCAGAAAGATTGGTACCCGTCGAAGACTCTTCCTTTACCTCTGTTTTAGGAAGTTCGAGCGTAAACGATACTTCGTAAACGCGCGAAAAAGCGTTTTTTCCGTAATAAATACCCAAAGTACCGCCGAGCGTGAGTACAACCAAAATAGTTATCAATATCCATTTCTGTGAAAATATAATATGGAAAATTTCGCTTAAAGCAATTCCGCCCTCTTCTTTTTCGTTCTCCGACATAGCATCTCCAATTAATTTTTTTTATTTAGTATACCTAATTTTACGCTTTTAATCAATTTATGTCAATCGTTCGTTTGAAGTTTATTAAAACTCGGAAAAAATTTTTACGGTTTTAAGATTTTTCGTCTTTTGATTTTTTATTATTTTACAATTTGCTTTATTAATAGACAAATTATTTAACCCTGCGCCATATATAATGAGCCTATGACTTTGAAAATAAACGCAAAAAGCGTTTTACTTTACGCATTTTTCTCGGCGGCTCTCGTATTTATGAATAAAGCCGTGGACGGAGTTCCGCTGTCAATCGGGCTCTGTTTTTCAATGCTTCTTTGCGGCACGAACATAATTATAACGCCTGTACTTTACTGTCTTGCGTCGATAGTTCACCTCAATTGGTTAATGAGTCTTTTAAGTTTGTTCGAAGCGGGCTTTCTGAGCCTCGTAACTCTTATTTACCGCCGTTCCAAAAGAAAAATACGTTTCGAAGCGGCGGCTTATCTCTTAATCGCGCTTGCTCCTTACATAGCTTTCGCGCCCTGGAACGGCGCGGAAGTTTCCGTTATCGGAAACGCATATGCGTTAAAAGGCATTGCCGCCGGCGCAGTTCTCATATTTACTTTTTTCTGTTTTAAAACCGTTTACGCGATAATTTACAGAGCTTTGCGGTGCCGTCTTAAAGAAGACGAACTCGTCTGTTGCGCGGTAACGTACGCCGCGGCGGGAGCGGGGCTTTACAATCTGACGGGATTTTTCGTCTATACTTCGCTTGCCGCTGGTATGCTTATTTTCGCAGTAAGACTTGCGAAATCGCCGTCCGCGCTCATAGTATCTCTCCTACTAGCTATACCGCCTTCTATCGCGACGCTTTCGCCCAACCCTCTTACCGCTTATCTTATAGCTTCGGCGGCGGCGCTTCTTTTCTGCGGCGCGGGAAGATTTGCTCCGAGCGTTATCATAACGGTTCTTTGTACTCTCTACTGTTATTTTAAAGGCAGTTTCGACTGCACCGTCGTTCTTATCGTATTCCGCGCGCTTCTCCTTTTCGTAACCTGCGTTTCGCCATCTCTGCCGTCCGACGGCTATCTCAAATCCCTTAAACGGAGATTGCTCGTCAAAGAAGTACTGCCCGATACCGCCGTTGAAAGAAGCCGACGCAGAACGGGCGAAAAGCTTTACCGTATATCCGAAGTTTTCAGAGAAATCGAGTGCGCCTTCAACGCTTTGGACGACGACGTCAACGACTCGTCTTCGCGCGAAAGAATGCTTGCGGAGCTGAAAGAAAAATGCTGTAAAAACTGCGAACGCGCGAAACGCTGTGCAAAAACGAACGTTTACGCAGGGTTTAAAAAACTAATCGATTCCGGCTGTATAAAAGGCAAAGTCAATTTAATAGACCTGCCGTCCGAAATTACCGTAAACTGCGCGAACCCTACGGACGTTCTCGTCCGGCTTAACGCGCTGTTGGTTGAATACAGGCGGTTTATGACGGAAGCCGAAAACGCGAAAAGCGGGCGCGTCCTCCTTGCCGACCAGGCGCGGGGAGTCGCCGAAGTTATGAAAAGCTGTGCAGTCGAACTGTGCAGAACTTACAGCGAATATTCGGGACTCGAAGAGAGCATAAAAACAGCTTTATCGTCTCACGGAATCGCCTGTCCCGAACTCTACGTAAACGGCGAAGATATGGAAATCAGCGCGGTAGTCTGCGGAAAAGCAAACGTTAAAGCTATGAGCGAAATAATTTCCGAAACCGCCGAGAAAAAATATATATTGAAAGATAAACTTTGCTACGACAACGAAAAGAGCTGTTTCGTATTCGGCGCTCCGCCGCGTTTAGACGCGGCTTTCGGAGTGGCTTACGCGATAAAGAGCGGAGAAAAAGTTTCGGGCGATACTCATTCCGTAATAAAGATAAACGAACACAGTTTTTTAATGGCTTTATCGGACGGTATGGGAAGCGGAGAATACGCGAAAAAAGTTTCGGCGACGGCAATCTCGCTCATCGAAGCTTTTTACCGCGCCGAGATGCCCGAAGGCACGGTACTCAAAACGATAAACAAACTCTTATCTTTCAACCGCGACGAACGCTTCACCTGCATAGACGTCGCCGCCGTCAACCTCGATACTGGCACGGCTGATTTCGTGAAAATCGGTTCGCCTGCGGGAATAATAGTCCGCGAGGGCGAAATAAAAGTCCTCGAAAGCCAAAGCCTCCCGCTCGGAATTTTAGATAACTTGCGTCCGACCGTCTGCACGGAACAGCTTAAAAACGGAGATATAGTGGTCTTTATGAGCGACGGTATTACCTCGGCGTTTCCTTCGGCGACGGACCTGTATGAATTTTTGCAGGAGATGAAACCGCTTAATCCGCAGAACTTAGCCGATAAAATTCTCGCGGGCGCACTTGCAAGAACCAAACAGACCGTAAACGACGATATGACCGTACTGTGTACGAGGATATTCGAAAAATAAAATACGCGGGACTTATTTTAAGCCCCGCGTATTTTAACGCCTTATGAATTCTCCGCTGTAATGATTTCCTTTAACCCGCTTAGCCGCTGTCTCCGGATTTTCAAACTCCTCGTACGGAACTTCGCAGTCAATCCATTCTCCGATTGTATCGTCGAATATTTTCGAACTCCACCCCTCGGTTATTTCGAAATATACCATTTCGAGATTATCGCAGTTGTAAAACGCGCCGTCAATTATTTCCATACTCGCGGGAATAGTTATTCGCTTTAAAGAATCGCAGTCGCCGAAAGCCCAGGTCGAGATACTCTTAACTCCTGCGCCCAAATCCACTTCGGACAGATAATAGCATTTTTCGAACGCGCACATTTCGATTTCCGTCACGCTGTCGGGAATAATAATTTTCTTAATACCCGAGAGATAAAACACGGAAACTTCAATGTTCGATACGAATTTACCCAAATTAACCGAGAGAAGATTTTCGCATTCCTTAAACAAGCCGTATTTTATCACGGTTACGCCGTCTGGCAAGGTTATTTCCGTAATCGAGGTATTACTGAAAGCCAAGTCCTCTATCGCGGTGACGCTGTCGGGAATAACTATGTTTGTTAGAAGCGTACAATTTGCAAACGCACCGTATCCGATTGCCGTTATTCCGTCGGGAATAACGCAGTCGGACAAACCTTTTATAAGTTTATTATCCCTGACGGAAACAAGGCAATTACCGACGAAAGAATAATTGACGTTAGAAGCGTCTACCGTTATCCTCTCCACATCGCCGCACCCGCTGAAAGCGCTGTCGCCTATTTCCGTCAGATTTGACGAAACGCTGATTTGCTTTAACGGACAGTCCGAAAATGCACGTTTTCCTATTCTTTCAACGCTCTCGGGAATTTCGATATCCGACAAGCGCGAACATAAATCAAACGCGCTGTCACCTATTTCTCTTAATACCGAAGACAGAGATACGCTTTGCAAATCGCGACAGCTTCTGAAAGCAAATTCGGGTATTCTTGTCACCTGCGCACCGAAGTTTACCGTTTTCAGAACCGAGCCGTAAAATATCGAAGAGTTAGTAAGTTCGTGTTCGTATACGCAGTCTATGCAGTTCCAGTTGACGGTTTCGAGAAGCTCGCAATAGTTGAACGCACCCGAGCAAACTTCCTTTAATTTATCGGGGAAAGTTATCTCCGTTATATTTTTACAACCTGAAAAAGCCGATACGCCTATTCTTTCGATTACGTTGGGTAAAACTATTTCGGATAAACCCGAACAGCCGAAAAAAGCTAATTCGGAAATTTCCGTCAAACCGCTCTCGCTTAAATTTATTTCGTTTAAAGACAAACAGTCTTTAAACGATTTTTTTCCCGCTTCGTTCAGTCCGTCAAAACTCAATTGCGCGAGGTTGACGCATCCTTCGAACGCGCTGTCCCCTGCGCATAAATCTCCGTCCGCCAAAAAACTTTTTAAAGACTTATTGTCTTTGAAAGCCCCGTTACCGATATTGATATTTCCGCCGAAAGAAATATTCTCTAACTCATTGCAACCGTATAAAGCTCCGCCGTAGGCAAAATCTTCCGAACTCAATACGGAAACCGCTTTAAAGTTCGCCGTTCTAAGAGAACGGCAACCGCTGAAAACTCCGTCGGCGAGAAATTCTATTCCGGAACCGAGATTTACTTCTTTGAGCAAAGTACAGTTTGCGAACGCGCCGACGTTTATTTTCTTAACTCCGTCGGGTACGTTCAAAACTTTGAGATAAGAGTAACCCGCGAAAGCATTGCGGTTTATTTCCTCAATACCGTCAGGCACGTTCAATTCTATCAGAAGTTCGTCTTCTATATAAATTTCGGTTCCGCCGTCTATGGGAGAACTGCCGAAAGATATTTTAAGCCAATCCGAAACGCTCCCGCCGTAGATAATTTTTTTTACGTAACCTCTGCCCCCGAACGCGTTTTCCTCTATAATTTTTATGCTCTGAGGGATTGTTATCAAGTCTAAATAACGTCCCGTTCCTTCGCCCATAAAAACCCTGTCGTAACACGCGCCGCTTCTGATTTTGGTTACGGGCAGTCCTTTATATTCCTCGGCGATTTCCGCTTCGCGGACGTAAAGTCCGACGTCGTAAACGCAGTAACTTTTTCTGTCCGGATTAAGCGTATAGGTAATTCCGTAAGGGTCGGTTTCCACGCGGCGGCAAGAGAGAAAACAAGCGGAAAACAATCCGACGGCAGTTAAACACAGCGCCGTAATTATAAAAAACAGCGAGATTTTTAAAAGTTTTATTCTTTTCATATTCTAAGTTTTTTCGGTGCGGGCGAAAATCCGCCCGCACCGAAATATTATCTTTTATATTCTTCTATCATTTTACGCAATATCGCGCAGTCTCTTCTTGAAGGAAATTTTTCCATTCTGTACTGCCAGTTACCCTGTGAAGTAGAAGGAACGTTCATTCTTGCAAAACCGTCGAGATTCATTAAATCCTGAACTGGAATAACCGCTATACAGGCTTTGGAAGCAATAGCGCACGCTATCATAGCCGTTGACGCGGACTCTCTCGAAACGAAAGGAAACGCTACGTTTTCGCTCTTCAAAGCCGAACGCAGTCTTGTTTTGAACTCGGCAAACTCGCCGTCGGTTTTACCGTTGATAAAACCGAGCGTGGTATCGTTATCGTGAGTACCTGTATAAACAACCGAATTTTCTTCCGTATTGCAAGGAAGAAACGGATTGTTTTCGTTTCCGTCGAAAGCAAACTGCAAAACTTTCATACCGGGGAAACCCGTTCTTTCTCTGAGCCTTATAACGCCCGAATCGAGAACGCCCAAGTCCTCCGCTATTATTTTTATATCTCCGAGCCTTCTTTTTATTTCGTTGAAAAGCCTAATTCCCGGACCTTGGAGCCACTCTCCCGTCTCCGCAGTTTCGCTTCCCGCGGGAATAGCGTAATATCTGTCGAGACCGCGGAAATGGTCGATTCTTATAATGTCGTAAAGTTTCGAAGCTTTATCTATACGGCGAATCCACCATTCGTAATTATGCGAAGACATTGCATCCCAATCGTACAACGGATTGCCCCAAAGCTGACCTTTTTCCGAAAAATAATCGGGCGGAACGCCTGCTACGGCGGTAGGTTTCAAGTTTTTATCGAGTTTGAATAATTCGGGCTTACCCCATACGTCGGAAGAGTCGTAAGCTACGTAAAGAGGAATATCTCCGATAATTTTTATACCGAGAGAATTTACGTATTCTTTGAGCTTTTGCCACTGTTTCCCGAATACGTACTGCACGAACTGCCAGAAAAGATAATCGCTCTTATATACAGAGTGTTTGAATTCGAGCATTGCAAGCCGTTCTCTGAATTTATAAGAATCGGGGAAAGTATCGAAACAACCGCCGTAACGGGATTTAAGCGACATAAAAATCGCGTAATCGTCATAATCGCCGCTTTCCACGAACGCGGTAAAATCTTTGTCCTTGATATTGAACCGCGCGTATGCAAGACGCAGAATATTGTATCGTCTCTCATACAGCGTTGCGTAATCCACTTTGCCGGACGGCATTTCGCACGATTGAAGTTCCTCTTCGTCTAAAAGCCCCTCTTCTTTCAACGCAACCAAATCGATAAAATACGGGTTGCCCGAAATACAGCAGACCGACTGATACGGACTGTCGCCGAACCCCGTTTGCACGGACGGAAGTATCTGCCAATATTTGACGCGCGACTTTTTAAGCAAATCCGCGAAATCATACGCTTCTTTGCCGAGCGAACCTATTCCGTATTTATTAGGCAGCGAAGAAATATGGCATAAGACGCCCGCGCCCCTTTCATAATTAAAGCCCATACAATGCACCTTTTATTTCTTTAAAAGATTTTCGATTCTCGAAACGGCTTCTCTTGTCGTTTCCTCGCTCCCGAACGCAGTCAAACGGAAGAAGCCTTCGCCGTTTCTTCCGAATCCCGCGCCGGGCGTACCGACTACTTGCGCTCCGTTTAAAAGATAATCGAAGAATTCCCAGCTTTTAAATCCGTCCGGGCATTTAAGCCAGATATAAGGCGAATTTTTACCGCCCGTGTAACGTATGCCGAGAGAATCCATACTGTTTGCGATTAATTCTGCGTTGCGTTTATAGTAAGCGAGATTTCGGCGGATTTCACTCTGTCCGCGTTCCGAGAACACTGCCGCCGCGCCTTTCTGAAC
>CAJUHC010000002.1:83193-123525 GCA_910586345.1 uncultured Christensenella sp.
GTTCGAGACGTTTCGGAACAATCGTATATCCGCAGCGCGTACCCGTAAACCCGGCAGTTTTCGAAAACGAACAAAATTCTATCGCACAGCTCTTTGCGCCGTCTATCTGAAATATCGAGCGGGCAAGATTTTCGTCGGAAATAAAACACTCGTAAGCCGCGTCGTATAATATGACCGCGCCTTTCGCGTTTGCATAATCGACCCACTCTTTGAGCTGAGATTTCGTATACGCCGCTCCTGTCGGATTATTCGGCGAACAGATATATATTACGTCCGCATTTACATTATAATCGGGCGCGGGCAGAAAACCGTTTTCATCAGTCGCATCCGCAAAAATCACCTTTCTTCCCGCCATTTCGTTCGTATCGACGTAAACGGGATAAACGGGGTCGGGAACGAGAATAACGTTCTCTTTCGCGAAAATGTCGAGAATATTTCCCAAATCGGATTTCGCGCCGTCGGAAACGAAAATTTCATCGACGCCGAGTTCGACTCCGTTGGTCCTGTAATACTCTCTTATGCTCTCCCTTAAAAAGTCGTAACCCTCGTAGGGTCCGTAACCTTTGAAAGTCTGCTGACGCGACATATCGTCCACAGCGCCGTGCAGAGCCTCTATAACTGCGGGCGCAAGGGGCAGCGTAACGTCGCCTATACCGAGTTTCAGAATCTTTTTATCGGGATTGGCTTTTCTGTAATTTTCCGTACGGTTTGCAACTTCTGCAAACAAGTAGCTTTCTTTTATGTTTTTAAAATTATTATTGAATTTCATAGTTTAACGTTTTTTAGAATATTTCACCGACGCCTTTATGAATTCGCGGAATACGGGGTGAGCGCTCTGCGGACGGGATTTGAATTCGGGATGGAACTGAACGCCGATATAGAAATCGTTAGCGGGGATTTCCACGGCTTCCGCCAAAAGTCCGTCGGGAGAAGTGCCCGCGATTTTCATACCTGCCTTTTCTATTTCTTCGCGGTATTCGTTATTGAATTCGTATCTGTGGCGGTGACGTTCTGAAACTTCGTCCGCGCCGTAAGCCGTTCTCATAATATCTCCCAAAACTTTGCAAGGATACGCGCCTAAACGCATTGTACCGCCCATTTTAACTCCGTGCTGGTCGGGCATAAGGTCGATTACGCAATGTTTGGACTGGGGGTCGAATTCGGACGAATTCGCGTCTGCAAAACCTAAAACGTTTCTCGCATATTCGATAACAGCCGTCTGCATTCCCAAACATATTCCGAAATAAGGTACGTTTTTCTCGCGCGCGTATTTCGCGCAGAGTATCATACCCTCTATTCCCCTGTTGCCGAATCCGCCGGGGACGATAATTCCGTCAACTCCGCCGAGTTTCGTTTCGGCGTTTTTATCCGTCAATTCTTCCGTATCGACCCATTTTATTTCAACCTTGGCGCCGTTTTCGTATCCCGCGTGGGCGAGAGCCTCTGCGACCGAAAGATAAGCGTCGTGTAACTGAACGTACTTTCCGCACAGCGCGATTTTAACGGTCTTTTCTCGGGCGGCGATGCTTTGGAGCATCTTGTTCCACTCTGTCAAATCTATAACCCGCGGGTCGAGTTTCAGTCTCTTGCAGACTATTTCGGAAAAATTGCTCTCTTCGAGCATTATAGGACATTGATAAAGAACGGGCAAAGTAAGGTTTTCGATACAGCACTCGGGCTCGACGTTGCAGAACATCGCTATCTTCGCCTTTACGTCTTTTGGCATCTGTTTGTCTACGCGCGCCATAATTATATCGGGAGTTATACCCATACCCTGCAATTCCTTAACGGAGTGCTGGGTGGGTTTCGATTTAAATTCTTCGGAACCGGAAATATACGGAACGAGAGTCACGTGAATAAAACAGCAGTTGTCCCTGCCTACTTCTCGCGCAACCTGACGTATTGCCTCGATAAAAGGCTGGCTCTCTATATCGCCTATGGTGCCGCCTATCTCTGTTATTACTACGTCGGCGTTGGAAGTCTTACCCACGTTGTATATAAACGTTTTGATTTCGTTCGTTACGTGCGGAATTACCTGAACAGTCTGACCGAGATATTCGCCGTTGCGCTCTTTGTTCAGAACGTTCCAATAAACCTTACCCGTGGTAAGGTTAGAGTATTTATTCAGATTTTCGTCGATAAATCGCTCGTAATGTCCCAAATCGAGGTCGGTTTCGGCTCCGTCGTCCGTGACGAAAACTTCGCCGTGCTGGAACGGACTCATAGTTCCGGGGTCGATATTTATATACGGGTCGAGCTTTTGGGAAGCGACCTTGTATCCCCTGCATTTTAAAAGTCTGCCGAGCGAAGCAGCCGTAATTCCCTTACCTAAACCCGACACCACGCCGCCTGTAACGAATATGTACTTTGTCATAAAACACCTGTCCGCGCGGAGACTGTTTTACGCTCCGCTTTTTACTTTTGAATAATCTTTGACATTATATCATAAAGGCGGCATAATTGCAAGATTATACCGCCGAAATTTCATTTATTTTTATTTGCAAAAAACAGCCCGCCATTAAAAACCGCCGATGGCTTTTTTTATTCATATACGTCTTTATTAAATTTCAATCTCGCCCGTAAAAACGAGCGTTGCCGGACCCGTCATAAAAACAGTTTCGTCCGTATACTCGATTTTCAAGTCTCCGCCCAATAAACTTACGTTAATTTCTTCGCCCCTGCCGCAAAAGCCGTTTAGCACCGCCGCAACCGCCGAAGCGCACGCGCCCGTTCCGCAGGCGTAAGTTTCTCCGCTTCCGCGTTCCCAGACACGCATTTTTATACTGTTACTGCCCGTGACTTTTATAAACTCGGTATTGATTCTGTCTGGAAAAGCAGGGTGATTTTCGAATTTCTTTCCTACGCTTTCTATATCGAGTCCGTCGGGCTCGGAAAAGACGACGCAGTGCGGGTTGCCCATAGAAACGAGCGTGACGTAATATATTTTTCCGTCGACGTCCAGAGGTTTATTTACAACCGTTTCGCTTACGAAAGCAGACGGAATCAGTTTCCCGTCAAGCACGGGCGCGCCCATATCGACTTTTACGGAAGAAACTTTTTTATCGCTTCCGAAAGAAAATTCAAGGGTCTTTATGCCCGAAAGAGTTTCAACCGTACAGATTTTATTTTTTACGTAGCCTAAATCGTAAGCGAGCTTCCCGACGCAACGTATTCCGTTTCCGCACATTCTGCCTTCGGAACCGTCGGCGTTGAACATTCTCATTCTGCAATCGGCTTTATCCGAAGCGCAGAGAAGAATTATTCCGTCGCCTCCTATTCCGAAACGTCTGTCAGAAAGTTTTACCGCAAGCTTTCCGGGGTTCGGTATTTCGCCCTGCATACAGTCGAAATATATGTAATCGTTGCCTATGCCCTGCATTTTATAAAATTTCATTTTATTAAAACCGCTGCTCCTTATAATTTAATTTTAACATTTCTATTGACAAAACGCAACAAATATTACAAAATAAAGATACTTATGATACACGGCGGCGAGGAAAAACTTAATAATTTGATTTCCGCCGTTGCGGACGGACACGCGGAATGTCTTGACGGAATATACGAAATCGCGGGAGGACGTATGCTCGCCGTGGCGGCAAGCGTTGCGGGAAAAGACAATGCGGAAGATATTCTGCACGACAGTTTCATAAAAATCGCACGGTTTGCGGGAAAATACAAAAAAGGAACGAACGCTTACGCCTGGCTTACTAAAATAGTACGCAATACCGCGCTTGATTTCGTTCGCTCGAAAAAGGCGCGGACCGAAGTAAGTTCGGAAGAATTTTATTCGCTTTCCTCGCTCGACTATTCGCCCGAGAAACGGGAAAACGCCATTATGCTCGAAACGGCGATAGCAAAACTCGAACCCGACGAGAAAAAAGTAATATATTACCGATATTATCTCGATTTGAGTATAAGAGATATTGCAAAGCAGATGAAATGCGGAAAATCCTCGGCTCAGAGATTGGCGGAACGCGCCGAGCGCAAACTCAAAAATTTCCTCGACGGCGGGACAAACGAACGGTAAATTTCGTTTTAAAGGTAAAAGATGAAAGACGACAGACTTGAAAAACAATTCGCGGAATATTTCGAAAACGTAAATACTCCCTGCAACATAACCGCAGACGCGAAAAAATACGTAAAACCTAAGAACGCGTATAAACCGACGTTGGTTAAATTCCTATGCGCGGCGGCAAGTTTTGCACTGGTTTTGACCGTTTCTCTTACGGTATTTTTCAACGTGCGCTTTTCGCCGTCAGACAACCTGGCTCCCGAAGGCGGACGCATTTCTTACTATGAAGAAACCGAACTCTCTTATATTCAAACCGACGTTTACGGTGTTTCGAAAATAGACCCCTCTCTCAATTTCATAAAAAATCTCGCTTACGGCGGAGCAAACGTGAAAGATTGCGAAGTCGGATACCGCGACGGAAATCTCGCGATAGTCAAAACCGAAATAAGTATGCTACACAGTCTTTCCCGTTACGACGCCGAAATATTCGTAGAGTTCACAGACGTGAATTCGGTTTATTCCCCGCTTAAAGATTACAGGGAAGGAACCGTCGGCAAATACCGTGACGTCGATTATTATCTCACGCGCGAAACCTCTGAAAACGGAGAGCCCGTGAACAAACTGCATTTCGTTTACGGCGGAACGAAGTATTATTTCCGCGTGGCTTCAGCCGATGAAAACTCCTATATAAAATGTCTTGAAATGATAATAAAATAATTTTTCAAAAAGACGGGACAAAAGCGTATTTTAATTCGTTTTAATAACAAAACAAAACGAGGTGACGATATGAAAAAACTTTTTATGCTCGCTACGCTTGCAGGCACGGTATCCTGCTTATGCTTATCCTCTTGCGGAGCTTACTTCGGCGACGGTAAATACGAACACGCGCCGGACGGGTTCTTTTCCGACGGAAATTACAAATACGACGAAATACTCGAACAGGATTTTTGCGAAGTTTCAGAAACCCCCTCTTCCTATTTTTCTCTCGACAGAAATACGGCGGGCTATTCGCTCGTACGCTCGCAGATTGAAAACGGTTATAAAATTTCCGCAAATTCGGTACGCATAGAAGAAATACTAAATTACTTCGATTACGACTTCCCCGCGCCCGAGGAAAAAGCTGTCGGCGTTTCTTCTTATCTTTCCTCCTGTCCCTGGAACGAAGACAACAAGCTTATGCTCGTCGGATTGAAAACGAAATATTTCGATTTGGGCGACGTAGACGCCAACTACGTATTCCTTGTGGACGTTTCCGGGTCTATGTCGGGAGATACGAGATTAGGACTTGCGAAAAAAGGACTGAACTATCTGACCGACGGACTCGGAAACAACGACAGAGTTTCGATTGTTACTTATGCAAGCGGAGTCAAGACGGTACTCGACGGAGGCAGATGCACTGACAACGGCAAACTGGAAATCAGAAATAAAATTTCCTCTCTTACCGCGAGGGGCGCGACGAACGGCGGAGACGGTTTGGAACGCGCTTATAAAATAGCCGAAAAACATTTTATAGAAGGCGGAAACAACAGAGTTATAATTATCTCCGACGGCGATTTCAACGTCGGTATGAACAACAAAGAACAACTGAAAGAATTTATTCAGCAAAAAGCGGAAAGCGGAGTTTATCTGTCCGTTATCGGAGTCGGTATGGGCAATATGCGCGATGATATTTTAGAAACTCTCGCAACTTGCGGAAACGGAAACTACGCTTACTTAGATAACGAAACGGAAGCGCGAAAAGTGTTCTCCGAAGAGCTCGGAGGAACTTTAAAAACAGTTGCAAAGGACGCGAAAGCTTGCGTGACTTTTACCGAAAACGTTGAAAAATACAGGCTTATCGGATACGATACGAAAATTATTTCGGAGGACGATTTTAATAACGAAGATGCCGACACGGGCGAACTCGGAAGCAATCTTTGCGTAACAGCGCTTTACGAACTCGTACTTTCCGAAAACAGCGGGGAAAACGGTTCGGATAAGTTAGCGCAAACCGAAGTCAGATACAAAGACGTAACAGGAGATGCCGAAATTAACGACAGCGTTTCCTGCGTAATCAACCTCTCCTCTCCCTCTTCCGACGACTTGAACTTTATAAGCTGCGTCGCGGAATTCGGACTTATATTGAGAAATTCCAAATACAAGGGAACCGCTTCGATAAATTCGGTCCTCGAACGGCTCGAAAGTCTCGGCGGATATATTTCGGGCGACGTATACAAACAGGAATTCGTAACGCTCGTCGGTAAAGCTTCAGAAAGCGGATACTATGAAAACGCAGAGGAAAACACTTAACTTTTAACTATGAAGTCGAAAACAGAAACGGAATAAAGTTTTAAAGAAATTTAAAAAGCCGTGCGGTTTTAACCGCACGGTTTTTATTATCAATACATTTTTATATAAGCGTCGCGTTCTGCGCCTACGGACACATACTTTATTTTACAGTTGCAAAGCTTTTCCAGAAGACGGATATAATCGAGCGCCTCTTTCGGCAAATCCTCCGCCTTTCGGCAACCCGATAAATCGCAGTGCCAGCCCTTTACCTTTTCGAACACAGGCTCGCACCCGTCGAGCACGTCCGTGAAAGGGAATTCGTCTATTCTTTCACCGTTTAACATATAGTGCGTACAGATTTCTATTTCTTCGAAACCGTCAAGAACGTCGAGTTTCGTCAGCGCGATTTCGTCAGCGCCCTGACAGCGTATACCGTAGCGCGAAGCCACTGCGTCGAAAGGACCGACTCTTCTCGGTCTGCCGGTAGCCGCGCCGTATTCTCCGCCGAGTTCGCGCAGTTTTTCCGCCTTTTCACCGAAGTATTCACAGGTGAAAGGTCCGGCGCCGACACAGCTCGAATAAGCTTTCATTATTCCTATTGAATTATCGAGTTTTAAATTCGGAACCCCGGCGCCTATCGGTGCGTATGCGGCTATGGTAGACGATGAGGAAGTATAAGGAACGATGCCGTAATCTATGTCGCGGAGCGCGCCGAGCTGAGCTTCGAACATAATATTCTTGCCTGCCTTGTTTGCCGCGTTGAGATAAAGTCCCGTATCGGTAACGTAATCCGCAAGAACTTTACCGTAAGTTTCGAAATATTCTATCATTTCCTCAACGGTTACGGGTTCGAAGCCGTAAGCTTTGATTGTCATATTCTTCCAGGCGACTATATCGGGAAGACGCTTATATAAAAGTCCGGTATTTAAAAGCTCTCCCATACGGAACGCTTTTTTCATATATTTATCCGCGTATACGGGAGCTATTCCGCGGCGAGTCGAACCGTAGGGTTTGCCTGTCGCCTTGGTAAGTCTGTCCTCTTCCATAATATCCTGCAATACGTTGTACGGCATAGTTATAATGGCTTTGTCGCTTATTTTAAGATTTGCGGGCGAGATTGCGATTCCGCCTTCGCGCAGTTTTTCGATTTCGCCGCAAAGGTGTTTTAAATCGATAACCATACCCGGACCCATAACGTTCACTACGTCGTCGCGGAGAATACCCGACGGAAGCAGATTCAGAACGAATCTTCCTCTGTCGTTTATTACCGTGTGACCTGCGTTGTTTCCGCCCTGATAACGGCATACGACGTCGAAATCCCGTGAAAGCAGGTCAACCATTCTGCCCTTGCCTTCGTCGCCCCAGTTAATTCCACAGATACTTGTAAGCATATATTTCTCCCTTGCGGTTTTTTTGCTAATCGTACTTAAATATTATAGTTTATCTTATCATAATAGTCAAGCATTATTCCTGCTTGCCGGTTATGCCGTGCAGATATTCCGTCAACTCTTTCAAATCGTCCGTCTCGCACTCGAATACTATCTCCTGTCCCGCGCGCAGAACGGTTTCTCCGTCTGGAACGGTCTGCGAACCGTCCTCGTGTATAAGCTCGACCACAAGTCCGTTAGACGGCCAAACTATCGCGCGCACCGCTTTTCCGTCGGCTTTCGAGTGTTCGCGGATAAACAGTCGAACGCGTTCTTTTCTGAAATTCTCGTCGAGTTTATTGTCTTTGATATACTGTTCGAGATTCTTTTCGTAAATCGCATCGGTTTTGAACAGCAAACCTATAAGGTAACCTATTACAATACCGATGAGCGCCGGGAGAAAGTTAGAAAACTGACCCGTAAGCTCGAACACCATCACTATACCCGTTACGGGCGCTTTTACTACGCACGTAAAGAACGTCGCCATACAGATAATAACGAGATAGTCGCTGAAAATCGGGTTCATTCCCGCTTTCTGGAACAGCACCGAAAGAATCGCTCCTATTCCCGCGCCTATCGCAAGCATAGGAATAAATACTCCGCAAGGTACTCCGCAGCCCATAGAAAGCGCGCTCGTTATAAACCTTATAATAAATACTATAAACAGCGTCGCGATTACGCTTATACCGAATATGCGTTCGACTTCGATTTTTCCCGAACTCACCCCCGAACTTCCGGTTGCGAGCGACTGTATAAAGTCGTGTCCTCCGCCGAGCGAATACACTGTAATAAGCCCGAACGCGCCCGCAAGCAGGAAAGGTATCATATACTTTCCGACGCCTTTAAAAAAGGTTATTTTTTTAAAGATTCTCTTAGCCGCGAATACGCTATAATAAAAACCTACTCCGATAAGCGCGACGATTATTGCGGCAAGAACCACCCAAAGACAGAAAATCGCGCCTTCGCCGTTAAATGAAAAATCGAAAGCAAAATCTTTGAAAGTAAAACCGACTTTATCTTTTCCGAGAATACCGTACCGCAGAGCGTTGCGGGTAAACAGAGACGAAACTACGCTTAACGCCGCGCACACGAACACCTGAGGCGAGAACGAGCGGAAAGCTTCTTCCATTGCAAATACGAGACCCGTTACGGGCGCATTGAAAGCAACGGCTAAACCCGCGCTCGCACCGCTTGCAATCTGCAATCTTTTTACCATCTGGTTGCGTTTTAAAATCGTTCCTACCGCACCGCCCGCGCAACCGCCGATTTCGAGCGAAGGTCCCTCCGCACCCGCGGGATAGCCCATAAACACGCAAGCGAGAGAAGCCGCAAACATAGAACACATTGTCACATACCAGTTGAAACGCACCTTGCCGCGCGCCGCGCCCTCGATTTGAGGAATACCGCTTCCGCGCACCATAGGCACAAATTTCGCAACGGTGCCGATGACGAGCGAACCCGCCGCAAGTCCCGCAAAAAGCAAAGGAATAAATGCGGGGTTTTCCCGCACGAGCATATACAAATCGATTGAAGTTTCCTCGCCGAGCGACATTAAAATGTTATAAAACGTAACTACCGCGCCCGCGAATATGCCCGTAAGCAAGCTTATCAGTACGAGATTTACCCCGTTGTCGGCAAATGCCTGTAAATATTTCTTTACTTTCTCTTTCATATCGACTCCGTAAAATACCGATAAAGTATATCACTTTAATTTTATTTTGTAAATTGATTTAATGTACGGGTAACACAAAAGCCCGCCGAACGGCGGCGGACTTTAAATTCTCGTTTATTCAGTTAATGCCGTACAGAATATCGAAATACGTCGGATAAGGCCAATAATCGGACGACGTCAGAGTTTCCATTTCATCTGCAAACTTTCTCACAGTTTCCATATCGGGAATTATACGGTGCGCCATAGCCTGTGAAGCAGAAAGAACCTCGTCTTTGTTTACGGACTTCAAATCGCTTTCGAGTTTTGCTACCGCTTCGCTCGTCTTGTCGTTTAATTCCGAAAGTCTTTCGATGAGCTGCTTTTCCGCCCTGCAAGGCAGATTTTCGCATACGGACTGTTTGGAAACGACGTTTTGGCAGAGGACCGAAACAAAATCGGAAACGGCGGGAATTATATCGCGCTTTGCCATTTCAATCATAGTCAAAGCCTCTATATTGATATTCTTGATATAATTTTCAAGCCTTATATCCGCTCTTGCTTTCGCTTCGGCTTTCGTGAACACTCCCTGCCTTACGTAAACTTCCACGTTTTTATCTTCATAGCAGACTGGTACGGCGTCCGCAGTGTTCTTATTGTTGAGAAGCCCGCGTTTTGCGGCCTCGGGTTCCCATTCGGGACCGTAACCGTCGAGATTGTAAATTATGCGGTAATGTTTTTTAAGCTCTCTCGCTATAACTTCGTTTGCCGATTTTTCTACATCCTTTTTACCTTCGAGTTCGTCTGCGAACTTTTCAAAAGCGTCGGCTACTATCGTATTGAGACAGATGTTAGCGTCCGCTACGTTAGCCTGCGAACCGAGCATTCTGAACTCGAATTTATTTCCCGTAAACGCAAACGGCGAAGTTCTGTTCCTGTCGGTCGCGTCTTTGGGGAATATAGGGCTTTCGGGAACTCCTATCGAACCGTTTTCCGTCTTTTCAGGCACATAGTTTCCGCCTTTCACTATACTGTCGACCAACGCGCCGAGCTGGTCGCCGAGATAAACGGAAATAACCGCGGGCGGAGCTTCGTCCGCGCCGAGTCTGTGGTCGTTGCCTGCGGAAGCGACGGAAGCTCTTAATATACCTTGGTAATCGTCGACAGCTTTAATTACGGCTGCGAGAACGAGTTTGAAGAGCGTATTGTTTTCGGGAGTTTCGCCGGGATTTAACAGATTGAAACCTTTATCGGTCGACATAGACCAGTTATTGTGTTTACCGCTTCCGTTGACACCCTCGAAAGGCTTTTCGTGCAGAAGGCATACAAGACCGTGCTTTTTAGCAACCTTTTTCATAAGCTCCATTGTGAGCATATTGGTATCGACCGCTACGTTCGTAGTAGAGAAAACAGGCGCCATTTCGTGCTGTGCCGGAGCGACCTCGTTGTGTTTCGTCTTGGAAAATATTCCGTAGCTCCAAAGCTCCTTATCCAAATCGCGCATAAATTCGCCGACCTTGGTTTTGATTACGCCGAAATAATGGTCTTCGAGTTCCTGACCTCTCGAGGCGGGCGCGCCGAAAAGAGTTCTGCCCGTAAGACGGAGGTCTTTGCGCTTTAAATATTCCTCTTCGGATATGAGAAAATACTCCTGTTCCGGTCCGACCGTCGTAGAAACTTTTTTACAGTCCACACCGAACAGTTTCAAAATTCTCTTAGCCTGCTTGTCGATAGCGTTCATAGAACGCAGAAGCGGAGCTTTCTTATCCAGAGTTTCGCCCGTATACGAAACGAATACCGTCGGTATGTATAAGGTTCCTTCTTTTACGAACGCAGGCGAAGTGGGGTCCCAAGCCGTATAACCCCTCGCCATATAAGTAGCCCTCGAACCGCCCGAAGGAAAACTCGAGGCGTCCGATTCGCCTATTATCAGACTCTTGCCCGTAAGACGCATTATGACTTTATCTCCCTCTGGTTCGATAAAGCTGTCGTGTTTTTCGGCCGTAAGCCCCGTCAGAGGCTGGAACCAATGGGTGTAATGCGTCGCGCCTTTGGATATAGCCCATTTTTTCATCGACGATGCGACCGTACCGGCTATGGATACGTCGAGTGTTTTGCCCGCCTCGATAGTCGCTCTCAAAGCTTTGTACACCTCGCTCGGCAGGGTATCTTTCTGGACTGAATCGCTGAATACGTTTTCGCCGAATATTTCGGGAAGATTCATAAATTTTCTCCTAAGATTTTAACGCGTAATGCTTTACGCTTCTACCTTTAAAGTATATGAAATTTTTAATAAACTGTCAAATTAATTAAAGCACATTATCGATTGCAAATAATTATGCGGTACATAATTTAAACTTATCGTCTTTTTCGGCGTATGTCCGTTGCGTATTTAAAAAATTTAAGGCGGAGAATTGATTCCCCGCCTTGAATTTTTAAATCAATTACAGCTTTTAATTATGTCTACAGGACTTTTTTTCAATAATTTCACGGCAGGTATAATAGTCGCTACGGCAGAAACCGCGAAACACAGCGACGCAAGTATTACAAATTGCAGAATACCGAAATTAAATACCGAAACAAACATCGCGTGATTGACGCATAAGCAGACCGTTAAAATAATTATCAGCGACAGTACGAAATTTATCGCGGTGATTATAAAACTTTCCCATAAACATACCGCAGTAATATCCGCCTTGCTCGCGCCCAACGCGCGCAGAATACCGAGCGTCCGCTGCCGGTACTGAAAGTTGACGGATAAAAAGTTCATAAGTATCAAAACCGACGTAATAACGAGAACAACCGAAGATATAATACCCGCCTTGGATATAATATCCATAACCGACTCTTCCAGTAAGAAAGCGGAAAATACCGTCACTATATTCACGCTGCAAGTCAAATCGCCGTCTTCATATCCGAGTTTTTTAAAGAACTTTTTAGTTTCAGACGCTGACCCTTTAATTCTTAATAAAACGTCCGAAACCTCGCTTTCATAGTCGAATTCTCCGCAGTAACCGAATGAATACGTAATTATCGACTTCGCCGCGCCCGAAAAGTATTTGCGCATATACGAATCTTCTTCCGTAAGCGCGACTTTATCTCTGTTTTCGTAAAAATATTCCTTATCTATTTCCGTGGAAAATACTCCGCAGATAGTCTTAAAACCTATCTTCTTTCCGATAAGGTCGTCGGGAGTGTTTATTTTGCGAACAGTTTCATCGTCGTCTCCGAGATACCCGAACTCGATAAAAGCGTCAGCGTGTAAATCCGTTATTGCAATCTCGTCCTTATTTTCAGGAAGCCTGCAAAGGTCTTTATTTTTAAAACGTCGGTCCGCTTTGAGATTAGCGTCCTTTAAACCCGTTTCCGGATTCAATTCAATCAAGCCCGATTCGCTGAACATAATGTTGTAATAAAGCGAATTGAGTTCTTCGCTTTCGCCCTCGTCGCCCGTAATTCCCAAATAAGCCATAACGGAATCTTCGTTTTCGGTAATTTTTATGGGAGCGCCGTTGCCGTATTCCGCGATTGCGTCCAATTGAAAGCGCGTAAAAGGCTTGCTTACTTCAACTAATAAATTATTGTTTGTTCTTTCGTATTTCTTGTTTTCGCTCTTTAAAATCGCGCAGTGCATATTCTTCGAACTCATAGACGCAAGTTCCGCGGAATAATTGTCGGCGTTCAGCGCGGTGAGCGAAAAACCGAACCCCGCAAAGCTTATTACGCACAATACGATTGAGAGCACGAGCCTTAATATTTTACATTTAAGTCCCGCGAGCCCCATAAGAAAAGCTCTCTTTACAGGCAGACCGCTTTTCCCGCCGGAAACGACGGTTTTTTCGGACGAAACGATTTCTACGCTCTGTAAACGGTTATCGTCGTTGATTACTTTACCGTCGGCAATCTCTATTATTCTGTCGCCGAACTCGCGCGCGCTGTTTTTATCGTGCGTTACCACGATTACCAGCCTGTCTTTAGAGAGCTGTTTCAATAATTCGTAGAGCTGTCTTCCCGTCTTGGTATCGAGCGCGCCCGTCGGCTCGTCGGCTAAAATTACTGCGGTATCTTTAACGAGCGCGCGCGCAATCGCAACGCGCTGTTTCTGTCCTCCCGACAGTTCGGTAACCTTTCTGTCACCGAGAGTGTTTCCGTCCCGGCCGACCAAATCGACTTTACGCAAAACCTCGTCTACCCGCCCGCCGTCTCTGCCGTTTTGCAGTTCGAGAGCAAGGGCGATATTTTGGGCAACAGTATATTCGGGAATAAGATTGTATTCCTGAAACACGAATCCGATGTATTTATTGCGGTACTCGTCCAATTGTTTTTGCTTAGAGTTATCGATTACTTTACCGTCGACGGAAATTGTTCCCGAAGTCGGACCGTCAAGTCCGCCCAATAAATTCAAAAGCGTGGTTTTACCGCTTCCGCTTTTACCGAGTATAAAGACTAACCCGCTATTGCCGAAGCTTAAATTCACATTATCCAGAGCAACGGTCTTTACTCCGCGTTTAGTCTTATATACCTTTGTAAGCTTTTCAACGGTAATCACGCTAATCTCCTTTACAGTTTCTTGCCCGTTACGAACAGCGAAGCGAACAGAGCCGACAGCAACGAAAGCACGGCGCTCGCGCCGAACAGAATCCCGACCAGCCCTATATTCACCGTAAACACCTGCGCATAGTAAATTGCGTTCATAACCGCACAGGCTATAAATATCCCCGCTACGGACAAAACGAAATTCACCAGCGATAATATTAACCCTTCAACCAGACATATAAACCTTACGCAATTTTTACCAGCCCCGAGCGAACGCAGTATTTTAAGCTCCCTGTTGCGCATATCCACGCTGACAAGTAAAAAGTTGAGCGTCACCAGCACTGCAAGCGCGCACGAAGGTATTAACGCATAATGGGTATCTAAGTATTCCCAAAAATTAATCGGATACCTTGAAAAGTAAGACACGAACGAATTGTAACCGTCATATGTATACCATTTTCCGGGAAAACCCTCTACCATACTCGGCACATACACATTGCAACTCTCTATTTTTTTTAAGAGTTCGTAATCTTTTTCATAATCTCCGCTCAGTCTGAAAAAAATACTTAAATTATTCTCGTCGTATTCTCTGTAATCTATAAATTCTTCATAAAATTTTTCTATAAAACCTTCGGCAACGAAAATCTTATTAACCAAGCTGTATTTCAAGCCGTTCTTATAAGTATTCATACGGTTATCGAGATGATACCACACTCCTATACCGGATTTGAACTCATCTATCTCTTTTCTCGTCATACCGTAATAATCTTCGTCGAGCTGTTTAAAAAGTTCTCTGTCCACTTCCGTGGAATAAACTCCGCATACAGTATATCCGTCCATGGTTCTGCCTATCATATCGTCGGGCTTTGTGATTTTTATAATCTCTCCCCCGTCTGTACGGTAACCGTATCTGATATACAAATCGAGTTCTAAATCGGTTATGGCAATCTCATTCAAATTGCGCGGAAGCCTGCACAGGCTTTTGTCCGCAAATCGGCTGTCTGCCGTAAGTCCGAATTCATTTTCCCCGTTTTCCGCGTCAATCTCTACAATACCTTCTATGTCTTTACCGAAAGAGTCGTAAGGATTCCTTCGGTCCTCATAATTTCCCAGATTGATATGATTAATTAAACGTTCGGCTGAGCCATAGCTGTTTTCAACGTATAAACCGTAACTTCTGCCGTCTAAATATTCCGAAAGATAACTACGCTGTTCTTCGTTTAAGTACCTTTTTTCGACTCTGACCGTTGTTATATTCTGCGAGCGCATAGTTTTAAGGTCAGCCTCAACAACGTCGCAAAAATTAACGGAAAGCATAAAACCTAAAATGACGAGTGATATAAAGGTAAGAATTAACGAGACGCTAAGTCTGAAAGGACTTTTTACAAGACTTTTTACACCCGTCAGAAAAGCGTATTTTACGGCTATACGGCTCTTTTGATAAGTTTTTTCCCTTTCTTCGGTAAGATTTACCGCTTCGTACGGAGCGCTGTCGCTTATTACTTTTCCGTCCTCTAACTCTATTATTCTGTCGCCGTACTTTCTCGCGCTTTCCTCGTCGTGAGTAACCACGATTATAAGTCTTTCGCCCGAAAGCTCTTTGAGCAGTTCATACAGTTCTTCGCCCGTAACAGAATCGAGCGCTCCGGTAGGCTCGTCCGCGAGTATTATTTCGGGCTCCTTAATAAGCGCGCGCGCAACCGCCACGCGCTGTTTCTGTCCTCCCGACAGCTCGTGCACGTATCTGCCGTAAAAGGTTTCGCCGTTGCTTTCCGTAAGTCCCGTCTTTAAAAGCAGTTCGTCTATACATTCTCTGTCGGCTTTTTTGCCCTGCAATTCGAGCGCGAGTTTTATATTCGTCCCTACCGTGTAATTCTCTATGAGATTGTATTCCTGAAAGACGAATCCAACCGCGGTATTGCGGTATGCGTCGAGTTCGCCGTCTTTAAACGTCTTCCCTGCTCTGCCGTTTATGTACACGTCTCCGCTTGTCGGGCGGATTAATCCGCCCGACAAGTTGAGAAGCGTACTCTTTCCGCTTCCGCTTTTGCCGAGTATGAACACCATACCGCTTTCGCCGAAGCTTAAATTAACGTTATCCAAAGCGACGGTCTCAACTCCCTTTTTCGCTCTGTATATTTTTGTAAGATTTACTGCCTTTAACATCGATTATTTCCTTATACCGGTATTACGTTGGTCTTAACGGTT
This sequence comes from uncultured Christensenella sp., assembly GCA_910586345.1. Taxonomy (GTDB): domain Bacteria; phylum Bacillota; class Clostridia; order Christensenellales; family Borkfalkiaceae; genus Coproplasma. The sequence continues at coordinate 99,293 of CAJUHC010000002.1, forward strand.
ATAGATTTTGAAGTACTCAAATTGTATGCGTAAGTTATGTATCTTGTATTGCCCAAAACATAGCTTACAGCTATCGCAGTTGCGGTGCCGTTAGTACTGATTGTTATCTGCGTAGAGACACCTGCGGGAAGATAATCCGATTCTGTATATAAATCTTTAAGTTTTTCTAAATTCCAATTTGCCGCGTGTTCTTTAAAACACATCTTTTTATTATATTCTATTTGCACTGCTTTATCGGTAGGATTGAATACATTGATTTTCCAACCCGTGCCCGCAACTTGCACTTTGAGACAGTCGCTGAAATGAACTACAGAGGTATACAGCAGGCTTATCGTCTTTTTGCTCGAATTATAATCGGTAGCATAGACAATCATTCTTTGGTCAAAATCCTTCGCAACATAGCTGAAAGCAACGCAACGGACGGTACCTACGATAGTTACGTACGCCGTGACGCTTCCGCGCGGCGCAACCGTTAAGGTCGTTAAATTTTCAAGGTCTACCCATTCTTTTGCGTGTGCGCTGTTGCAGGTATTCGTATTATATTCCACTTCGATAGGATAATCATTCGGATTAATAACAGTAAATTGCAAAGTACTGCCCGATTTTCCGTCCAATTTAATGCCGAGATGTGACGGCGCGGCGTAAGGCACGGCAGTGTCCGCGCTTGCGCTGACGGGCTTGTACGCCGACAGAGAAATCACCGCGCTTAAAAGTATAAACAGCGATGCGATTAATGCATAAAACAATCTTTTAGTAGTTGTGTTTTTCATAATTTTCCCCTTTTGATTTTTTTTACTGAATTTGTTGCGACGAGCCGTTAAACATAAACTTTCTATCCGTATTTCACAGTACACCTCCGTAAAAAAATTTAATTAAACCCTTTCACTGAGATATACTACAAAATAATTTATTATATACACTTATAAACAACATATGCGTTAAAAAAAAGCCGAGGTTATAAATATTATTTTTCGGTTAATTTTCCGCACACTTCGTCCAATACCGTAAAATATTCTTTAAACGTTTTTGAACAGACTTCCGCATTCTCGATTTCTATCCCGTCCGCGCGAAGCCCCGTAAGAGCAAAACTCATTGCGACTCTGTGGTCGCCGAACGCGTTTATTTTTGCAGGCTTCGGGTTCGAAGGATAAATTTTGACTCCGTCCGAGCGTTCTTCGCACCGAACGCCCATTGCTATGAGATTATGGACAATTGCGGAAATTCTGTCGCATTCCTGTTTGCGTATATGTTCTACTCCGCATATTTCTGTAGGATTGTTAAGATACGGAGCGACAGCAGACAGAGTCAAAGTCTGGTCGGAAAATTCACGCATATCTATTTTTCCGCCGTCGAAGTTTTTTAAAATTTCGATAAATTTTATATCGCCCTGCAAACTGTCCGAAGTTATTCCCCCGACGGAAATATCCGTTCCGAGAATTTTATTCATCGCGTAAAAATAACAAGCGGCGGAAACGTCGGGTTCTATTTCGTATTCTCTCGCACGATACCCGCCCGAAACAAAGAAACAGTATCCGCTTTTTTTAACTTCCGCGCCGAAAGAAGTTGCCATTTTACAAGTCATATTCACGTAATCCAAACCGTGACTGCCGTTTGTAATAATTTTAAACTTACGGCGTGCGCAAACCGACGAAATCAAAAGCGCGGACAGAAATTGACTGCTTTCGTTTATATCGACCGCTGTTTCGCATACCGGAGAAGCCGTACCCCTGATTATGAACGGATACGAATTTTCTCTTTCCGAAAATTCGAATTTAGCGCCCAAACTTTTTAAAGTTTTTATAAGCGGTGCAATCGGACGGTTTTTCATCTGTTCGGAACAGTTCAGTTTATATTCGCCGTTCTGAAATGCGAGAAACGCAGGCAAAAACCGCGCCGCGGTTCCCGCGCTTCCTACGTTGATTTCAGCTTTATTGCATTTAAGCTTACCGCCGCAACCGATAATTTTTACGGTTGTACCGTCAACGCCGCAGTTTACTCCGAGAGTTTTTAAGCAGTTAAGAAATGTAAGACAATCGTCCGAAAACTGTACTCCTTTAAGAGTGCTTTCCCCGTCCGCAAGCGCGGAAATCAAAAGCGCACGGGCTGTTATGCTTTTGGAACCCGGAACGCTTACGTAAATTTTCCCGTTTCCCGTTTTGCCGTAAATGTTTTTTACCTTATAGTTCATTTTCTGCGCCTCAGCACGTCGCCTTCGTTCAATTCAAACGGGCAGTTTATTCTATATATTTCCTGCACGAGTTTACAATCGTTCACTTGTTCGCCCGTGCTCGTATAAGCTTCTGCTACCGTAAAACTTTTATTGAAATTTTCGGACGGCGAAAGAATTTCGAGCCTGTCGCCCGTCTTGAATCTTCCGCGCATCTCAACGTAAATAAAGCCGTTTCCGCTGCCGCGGACGTTACCTATATAATCGCAGTCTCCTTTTGTCTGACTGTCGGAATAGTTTACGGTTTTATTATTTTCGCCGAAAGCGTAAGCTACGGTATAATCGCGGTGAGCAGCGGTTAAAAGTTCTCTTTCGACGGTTTGGCTATATCCGCCGTCTATCGCTCTGCGGTAAGCGTTTATCACGGTTGCGAGATAATATTCGGACTTCATTCTGCCCTCTATTTTAAACGAGCAGACTCCCGCATCGCGTAATTTTTCAAGATATGCGCACATATTCAAGTCTTTACTGTTCAGTATGTAAGTTCCTCTCCCGTCCTCCTGCATATCCAGCCAACCGCTGTCCGAAAGAGAATCGCTTTTGCGTATTCTGTAATTCCATCTGCAAGCTTGTACGCATTCGCCCCTGTTCGAAGGACGGGAGGCGAGATAGTCCGATAAAAGACACCTGCCCGAGTAAGAAATGCACATCGCGCCGTGAACGAAAGCTTCGAGCTCTATTTCCGGTACGAATCCGTGAATTTCCGAAATTTCTTCGACAGACAGCTCGCGCGCGAGTACGGCGCGGCTTGCGCCCGCGTCGCTCCAGAACTTAACCGCGTATTTATTAGTCAGATTAGCCTGTGTAGATATGTGCAACTGTAATTTCGGAGCGGATTTTCTCGCTACGAAAAAAGCGCCGCTGTCCGAAACGATAGCGGCATCCGCGCCGATTTCCTGCAAATACGCAAAGTAATCCGTCAGCATTGCAAAATCGGAATTCTTAGCGAAGACGTTTGCAGTTACATATACCTTTTTACCGAGCGCGTGAGCAAAGCGTACCGCTTCCGCAAGTTCTTCGCGCGTAAAATTATCCGCGAACGAACGCAGAGAAAATTCTTTGCCTCCGGCGTAAACCGCGTCCGCGCCGAAATAAAAAGCGGTTTTAAGTTTTGAAAAGTTGCCCGCGGGGGCAAGTAATTCAGTCTTCATATAAAATTCCGTAATGCGTTGAATATCCGTGTTTTTATATTTTCACGCTAAGCGCCAAACCATCGCCTAAATTTAAAATCGTTGTTTCGAGTTCGCTGTCGTTTGTTACGGCGTCGATATATTCCTTAACGTGAAAGGCGAGCATCTTTCGTTTTTCGGGAACCTTGGTTTCACCCGTGAGCCAACCGTAAAGCAACACGTCGTCCGCAAGCAGAATGCCTCCGCGTTTTAAAAGCCGTTTAAGCTTCGGAAGATATTTTACGTACTGAACCTTCGCACAGTCGAGAAAAATAAAATCGAAACCGCCCTCGAGTCCGCCGATTATTTCTCCCGCGTCTCCGAGAATAACTTTTACGCGGTTATCGAAACCCAACGAAGAAAAATTACGTTTAGCTTCGGTATAAAAGTCTTCGTTTCGCTCGACGGTCGTCAGCCGAGCACGTCCGCAAACGTCGAGCATTACGCAGCCCGAAATTCCGACAGCCGTACCGAGTTCTAAAATATTTTCGGGTTTTACGGCGGAAAGCAGGGTCTTCAAGAATTTAATCGTTTCGTCTCCTGCGGTGGGAACTCTGCGGACGAATGCATTCTCACGCAGTCGTTTTATTTCTTCCGAAAGCGCGGGACGGTTAAAGTCCGCCGTATATGTTTTCCGTTCGCCGCGGGAAGTATCGTTGTGTGCGTAATTGAAATTATCCATAATTTATAAACCATAGTTCAATAGAAACGCATATTTATCGCGAAACATATAAGATTAGAGCTCGACTACGACGGGAACCACCATCGGCGACTGTTTTGTTTTTCTTATAAGATAGTTGCGCAGACTGCGTTTGATAACCCGTTTGAATTCGTCGACGGTTCCGTTTTGCAAATCGTAGCCCTCTATCGCGCGTTCTATAACTTCCCGTATTTCTTTATTGTAATCGCGGTGGAAATCGAACACGAAACCGCGCGAATTTATCGCCGGCTCTCCTACGACTTCACCTCCCGATACGGCTATCGAAATTATGAAAAGCCCCTCTTCCGAGAGCTGACGCCTGTCCTCTATTACAACGCTAGCTTTCTCGTCTTCGATTCCTTCGCCGTCGATAAGCCGTGAACCCGCCTGTACGTTATCGAGACGCTTGATTCCTTTCGACGTAACCTCGATACGGTTTCCTATGTCGGGTATTAACATACGGCTTTCCTGCATACCTAAACGGTTTGCAAGCTGTAAATGTTTTTTGAGATGTCTGTACTCGCCGTGGACGGGTATAAAATATTTAGGCTTCAAAAGGCTGTGCATTATCTTGTGTTCTTCCTGACAAGCGTGACCCGATACGTGAATGTTTTCAAGACTTTCATAAACTACGTCGGCGCCCTTGCGGTACAGGTTGTTGATTACTCTGTATACGGATTTCTCGTTGCCGGGGATAGGCGAAGCCGAAATTATTACCGTATCGTTTGCGCCCACGGTAACCTGCGAACTGTCGCCGTTAGCCATACGCGTAAGCGCGCTCATAGGCTCGCCCTGACTGCCCGTCGATATTACGAGTATTTCGCTGTCGCGCAAGTTTTTGATTTTACCTATATCAACGAATACTCCGTCGGGAATATTTATTTCGCCTATCTTTTCCGCCGCTTCGATTACGTTTTGCATACTTCTGCCGGACAGCGCGACTCTGCGTTTATATTTAACCGCCAAATCTATTATCTGTTGCAAACGGTGAACGTTGGAAGCGAAAGTGGCTATTATCAACCGTCTTTCGGTGTTCTCGGCAAACAGCCTGTCCAGCGTCGCACCAACGACGGTTTCGCTCATAGTGAATCCCGCTCGTTCGATATTCGTGCTTTCGCCCATATACAGAAGAACTCCCGCAGAACCCAAGTCGGAAATGGTTTTCAAATCTATGGGTTCGCCCGCGACAGGCGTTAAATCGATTTTAAAATCTCCGCTATGGAATATTACGCCCTGAGGAGTCTCTATCGCAAACGCGAGAGAACCCGCAATCGAGTGATTGACGTTGACGGGTCTTATTTTAAAACAACCCATTTGCAGAGGTTCGCCCGGATTGAGCGTAATTAATTTGGTATCGTTGAGGCGGTGTTCGCGCAATTTATTGTCTACAAGCGCGAGCGTGAGTTTAGTGCCCGCGACGGGGACTTTGAGTTCTTTCAACAGATACGGAACTCCGCCTATATGGTCTTCGTGTCCGTGCGTTAAAATCAACCCGCGGACTTTTTTTCTGTTTTCGAGAAGATAGGTTATATCGGGCACTATCAAATCGAAACCGGGGGTTTCGTCCGTCGGAAAAATCGCGCCCGCGTCCAATATAATAATATCATCGCCGCACTCGATTGCGGTCATATTTTTACCGATTTCGCCCACTCCGCCCAAAAACACTATTTTAACCGATTTTCCTGCGGTGCGTTTGTTGAACTTCGGGTTTCTGACCGAACGGACTCCAACCTGTTCGGGTTTTACGCGCTTTATTTCTTTGCCTCTTAGCAATTCTTTGCGCGCTTTTTTAGGTTTCCTTTCGTCCGTCTGTAAAACCGCCTTATTTTCATCCGTACGGGGGACACGTTTTACTGATTTGAAATTTGCGCGGCGCGCTTTTTTTTCGTTCTGATTTTCCAATTTAAAATTCTCCATAAGTTTATGTACTGCGTGTTATCACATTAAACGGGGGTTGATAAAAAATCAACCCCCAAAAGTAAGTTTTCCTTTGTTATTTCTTTCTTACGTCCTTAACGAGTCCTTCTTCGATAAGGTCTTCTATGGTTTCGTAAGGATACATAGCCGCGTAATCGCGCTCGGGTATTTCTTTTCTTTCGCCGTTGCGCAATTTGAGCATCTCGTCAATAAGTCTCTTTGCCTTTCTTACGCCTAAATTACTTTTGATTTTTACCATCATAGGAGTACCCGCTACCGACTTATTGTCTGATACGTCAAGGTGGTGGTATACGGAAGTTTTGTAATTATCAGGGTCGAGCGCAAGATACAGACAAAGCGTCTTTCCGCGGATTTTCAATCTCGCGATAGTTTCTCTGCCTTTATTAAAACGCTCCGCGCCCCACGCGACGTTAGAGTTTACTTTTTTATACGAAAGCAAAGCGTGCTTGACTTCTCCGTAATACTGTTTGTATTCGTCGTTGCTCTGAATTATTCTCGCAATGAAACTGCGCTTGAACTTCATCATATTCGCGAAGTCTACTCCGCCTGCGTAATCTGATAAATCTCCGGGCATAAGTTCATCGTCCGAGAATGCGTCCATATCGAGTACGTCGATGGAAAAACCGTCGTCATCGCCGTCTTCCTCATCGTCCTCTTCGAACTCTTCCTCGACTTCTTCCTCTTCGACGTCGATAGGCTGTTTCGACTGCTCTATCGGCGCGTTGACCGTCTGACCGTTCACGGGTTCGCCGTAAGGATTGACTATTACGGGCTGTATAAGAACTTCTCTTACCGTTTCCTTTTCTTTTACGTATTCCCTCGACTCTCTTACGATTTCTTTTAAAGGCTGTTCAATGTTGCGTTCGACCGGTTCGGCTGAAACTTCTGCGGCAGAGACTTCCTCATCCTCTGTTTCCACGACGTCGCTTACGGTTACAAGCTCTTCTTCCTCCGCTTCTTCTTCGATTACGGGCGCGCTGTTCGCGGCTGCCGTTTCGGCGACCGTTACGCCGTTAACAAGCATTTCCTTAATTTCGGCGACGTCACCGCATACCTTTTCTATAAGCCCGCCGTCCTCTTTGGTTTCGGGAACGCTTTCGGCTAATTCGGCGAGTTTATTCAAATTTTCTTCCATACCGTCGAGACGGAAAGAAATTCCTCTTTCGATTTCGGTTGCGACTATCGCGGATAAAGCCGCGTAATCGTCTACGACCTCAATTTTGTCTTCAACGGAATTCATAACCGTTTTTTCCGCAACTTTCGAAATATTTTCTTCAACGGCTTTACCGATATTCTCTTCCGCCGTAGCTATGCGGGAAACTATACCCTTGGCGGTGCGGACCTGCTCGGAAGTTATATGCTCTTCGAGCGCGGCTATACGGGCGATAACTCCCTTAGCGGTGCGGACCTGTTCGGAAGCAATATGCTCCGAAATCTTTTCGAGACTGCCCTCGACTTTATTGAAATTCTCCTCTAAACCCGAAAGGCGGGAACTTACTCCCTTTTCAACCTCGGCTGCGACCGCTTCGGAAAGCGCGGTATAATCTTCGACTTTCTCTCCCCCGTTGTCTTCTGCGGAATCGGAAGCTTCGCAAACTTTTTCGCTTTCGGATACTATATATTCGTTGATTTTGGAAATACCCTCTTCGACCTTCGCAATATTTTCCTCAACCCCTGCAAGACGGGCGCTTACCCCCTTTTCGATTTCGGTTGCAACCACTTCGGAAAGCGCGGTATAATCTTCGACTCTCTCGCACTCATTGTCTTCTGCGGAATCGGAAGCTTCGCAATCTTTTTCGCTTTCGGATACTATATATTCGTTGATTTTGGAAATACCCTCTTCGACCTTCGCGATATTTTCCTCAACCCCTGCAAGACGGGCGCTTACTCCCTTTTCGATTTCCGCGGCAATGATTTCGGAAAGCTCGGCGTAATCTTCAACCGCCGTTTCCTCTGTTTCTTCATCTTCCGCGTAATCTCCGGTTTCTTCGGCTTCCTCGACGTCTTCGGCGGTAAGATATTCCGTTATCTTGGCAACATTCTCTTCTATGCCGGAAAGACGTACGGAAACTCCTTTTTCGATTTCGTTCGCTATAACTTCAGAAATCGAAGAGTAGTCTTCTTCGCCGTATTCTTCGTATTCTTCTTCGTACTCGCCGTCTCCGTCGGTTACGACGCTTGATACAAGCTCCGCGAGTTTTGCGATTTCGTCTTCGACTTTATCGAAACGCGCTCCCGTGCCTTTCTCGATTTCGTTAGCTATAACTTCGGAGAGTTCGCCTAAATCGCGTTTATCCTCCGCTTCCGTTTCTTCAACCGTTTCCGCGGTCTGTTCCGTTACAGCGCTCTCTTCCTCGGACGCGGTTGCAATTTCTTCGCGTGACGTCAGCATATCGCAAAGTCTTGCTATGTCTTCTTCTACTTTATCGAAACGCGCTCCCGTACCTTTGCCTATCTCTTCGTTGACGAGTTCGGTTATTCTGGAAATACCGTCTTCGTCTATAACCACGTCGTAATCGTGGTCCTCCTGAGATTCGATAAGTCTTTCGGTAATAACGTTGCATATAGCTTCCGTATCGACCGTAGGCTGAGGCATAGCGTTGACCACGTCTATGACTGCGCCCGTAACTTTATCGGCGATTTCGTCGGTGTCGATTTCAGGCAGATAGTTGGACAACGCCGCCGCGGCTTTGTCGGCGATAGACGCTTCGTTTATACCTGCTACCGTAATTTTCTCGCTTATCCGTTCGGCCATTTCCTCGTAGTCGGGCGCGTTGACCGAAGCCAAATCGAGCGCGTCGCGGAGTTTGTCGGCTATTATATTCGAAATCGCGTTATAATCGAGATTGTCCGCGATTTCTTTGGATATGGAAGTACAGCCTTCGTCGTCGACGAGAATCTCGAAATCTTCGGCTTTAAGACTGCCTACTTTCAGCGCAATGCTGTCCGCGAGTTCGTCCTCGTTAAGATTATAATCAACGGCGGAAACCGAAGTTCGCATACTTCCGACTTTGTTCGCGATTCTCTCGGCAAGCTCTTCCTCGTCTATATCCGCTACCGCCGAAACGGGAGCGATTTCCGCTCTGAGTCCGCCTATCTTTCTTGCTATCCTGTCTGCAAGTCCTTCTTCGTCGAGGTTTACGTTAGCCGTCACGGGTACCGCAGGCACCGCGTTCTTTTCGTCGATTAGTTCGGCAACCTGTCTCGCTATATCGCGCGTATCCACGGAAACTTTGACGTTAGCCGTCTGAACTTCGGGAATAACCACCTGTTCGGCGACCTTGGACGCGATATAATCGGGAGAAACGACCTCGCGAGAGCAAACGAGCTCGGCGACTTTTTCAGCGAGTTTATCGTAGTCGATTTCCGTTCTGACCTCGGAAGGCGCGGCTACGGGATAAGCAACGGGCTGAACGGGTCTGTTGTACGAAGGCGCGGTTTTCGCGCTTTCGAAACCGAACTGCTCTACACGCATAGACAGTATCTCGAACTTATCCGCAAGCATAGAATGAGCGCCCTCGCTTCTTCTGAGCTGTTCGGAAATATAATTAATTTTTTCAAGAAGCAACGAGCTTCCCGCTTCGGCGGGCTCGCCCTTTTCCGAAACGACGATTTTATCCGAAAGCTCGCCGTAAGCTTTTTCGTTTTTCTTAGTATGTTCGGAAATGCTTTCGAGCTTTTCGTTAAGTTCGGTAAACAGTTTTTCATTGCGTTTATTCTGTTCCGCAAGCTCGGTAAGCCTGTCTATTATGCCGGAATAAACTTCGCCGCTTTTAGCGGACTGTTCCGAAACGTCGTTGATTTTATCCGAAAGCGCGGTTAAAGCGTCCTCGCGTGTCTTAGCCTGCTCGGAAAGTTCGGTAATCTTCTCCGCAAGTCCCGCGTAAATATTCTCGCTCTGTTTGGCAAGATATAAAAGCTCCTGTTTGAGCGCGGAATTCTCCCCTTGAAGCTGAGTAAAAATTTCACCGCTCTGTTGAACAACATACGAAGAATCCTGACTGTTCTGCGAAAACCGTTCAATTGCTTCGTCCAGACGCAAAGCTATCTGTCTGGTCTGCTCCGCCAGCTCGTCCTGACGGGCGGCTATATGTTGCGTGCTTCTTATAAGCACATCCGCTTTTTTCGGCGCTCCCGCTTCGTATTCTATATCGTTATTTCCGTACGCCATAATAGCACCTCTGAATGTAATTTATAATTACGATAAATATCTATGATATAGTTTACACCAAATTATATAAAAAGTAAATATAAATAACAAATTTTTTTGACGAATTTTTAAAAATTTTTACGTTACCCGCATAATATTATGGGGTGAAGCGAATTTCAAATAAAAAATTTCAGCGTTCAAACGCTTGCTTTTATACATACGATAATGTATAATTATAAGTAATTTATGAATAAATTGTGAATAAATGAATATTTTAAGGAGATTAAATATGAGGGTATATAATTTTTCGGCAGGTCCTTCCGCTATTTCTTCGGAAGTATTGAAAAAAGCGCGCGACGAATTTCTCGACTTTGCCGGCACGGGAATGTCGGTAACGGAAATTTCGCACAGGGATAAAGCTTTCGAAGCAGTCGTAAAGGAAACCGAATCTCTCGTCCGCGAACTTTTGCGCGTTCCCGAAGATTACTGCGTGATTTTCGTACAGGGCGGAGCGTCCACCCAGTTTGCCGCCGTTCCGTTAAATCTTATGCGCAACGGAAAAGCCGACTATATAGTTACGGGAAATTTTGCGAAAAAGGCTTGGCAGGAAGGACTTATTTACGGCGACGCAGTAAAAATCGGAGACAGCTCCGACAAACTTTATTCTTACATACCCGACGTAGATAAGCTCGAATATACGGAAGGCGCGGACTACGTTCATATAACTTCGAACAATACTATTTTCGGTTCGAGATACAGCAAGTATCCGAACTGCAAAGCTCCGCTCGTCGCGGATATGTCGTCCGAAATTTTTTCGCGGAACACAGACGTTTCGAAATTCGGCGTTATATATGCGGGCGCGCAGAAAAATCTTGCGCCTGCGGGGTTAACAATAGTTATTGCGAAACGTTCGCTTATACAGGAACCTTTAAAAATTTGTCCCACAATGCTTAAATGGAAAGTGCAGGACGAAAACGGTTCGCTATACAATACTCCTCCCGCATTCCCGATTTATATGGCCGGACTTGTTTTAAAAGAACTCAAAGAAAAAGGCGGAGTAGAAGCGATTCAGCAAATAAACGAATACAAAGCCAAGCTTTTATATGATTTCATCGACGGTTCCGCGCTCTATAAAAACTGCGTAGAACCCGAGTTCCGTTCGATAATGAACGTGCCGTTCGTTACGGGGAACGCAGAACTCGACGCGAAGTTTATATCAGAAGCGAAACAAGCGGGACTCGTTTCACTCAAAGGACACCGTCTGGTCGGCGGTATGCGCGCGTCGATTTACAACGCGATGCCCGTCGAGGGCGTAAAAGCTCTCATAAACTTTATGAAAAAATTCGAAACGGAGAATAAATAATGCCTAAAATTTTAAAGCTCAATTCCATAAGCCCGCTTGCCGACACAGTTTTCGCAGATTACGAATACTCCGAAAACTGCCAAAATCCCGACGGAATAATCGTGCGTTCCGCTCAGATGCACGACTTTGCGGTCGGCGATAACCTGCTCGCCGTCGCGAGAGCGGGCGCAGGCACGAATAATATCCCTTCCGCGGTTTATGCGGAAAAGGGAATAGTCGTTTTCAATACCCCCGGCGCCAACGCGAACGCCGTGAAAGAACTCGTCGTATGTGAACTGTTTCTCGGCGGAAGAAAGATTACCGAGGCCGTCGATTGGGTAAAGACTTTAAAAGGCGAGGGCGATAACGTTTCGAAACTCGTCGAATAAGGCAAAGGAAAATTCGCGGGGTGCGAAATTGCGGGTAAGACGCTCGGAATTATAGGACTCGGCGCGATAGGCGTCGCGGTAGCGAATTCCGCCTCCGCGCTCAGAATGAACGTAATCGGTTTCGACCCCTTCCTTTCGACTCCTAACGCAGTTGCGCTTACTTCGGACGTAAAACTCGTTTCTTCACGCAGAGAAATATACGGCAAATCCGATTTTATAACTCTGCACGTTCCTCTTACCGCGGACACGAAAGGTATGATAAACAAAAATACTATTGCAGAAATGAAGGACGGAGCAGTTATAATAAACAACTCCCGAGGAGAACTCGCCGTAACCGAGGACGTTATAGAAGCCCTGGAAAGCGGAAAACTTTCCAGATATATAACCGACTTCCCCGACGATAAACTTATCGGAACTAAAAACGCCGTCTGTCTCCCCCACCTCGGCGCAAGCACTCCCGAAGCCGAGGACTATTGCGCGGTTATGGCGGCAAACCAGCTCGCCGATTACATCGAAAACGGAAACATTAAAAACAGCGTAAACTATCCCGCGGTTTCTATGCCGAGGGAAAGCGCGGCGAGGCTGTGCGTTCACCATAAAAACGTCAAGGAAATGCTCACGAAAATTCTTACGGTAATATCTTCTCAGAGCATCAACGTTGCGAATATGCAGGACGCTTCGAAGGGCGAATTCGCTTATCTTATATGCGACCTGGACGAAATACCTACACCCGAAACCATCGGGAGGATACGCGCGATAGACGGAGTAATCAGGGTCAGAAAGATATAAATTTTAATCTTTTTCCGCGCTTTTAAACGGTATAAAATTTCCCGTCTCCGCGCATAATAGATAAAAAGCGCGGAGGTTATATTATGGCGAAGAAAAAAATCTTAAAGCTCACCGACGAGCAATATTATAAATATATAATGAGTCTGAAAAACGACGGCATTATCAAAAACGGCGGCGATACAGCCGAACGGGAAAGTTTCAAAAAAGACGGCGTAGACAAAAAGCAATAAACTTAAAAAGCGGAGCGCAAATCACTTGCGTTCCGCCTTTTATTTAATTGGGTTTACAGTATTATGCAGATAACTCCGCCTTTACCTTCGTTGACTATTCTCGAAATTGCGCGGCGCATCTTAGCTTTGGTATCGTCGTGCATACAGGAAACTTTTCCCGCAAGCCCCTCCTTGACCATTCCCCTTAAAGATTTGCCGAATACGTTCGTATCCCACATTCCGTCGGGGTTATTCTCGAACCCCGTCATCATTCCCTGAACTATGCTTTCGCTTTGTGACGCACTGCCCATAATGGGACTGACTTCGCCTGTGACGTCTATTTTTACTATATGATAGCTCGGCGCGCTGGCGCGGAGTTTAATACCTACGCTTCCGCCCTGACGCACGACCTTGGGCTGTTCGAGGCTCATATCGGAATCGTCGGGCTGAACTATACCGTAACCGTTTACCTTTGCGCACTCGAACGCGTCTTTTATTTTATCGTAACTGTGCTTGGCTTCCGATGTTCCGCGGACGTAACGCATAAGCGTACATTCGTCGGAAATACCCTCTCCCGCTATTTCGGAAAGCATATCGAAGAATATTCCGTCCTTTGCGGAAGCCGTAATCTCGGCTCTGCCTTCGGAAAGATTCAAGCTGATTGACGCGTCTTCTTTCCAGTAACCGCAGTCTTTGAAAATATCGTCGAACGCCGAACAGTCTTTCATTCTGCAAATTTCGGGCGCAACCGAACGCACCCTTTCCAAAAGCTCGCCGATAGCCGAAGTGTCGGGCGCGAGATAACGCATCCATTCGGGAATTTTTACGTCAAACGAAAGTACGGGGAATTCGAAGAGCACGGCTTTTAAAATGTTCATAAGTCCGTCCGCGCGTATTTTTTCGCAATTGACGCAAATTACCGTATTATCGTATTTAGATTCGAGTTCGGACTTCAACGCGCGTGCAGAATGCGAATCGGGTTCGGCGCAGTTGAGAACTATAACGAACGGTTTGCCTATTTCTTTGAGGCTTCCGATTGTACGTTCCTCGGCTTTTACGTAACCCTCTCTGGGAATATCGGATATGCTTCCGTCCGTCGTCACGCATATGCCGATAGTGGAATGTTCTTTAATAACTTTTTCCGTACCGAGCGCCGCCGCCTGAGTAAAAGGCAACGGATTTTCGCTCCACGGCGTATTAACCAAGCGAGGTTTGCCGTCCTCTTCGAAGCCGTACGCTCCCTCGGTTACGAAACCTACGCAGTCGATAAGCCTTACATTCGCCGAAGCGTTTTCAAGTCTGACCTCAGCCGCCTTTGCAGGCACGAACTTAGGTTCCGTCGTCATTATGCTTTTGCCCGAAGCCGACTGCGGCAATTCGTCCGTCATAACGTTCTTAATATTCTCGTCCGCGACGTTCGGAATAACCAGCTCCGTCATAAATTTTTTGATAAGCGTAGATTTACCCGTCCTTACGGGTCCCACCACGCCTATATAAATATCTCCGCCGCTCCTTTTGGCAATGTCCTCGTAAACGTTGTAATCAACCATATCCGCCTCCGCAAAAACTATGTGTACAATAACTTATTGCGTAAAACTTCTTTTTAGAACATTTGCAGTAAAAATTGTTTACCGCCGTACGGAACGAGTTTATATAATAGTTAGTTATTTATACGAGGTGAAATTTTATGGAAAAAGAAATAAACGCTCTGTTAAAACTGCACTGCCGTATGTTCACGCTTGAAGGACTTGCGGCGGGTTACCGAAAAAATGCAAAGGCTCTTAAATTATGTCTTAAATTAATTAAATTAGAAACCAAGGAACTCAATAAATGCAAAGTTATTTCCCCTTACGAGATAAGCGAGTTTAAACACAGATACGAAACTTTTTCGGAAATAGTGAAACGTCTTATAAAAGCTTCCTCCGAAACAGAAAAAAACAAAGCCGTAGAGGACTTACATAAACTGACCGAAAAGACACAGGAAGACATAAGCGGTCTCAGAGAACAGATAAGCCCGCTCGCCGAAAACGCAAGAAAACTCGGAGTAAAACTGACTAAAAAACTCGAAAGCGGAACTCAGGTTCTCAGCGACAGAATTTCGGAAACGGTTGACGAAATCAAGAAAGTTTTAAAAGAACAATAAAAAACGGCTTTCCCTCTGTTGAGGGAAAGCCGTTTTTTTATGCGAGTACTTCCGAATAGAACTCGTTCATTTCTTTCTTCGTTTTAAACGACGCGACGTACATTTCGTTGCCCATAGCCCCGCTTAATACGTCGGGAACCCTTCCCGTAATTTTCAGTGCAGAGCCGTATTTTTCCTTTATCCCGTCTTCGGAAAGCGCGAAAGTCTTTCCGTCGCGTCTGCCCGCGAAAGCGCAATAATACTTTTCTCCGCAAGTAAGCCCGGTAGTACCGTAAACCAAAACGTCAGCCCAAATTTTATAGACGTCGGTGCTGTTTGCGTAGTTCATCATATCGGGCGAAATTCCGCCGCTCGGACGCATATTGACTTCGAGCGCGACAATATCGCCCTTTTTGCCTGCGGATTGGTCTTTGTTCAGACGGAAATATTCGAAATGCACGAAACGGTTTTTAACTCCGAATGATTTTACCGTTCGTCTGCCCGCGTCGCGCACGTCTCCGCCGAGTTCGTTGACGATATAAAAAACACTGTTGCCGTTGTCGTTCACTACGTTCATAAGCGAGCACGGCGTGACGTTGCCCGTTTCGAATACGGGATTGCCCGAACCGTCGATAATCGCGTCGTAAGTGATAACCTCTCCGTCGATATACTCTTCCATAATATATTGAACGGGCTTTCTGTTTTCCAAAAACTCCGCAAGCTCGGTTTCGTTGCTTATCTTCCGCGTATCGTTCGCGCCGACCCCGTTATCGGGTTTGGCTATAACGGGATAACCGACTTCGGCAATGAACTTTTCACAGTTTTTAAGCGTCTTTACAATGCAGTATCTTGCAGTCTTTAATCCGGCTTTTCCGAAATATTTTTTCATCTGCGACTTATATTTAATCTTTTTAACGTCTTTCTGCATAAAACCGCTTTTAACGTTGAAAGCCGTTCTGAGCATAGCGTCGCGTTCCAGCCAGTACTCGTTGTTGCTTTCTATGTAATCGATTTTTCCGTACTTGAAAATAAAGAATGCGACCGCGCGGTATACTTCGTCGTAATTTTCAAGGTTGGTTACCCAATAGTATTCGTTTACGGAATTTTTAACTTCGTCTGCAAGGTTATCGTAATAACAGTCGCCTATACCGAGCACGTTATATCCGTTTTCCTGCAGTTTTTTGCAGAACTTCCAGTAATTCGACGGGAAGTCGGGTGAAATGAAAATAAAATTCTTCATATATAATAAACCTCCGTTATTTATAGGGTTTAAATCCTAATACGTTCATAAAAAAGGGAATACTTTTTTCCCAGCTTGCCTCGGAGTGAACCCCGTCGGGAACTACGCGCGAAGTAATGAGAACGCCTTTTTCCGTCAGACGCGCGCAGGTTTTTGAGAATATTTTCCTCTGTGCGCTGTGATTTTTAAATTCTTTGCTTCCGTAATCAGTATATAAAATAGTATTTTTTCCGAACCTGCTCTTTTCTACGAAGTCGGGAATTTTGCCGTAAACCCACAAACTCGGTGAAAGCGCGGCACCGCGCGAAAAATACGCGTTGTACTTTGCAAGCGCGTAAAGAGTCATAAGCCCGCCCATAGAACTTCCGCCTATCGCCGTATGTTCCCTGTCGGAAAGCGTATTGAAAGTTTTATCTATATAAGGCTTGAACTCTTTTACCAGCCAATTTAAATATTCGCCGCCTCTTCCCTTGATTTTTTCTCCGTTTTTAAATATAAAATCGATAGGAGAATATTCGGAAAGTCTGCCGTTGCCTTCGCGGTTACACTCCACCGACGCGATAATCAGCGGAGTTTTCGTATTGTCGAGATAATCTTTAAGCCCCCAGCTTTTTCCGAAAGACGCTTTGTCGTCGAAAAACAGATTATGCCCGTCGAACATATACATTACGGGATAACGTACTTCGCTGTCACTATTATATTCAACAGGAAGATATACGTATACTTTCCGTTTCTTATCTCCGCCGAGAGAGGGAATAACGACTTCCCATTCTTTAATCATCGCGCTTTCCGATTCGCCCGTTTATGAATTTAAGCACGTCTTCGTATACGCGCTCTTTGCAGTTGTCGTTTAAAATCTCGTGACGGGAATTTTCGTAAAGCGTTATAGAAACGTCTTTAACCCCAGCTTTAACGAACTTGTCTTTCGCTTTCAAAACGCCTTTACCGTAATCTCCGACAGGATCGTCCGCACCCGCAACGAAATAAACGGGTAAATTTTCAGGAACCGCTTTTACGGTTTTATAAGAACAGGCCTGTTTGATTATTCCGAACAAAACCGCATAACCGTTGTTCGTAAACGGAACGCCGCACAGTCCGTCGGCTTCGTAAGCGTCGACGTTTTCGGGATTTTCAGAAAGCCAGTCGTTTTCCGTCCGGACAGGCTTGAATTTTTTGTTATAACTGCCGAACGCGAGATTTTTTATTAATTTGCTTCTGTTGCGCCAACCGCAGAAAAGCGCGTTCAGCTTTACAAGAAACAATGCCGAATTAAGAGTGATTCTGCTCTTGAATCCGCTTCCCATAATCACGGCACCGTCGAATTCGCCGCCATAAAGAGAAATATATTTACGGCAGAAAAACGAACCCATACTGTGTCCGAGAATAAAATAAGGCAAGCCTTCCGTTTGTTTTTTTACTTCGAGATTAAGCGTACGTATGTCCGCAATGACTATATCGGCGCTTCTCTGTTTATTGAACCAACCTAAATCGTCTGCTGATTTAACAGACTTGCCGTGACCGAGATGGTCGTCCGCGCATACGAGAAATCCGTGCGCGTTAAGATATTTGGCAAACGGCGCGTATCTTTCCGCGTATTCCGCCATACCGTGAATTATCTGAACCACGCCCCGCACCGCTCCTTCGGGTTTCCAGATACACGCGTGTATCGTTGTTTCTCCGTCTGCGGAAGGGAAATAAATATCTTGCATATTCAAACCTTTTTATTTAACAGAATTTTTGCATTCGCGGAAGAAATGCCTCTCTCCCCGCGCTCGATTTCGTGAGCCATTTCTATAACGGCGTCGTTTACGGGCGTTTTAACACCGAACTTCCTGCCGAGACGCTGTATTACGCCGTTTATAAAATCGACGTCGCATTTTTTTCCCGATTTCAAATCGTAATACATTCCTGACGTAAGATTGCCGTGTCCGCGCATAGCGAGCGGAAGCAACGTAAACGCGGAAATCTTTTTGAGTCCGCTTTTGCACCTGTAAATTTCAACGATATTGCGCCCTTGAATTTCGCCTATCTCGACACCGCAGGTTTCAGCCACTTCGAACGCTTCGTTTAAAAGCTTCAGCGCGAGTCTGCGCGTAGTAAAGTTTTTCCCTACTTTCCCGAATGTCATTCCCGTTACGGCAGACAGCGGCGAAAAAGCAGAATTTATTGCGAGTTTCGCCCAGCGCGCGCCGAAAAGATTTTCTTCTATTGAAACCTTTCCCGCACATTCGAGATATTCTTTGACGATATTCAGCCACTTGTTATGTCCGTGCATAGAACCGAGCGCAAAAGTCATTTTACTCTTTTCCGAAGTCAGTTCCGCTCTTCCCTCGCCGAGCGCGTTCGCTCCCCAGCCGACCGCGCAGCCTAAGCATCTTTTCGAGCCGACGGCCTCCACAACCGAAGGTTCGGGCAGACCGTTCTGCAAGGTGCATATAACCCCGTCGTCGGCAAGAAAATCGCGCAGCGTCGGAAGTATTTTGGAGTTTTCGCGCTGTTTGGTCATTAAAAATATTATATCGTAAACTCCCGACATTTCATCAGGGGTAAGAGCGTTTACCCTTACGGTAAAATTCGCGTTGCCCAAAACCTGCGCGCCGTGCTTTTTTATAGCCTCGACGTGAACGATGTTGCGCGTAATCAAATCTATCTGTTTTCCGCTTGCGGCTATATATGCGCCGAGTATCGTACCCATTGCGCCTGCGCCGTAAATAGCTACTCTCACTTTTGTATTCCTCCGAAGGCGAGTTCCGCCATCACCTTGTAAGCTTCTTCCGAGGGGTGAAGATTATCTCCGCTGTTATAATCGTCCGCAAACGCCGAAATATTCGTTTCCGAACGCAAAGCTCTTTCGAAATCTATAAAACCGTCGGCGCCTTTATAAACGCGAACCCAGTCGTTGAATTCGTTTTTCATCTTTTCTCTGAACGGCGCGTAAGTCCGCCATCCGTATATCGGCAGCAGAGTTCCCAAAATTACTTTCAGATTTTTGCTTTTTGCGATAGAAACGTAATACTCTATCCCTTCTTCGAGCTGTCTTACGGTAGGCAAATCCGACATCGGTCTGAAAGGATTTATTTCCGTCCCGACGGGATGAATAATATCGTTTATCCCCTGCTGAATGATTACGGTATCGGCGCCGCTTACGGAAGAAATTTCCCTTCCGAAACGGTTCTTGCCGCACAGACCGTAACTCTCGTACGTAATGCACTTATATTCTCTGAGAACGCGCGTACCCGAAGCCGCTTTCCTTACCACCGCCGTAGAATTGTACGGGTCGTCCATACATTTAATAGCAAGATAGTCCGGCCAGCTCTGCGACGTTATAGAATCGCCGTAGCATATTACGCACCTGTTTTTATCGTCGGTCAGAACGTCTATTCCCGTAAGGAAATAAAACACGTTTGTCGAACGCGTAGCTTCAAGCGGCAATACTCCGCTGAACGTGCGGTTGCCGAGCGAGAAAAACCCTTTCGACAGAGGTCCCGTTACAACCACCGCCGAACGCATCAGCGTAAAATTTTCGAGATAAAAACTTACGGAAACACTGTCTTTGGGTTTTATGCGGAAAGGAATTTCGTCGGAAACTATCTCTTCACCCGCGTTTATAGTGACGCTCTCTTTACCCGCAAAAGTTATTAAAGCCGCGTCCTTTAAATTTATTTCTCTATCGGAAACCGCGGAGGCGATAGCGACCTGTGTCAGCGTAATCGGCTCCGTTCCGCAGAAGTTCGAAAAATGCAGGCGCACGGCGTTTCCGCCGAAAGCGCATTTAACGGGATAACGCAGAGTTATATCCCGCGCGTAATTTTCGGGACGGCGCTCCGCAACCGAAGTCGCGTTGCCCCATACAGTTACCCATTTTAACATAAGTTAATTTTAGCATAAATATTTTAAAATTGCAACTTTATACAAAAATACAAAAGGTATTTTTTTTCTTTTACGTATTGACTTAAAGCATTTTAGATGTTACTATAATAAAAAAACGAGGATGAAGAATGACAAAAACTTTTAAATCTCTGACTATGCTCGGCATTGCTTCGGTTTTCATTTGCGCGTCCGCGCTCTGCGGTTGCAAAAAAGAACCTGGGACAATTACGCCCCCTCCTGAAATACCGCAAATTCAATATACTACCGACGACGCGCTTATATCGCAGTTCAACGCAAACGACGAGAGGTTCGCGCCCGAAAACGTTACTATGCGAGAAAACAGTCCGTTAAAAGGCAAAAAGATATATTGGCTCGGCTCGTCCGTAACGCACGGAGCTTCTTCGGAACAGGACAGTATGGCAGATTACCTTGCCGCACTGACAGGCTGTATAAGCGTTAAGGAAGCGGTTTCCGGTACTACAATTTTCGACGACGGCTCCGCGGGAAGCAAGTCTTATACGAAAAGGCTGACCGACGGAACGATTTTTAAAAAAGACGAAAAAATAGACGCTTTTATCTGCCAGATTTCAACCAACGACGCCTGGGGCGACAGAGCGAAATACCGCGGAAAAATGACCGACGCTTACGAAATAGATATTAACGCTTTCGATAAAAAGACCACTCTCGGCGGAGTGGAATTCATTATCGCGTACGCCGCGGAAACCTGGGGATGTCCCGTCTACTTTTACTCGGGAAGCTGGTTCGGCGACGAAGGCCCGCGCAAGAGCGGAAATCCTACCGGCACGGCTTACGGCGAGCTCGTAAGACAAGTAAAAGAAGTAGTTAACAAATGGTCAGAACTCGGTTACGACGTAGGCGTCATAGACCTTTTCAACGACGAAAGTTTTAACTCGCACGTATCGGACGAGTATTACGCCTGGGCGACTTCTGACGCAATTCACCCTAAACGCACTGGATACCTTCAATGGTGGACTCCGTATTTCGAACAGTATCTCATAGTTAACCTTACTATGGATAAATAAACGCATACAAAACGGCGCGCTTTGAAAAGCGCGCCGTTTTTAATTTAACTGTTTTCTTCAGCCTTCATTTTTTCTTCCCTCATTCTGAGTCTCAAACCGTGGCCTGAAATTATAGGGGAAATGATAAGCCAGATTGCCGCAAGGGTTATAATAACGTAAATAATTATAGAACCTGCGGTACGGGGTCCCTGGAATATCCAGCCTACAAGATTGAAATCGAATATTCCGTAAAGTCCCCAATTGACTGCTCCGAGCAGTACCAGCACGTAAGAAATGATATTTGCAATTACCATAAATAATCTCCTTGAAATTATTTTCTGTAATTGCGGCATTTTTATTCTCTGCCGGGTATAAACCGTCAAGTCGGAATATACTCCGTCGTTTTTAAGATACGCGATTGAGCGGAACGCTTTGCTTGACTTGCAATACGTAGGAATATTCGCTAACGTTTTTAAGATGCGCGGTTAAGCGGAACGCTTATTCGTAAATTTCGCGTTTTAAAATACCTATATACGGCAAAGAGCGGTACATTTCGTTATAATCGAGCCCGTAACCGACGACGAACTCGTTCTCTATATCGAAACAGTTATAATCCGGTTCTATATCGTATTCGCGCCTTCCCTCTTTATTCAGCAAAGTAACAATCATAACCGACGCCGCGCCGCGCTCATAAAGAAGAGCTTTAAGATTTGCAAGCGTAAACCCGCTGTCGATAATATCCTCTACGATAATAACGTCTCTGCCTTTCACGTCTTTATCCAAATCTTTTTTTATTTTAAGTTTCCCGGAAGAAACGGCGCCCGTGCCGTAAGACGAAACCGCCATAAAATCAAGTTCAACAGGCACCGTGAGATGACGTATAAAATCCGAATAAAAAATTATACTGCCCTTTAATATCCCTACTACCAAAGGCCGTTTGTCTTTATATAACCCGTTTACCTGTTCCGCCACCTCTTTAACTCTTGCTCTCAATTGCTCTTCGGTTAGCATTATGCGCTCGCAATCTTTATGCATATTTTCTCCTTTGTCTGATTCAATATTTATTTTCTTATTATCCGTTTAAAATTTTTATCGAATACGTATTCGGCGTCGCCGAAAAAGCTACCGTACTTCGCAAACGCAAAATCAACTTTTTTTCCGTACTTTTTAACCGCTTCCTGCGCAAACAGCGCCGTTTGTTCACGATTTGCAACGCCTGAATAATATTCGCCGCACTCGCCGTCCAACCCGTAAAACTCTATATCGAACGCATTATTCATTACGCCGTACAATTTCTTTACAAACGATTCAAGACCGCCCTCGGACATCTTATCCCATATCCCGTCCTCACCGGAATAATCGTCGTCCGCATAGTCCCAAAACCGCATAGTTTTATCTTCACCGTCAAGCCGTATAGCGATAATTTTTTCGTTTTTGACAGACTTCACATACACGAAAACAGGTTCGGGGTATCTGAAATCGGGACAGAAAACCGACAGTCTTTTGTCGCCTTTTAGCTTGTCCGAAATAAGTTTTTTATATTTTTCTTCTGTTTCGAGAATTTCTTTAACGTTTGTCATACTGTTCCTCATTTAAATCGACCCGCAAAAATCTTCGCAAACCAAAAAACGAATATTTTTCGTGTTTTCGGTAATTTTTATTTTATCGGAAATTTCCACTCCTCCGACAGCCAAAATTTCATTACCCGACGTTATAAGCGGAATTTTGTTCCGAATTCTTAATGGTATCTTTTTATCCGTAAAATAATCTCCGAGGTTTTTGGTCCCGCCGCCGAATTTGGTAAATTTGTCGCCCGAACGCATAAATCTAATAACCGCGGTATCAGGAATTTTATCTAAATCGAAGCGCAGCGATTTCGTTCCGTTTTCTCCCTCTGTTCCGCAAATTTTAAAATACCGACCGCAATAATTATCTCCGCGATAATTTCCGAAAGCGATTTCCTCACACGAACAAAGCTCCGCGGACTCCGTCAAGACGATTTTATTTCCCTCTTTATAAGCAACGAGCCCGAGAAACCCGAAACGTTTACCGTTTTCGGAAAATTGCAGATTGTAAAGGCTTTCCAGGTGCGCGGAAGTATAATCTTTGAAAACGCTTTTAAAAATATTAAGAGCTTTCAGCACTGCGTGCTTGAAAACGGCTTTTTCATTGCAAATAGAAATTTCCGTGCCGTAAGACGTCTGTTTGACTATTCCGTTTACGCTTACGAGATTATCGAAATATTCTTCATATTCCAACGCGATACGCGAAAAACGGTATATTGCTTTCACCGCGCCCGGGACCGCGTTTTCAAGTTCGGGTAAGACGTTATGTCTTATTTTGTTTCGAGTATAGTCGTCCGTAAAATTACTCTCGTCTTCAACGAACCGTATTTCATTGTCGTTGATATAACGGTCTATCTGTTCGCGGGTACATAAAATCATCGGACGGATAATTCCTTCGACGTCGTTTATGCCTTTCATACCCAAAAGCCCGCTGCCTCTCGCAAGATTAAACAATACCGTTTCCGCATTGTCGTTCAGATGATGAGCAGTCGCAACAGCGTCGGCGCCGAGTTCTATAACTTTTCTGTAACAACCGAGCCGCCATTCGCGCGCGGCCGATTCCGTCCGTTCGCCGCCGCACTCCCATTCGAAAAAAGTCAAAGGTATTTTAAGTTCGGCGCATTTTTTTTTGACGAATTCGCTGTCGGAAGCGGAAGCCGCACCGCGTATTTTATGGTCGCAGTTCAAAGCCGTAAGAGAAATTCCGAACTCCTTCGAGTGCATATTGAGATAATGCAAAAGAGCCATTGAATCTTTTCCGCCGGACACGGCGACGCAAATTTTCATACCGGCGTACTTCGCAAGATTAATCATAACCGAATTATAACATAAAAAAAAACGCCTTGCAATAGCGGACGAAAAATAAAATTAATTTATTTACCGAAAAACAGTTGACAAATGTTTTTTTATTTAATAGAATAATAAAGCCTTGTAACAAGGCGGTTGTCGCGGGGTAGAGCAGCCAGGTAGCTCGTCGGGCTCATAACCCGGAGGTCGCGAG
>CAJUHC010000003.1:0-6747 GCA_910586345.1 uncultured Christensenella sp.
GTTTGAAGAACAGCGGACAGAGCATTATTCCCGCGCCCAGAGTAGTTATGCCAACGCCCAACTCGAAAAATCCGTACGCCGCGCTTCCGCTCGCCATTGCGCCCACCGAAAGCCCCATAGCTGCCGCGCCTGCCGCAACGACGGCGACGGGGGTTATGCAGAACGCTAACGTTAAACTCACCATCATAATGACTACCGCAAATATAGGTATTGCGAATATTACGCACAAAAGAACGAAAGCCCACGAATAATCGCCTCTTGCCTTGGGCGGAGCCGAGGGCGCGTAATCCTGAACGGGCGGTACCGGCGGCGCGGGAGGATGGGGAGGAGGCGGGGGTGCGTAATTTACGTTTTCCCTGCGCGGTTCTCTTTCCGCGCGGGCGTCGCGTCTTCGCCGTTCTTCTTCCGCGTATATCGGTTCGCAGTAATCGTTGTTTTTGTTCTCGTTTAAAATTCTCCGCGCGGCGTCGTACGGCGCTCCGAAATCGTTTATTATCTCGCGTTCCGAAAAGCCCGCTTCGCGTCTGTCGGCGTATGCTTCCGCATAATAATCGAGTACGCGCCGTCTTTCCGCTTCGGAAACGCACAAAAGATTTGTTTTAAGTTCGTCGCGCCATTCTGTATACGTCATAGTCTCCCTCCGAATATTTTTTTATAAATATTGTTTATTTCTATTAAATCGTTTCTGCTCGAATTGAGTTTTTTAAGACCGATAGGAGTAATTTTATAATATCTCCTCAGCCGTCCGCTGTATTCCGCGGTTCTTGTAACGAGGAAACCGCCCGATTCGAGTCTCTTTAAAATCGGGTAGAGCGTGCTTTCGGATATATCTATTATTCCCTGCAAATCGCTTATTATTTTATATCCGTAACTTTCGCCCTTGCTTATCGCGTACAGTACGCACACGTCGAGCACACCCTTTTTCAGTTGAATATCCACAGTTATACCTCGCTTTGTCTAATACTATACATTGCGTAGTATAAATTGTCAAGCGTTTTTTTAAAAAAATTTTCAAATTTTTTAGCGGTTTGAAAGCGTGAGCGCGGGGAGAGCGTTTTTTATATAATAATTATATTTTTTTTACTGATAATAATTATATGGTTACGTTGGAAAAAAATATAAAAAGCGTAAAGGACGTGTTGACTTCACAGGACATAATAGTTTTTAAGTTCGATTCGCTGAACGGGAGGAAGTTCGCCGTTATTTATGCGGACGGACTTGCCGATAAACAGCTGCTCGGCGAGCTCGTCGTAAAGCCTTTGAAGGACGCCGAAAAAGACGCGGAACTCGGAACGGTAAAAAAGCTTCTCGCCTCGCCCGAAATAAAGGACGGAACTAAAATCAGCGACGCTATCAAGGAAATCTCCGACGGTAACGCGGCGCTTTTCGTTGACGGCGAAAAAGATTTTATTATAATCGGTCTTAAAAATCCCCCCGGAAGAACTGTCGCGGAGCCTCCCACGCAAGTGGTGGTAAAGGGACCGAGAGAGGGGTTTACCGAAGATATAAAGACAAATTTAGGGCTTGTCAGAAAGCGCTTGAAAAGCGAAAACTTAAAAGTTAAGATGCTCAAAGCGGGCAAAAAATCGGAAACAGCCGTCGCGCTTGTTTATATCGACGGAGTGTGCCCCGACGGACTGCCCGAACGCGTGGAAAAACAGATTGAGAAAAACGAAATCGATATTATACCGGACTCGTCGTACGTGGCGCATTTTATTTCGAAAAAGCCGCGTTCGCTTTTCAAGCGCAACGGCACTTCGGAAAAACCCGACATTTTCTGCGCTAAAATATGCG
Organism: uncultured Christensenella sp.; assembly: GCA_910586345.1. GTDB lineage: Bacteria > Bacillota > Clostridia > Christensenellales > Borkfalkiaceae > Coproplasma. Next base: position 1,795 of record CAJUHC010000003.1, read on the forward strand.
AGGGCAGGGTCGGACTTATAGTGGACGGTTCGCCTATATCTCTGACCGTTCCGTATATGATTACAGAAGATTTACAGTCGGGCGAAGACTATTATTCGCTGACTTACCGCGCGACTATTGTACGTATACTCCGCGTACTCTCGCTGTTGGTAGGAATATTCCTGCCCGCTCTGTACGTTTCCGCACAGCTTTTTAAAATTCAGATTATACCCTTTCAACTGCTTTTGAAAATATCGAGCTCCGTTTCGGGACTGCCGTTGTCGCCGAGCGTAGAAATGTTTTTGACGTTGTTTATCCTCGAAGTACTGATAGAAGCTTCGATACGTATGCCTAATTACGTCGGACTCGCAATGTCGGTTGTCGGAGCGCTTGTCTTGGGCGATACGGCGGTAAAGGCGGGAATAATTTCGACGCCTGCAATCATTATCGTAGCGTTTTCGGCAATCTGTCTTTACACTACGCCCGACCTCGTGGAAACGACTACCGCGCTGAGGTGGATTTATCTGATAGTGGCGGGAAGCATAGGTCCGTTCGGGGTTGTGCTGTTGACTGCGTTTATTTTGTGCTATCTCGTTACGGAGCAGTCTTACGGCATACCGCTTATGGCTCCGTTCGCGCCTTTGATTAAAAACGATTTATACGACAGTATGGTAAAGGCGAATATGTACACTCTGAAAAACAGACCGAAAGTATTTAAGACGAAAGACAGGGTAAGATTAAAAACTCAAAGCGGGGAATAAAAAATGGGGATGAAAATAAGCGTAAGACAAATTTGTTTTATTTTGATTATGTATACGGCGGTTTCTAAGTTTATAGTCTATCCGACTGTTCTGAGTCATTACAGCGGAAGGGATTTATTGTTCTCCGCGCTTGCCGATTTCGCGGTTCAAGCCGTCATAGTGTGGGCTGTAAGCTTTCTATGTTCGAGAACAGATAAGACTTTTTTCGCTCTTTTGGAGGGAACTTTCGGGAATATAACCGCCCGTATAATTTTCGGACTTTTCGCACTGTTTTTTATAGTTTGCGCGGTTATACCGCTGTTTGAACAGAAAGTATACGTGCACGCGATTTTTTACGACGCTTTGCCTGCGCTCTCGGTATTCCTTCCGTTTTTCGGTTTTGCCGTTTACGCGGCGGCAAAAGGTTTTCAGAATATAGGCAGGTGCGCGGATATATGTTTGCCGATATTCATCGTCTCTATGTTGTTTATATTCGCAATGTCAATTTCCGAAATAAAGTGGGATAATTTTCTTCCCGTGTTAAAAACACCCGCAAAAAATGTGCTCGGCGCGTCAGTATTGACAGCGTTCCGCTTTTTCGAACCTTGCTGGCTTTTAATGTTTATGGGACACTTCAAGTATAAGAAAGGTGATGCGGCGAAAATAACGCTTTCGTATGCGGGCGGAGCGTTAATCGTTTTGCTTTTCCTTGCGGCGTTTTACGGAATGTACGGAGATATGGCGGTCACGAGACAGTTCGCGGTTTCCAAAATTTCATTGTTTTTCCCGGCGATAGATTTGATAGGCAGGATAGATTTAATCGCGCTTTACGTTTTGGAAATTGTAATGCTGTTCGCAATGATTATAAACGTTCAGCTATGCGTCTACTGTATTTCAAAATGTACGGGTTATAAGAACAAAACGGTTATTTCGATAGCTTTGAACGCTGCTCTTATCATTATGCTAATATTGCTCGATAACAAGCTGAGCGCATTGATTACGATATGGTCGAAATGGATGTGGATAGCGTTCGTTTTATTCGCAAATGTAATACCCTTGCTCGCCTGGACTTTGAGAAGGAGGGAGAAAAAGTGAAAGCTAAATTGAAAAGATGGACGCCGTTTCTCTATATTCTCATAATTATCGCTATGCTCGCGCTGTTCTTTACGAACGATTTCGGGCTTCTTGATATTCACAAAACTTCGCTTATAGTTGCGGTCGGGATAGATACAGACGGCGAAGAGGTTCAGGTTACCGCACAGGTAGCCGTGCCTCAGCCGTCGCAGAGCGGCGACAGCATAAATTACGTCGAGGTTCAGGGAAGCGGTCTTACCGTTGCGGACGCGCTCAACGAAATCAACGTAAAGACGGGAACTTATCCGAGACTTTTATTCTGTAAACTCATACTGCTCGGAGAAGCGTGTCAGAACGAAGAGCTTTTCCGTATGCTCGGTTGTTTTTACAGGCGAAACTATTCCGAACTGACCGCGCTCGTTGCGATGTGTAAAGGCAAGGCGCAGGATATGCTTGCTCTGCCCGCAAATATCGCTCCCGAAAATTCCACCGCGATACAGAAAGTTTTATCGGAAGAGTTGAAAAAATCCGCCAACGTTTCCACGGCGAACTTGAAGTCGGTCGCGGAAACCAATTATTCCGTTAACGGCGCGTGTTATATGCCGTTCGTCGAAGCAAACGTTCAAGGCACGTCCCAGAACGGAGGCAACGGAGACAATGTCGGCGGCGAAAGCGGCGGACAAGAAGGACAAGGCGGCGGACAGCAAGGCGGTTCCGGAGGAGAACAGGGCGGACAAGGCGGCGGAAGCGGACAGGGCGAAAGCGGAGGACAGAGCTCCGGACAGCAGGGCGGACAGAGCGCAGGACAAAGTTCGAAGCAGGAAGGCAGGCAAATGGAGTTTACCGCGCGGAAAACCGCCGTGTTTTCGGACGGTAAGTTTGCGGGAATTTTAGACGAACAACAATCTTTCGCGCTGAATATTCTTAAAAACGAAATCAGACTCGCCGTCGTTCCGTGCGACGCGGACGGGATACATTATACCGTCGGACTGAAAAGCACTTCGAGCAAAGAAAAACTCAAAATCGTCGACGGCGTACCCGAACTGACGTTAAGTTTTTCCGCACAGGCGCAGATTCAGGGTGCGCGGATAGTACTCGAACCCGAAAGCGTAATGAGCGACGATACCGTAAGGGAAGGTATTTTGAAGGCGACAGAGGATGAGATACGTTCGCGTCTTGAAAGTCTTGTAACTACCTGTGTGGAAACCGATTGCGACGTTATCGGCGTAAAAGGCTTGTTGCATAAGTTCAATTATAAGTATTACGAAGCTTTCAAGGACGATATACTTTCTCGTATGAAAGTGAATTACGATATTAAAATAGTAAGTCTCAATTAAAAGAATTTACCTCCCGCGGGTTTCCGCGGGAGATATTTACGGCGTCATTTAACCGTCGTGACGTGCGCGAGAGTTTCTATTATGAGTTTAGAAAGAAGCTGAATGTCGCGTTCGTTGACTTCTTCTCCCGAATACTCGGCTAAAATCTCCTGAGCGCGTACCGCGCCGTTTCCGGTCACGTCGCGCTGGATTGCCTCGGCAACGGCTTTCGCGGCTTTTTCCACGCTGTCGGCGGGAATATAGCCTTCTATGAGAGTCGTTATTATTTTTTCGGTAGAAGTCATACCGTCCTTTTCACGTACGAACTGCTCGTACAGCACGTAATAAACCGTGGACGCCATACCTACCGAAAAACCGTGTTCGGCGATGCTTGCGTACTCTTCGAAAATATAGAAAAAATTTAAGTTGCGTATTGCAGCGTACGCCGCGTAAAGAAAAGTGCCTATAATAAACGGCAAAAACGTGACTAATTTTTTCTTGGAATTTTTGAAAAGAAACTTCTTGAAAATCTGTGTCGCGCACGTTGTCGCAAAAGCGAGCATCAATACGTCGACGCCGTAAAAGGTGAAAGTGTCGATAATCTGAATAAAAGTCAAAATTTCTCCTTTGCGCTCCCGACAGGCGCGTTTTCACCCGACGGTTATATATAAGCCGATATTCTGCGGTTAAACTTTGTTTTAAAAAATAAATTCGAAATTTTTGCGTGACCTTTTCACACTTGCGTTTTTGCGTCGAATATGATAATATTTGGGTATGAGAATGCATAAGAAATGTCATCTTGAAGAAAGACTTGAAAACTGCGCTGATATTTTAACGCGCGCCGACCTTGCGGATAAAAATATGAAGAGAGCGGTTTCCGTCAAAGAATATCTCGATTTCGAAAAGATTTTCGGAAATCCCAATCCCGTTTATCTCGAAATCGGATGCGGAAAAGGCAAGTTCGTATGCGAAACGGCTTTAATGCACCCCGAACTGAATTTCGTCGCCTGCGAAAAAATTTCCAATGTTTTAATCGACGCTTGCGAAAGGGTAAAGTCGGAAAATATAAAAAACGTATATTTTTTAAATTGCGCGGCGGAAGTTCTTTCAAAATATTTCAGACCGAATACGGTCGGCGGGATATATCTCAACTTTTCCAATCCTTTGCCGAAAGAAGGTTATAAAAAACAGCGGCTTACTCACCCGAAGTTTCTTGAAATTTACCGGAATATTTTGTGCGAAGGCGGACGTATATTCCAGAAAACGGACGACGAAGCGTTTTTTTTGTTTTCGCTCGAAAGTTACAGACAGTGCGGATATAAAATAATTTCCGAATGCCGCGATTTGAAGAATAACCCCGTTGAGGGCGACGCGGAAACGGAACACGAAAGGCTGTTCAAGGAACGTGGCAAAAATATTTACAGAATAGTTGCGGAGGCTTAAAATTGCTCTGGCTATGGATTTCGCTCGGCGCGGGCGCCGCAGCCGCGCTTATCGTTTTATTCGTATGGTTCAACAACAGCTGTCTTAAAATTACAAGACTGAAAATAACGCTCGAAGATTCGCCGTCTTTGAAAATAATTCATCTTTCCGATTTGCACGGAAAAAGATTCGGGCGCGGGAATTCGCGGCTCGTAAATAAAACCGCGAAAGAAAAACCCGATTTCATAGCGATGACGGGCGATATTATTCACCTGTATACCCCGAAAAATAAGACTGTTGCGTTAGAGGCGGTAGCGTCGTTAAAGGAAATCGCGCCTGTATTGTACGTTTCCGGCAACCACGAAATGCGCAACAAAGGCTACCGTTTTTTCAGAAAAGATTTACTCGAAGCGGGCGCCGAA
>CAJUHC010000003.1:6757-122196 GCA_910586345.1 uncultured Christensenella sp.
CGACGACAGCGTGACGCAAATATGCGGTCTGACGGTGACGGGGCTCAATTGCGCGTCGCTCAGAAACGATAAAATATTTAAGATTACGCCCGAAGATTCGCCTAAAATTCTTTTGGCTCACGAACCCCATTTTTTCGGCAAATACGCGGAAGCGGGTTACGATTTGATTTTGTGCGGTCACGCGCACGGAGGACAATGGCGTATCCCGTTCACTGGTGTAGGGCTCTATGCGCCGGGTCAGGGTAAATTTCCTGAATTAACGGCCGGCTTGCACGAAAAAGGAAAAAGCAAAATGATAATCTCGCGCGGGCTCGGAAATTCTCAATGTCCTTTACGGCTTTTCAACCGTCCCGAGATAGTGGTAATCGAAATAAATTGAAACGGAGTCCGAAATTGTTTCGGACTCCGTTTTGAAGTTTTTCGGATTTATTTTATTAAAAGCGCGAGTATAGCCTTTATAACGTGGAGTTTGTTTTCGCCCTGGTCGAGCACTATGCTGTTCTTTCCGTCGATTACGTCCTCGGTTACCTCTATTCCGCGCGAGGCGGGGAGGGGGTGCATAAATACCGCATTGTGCGCGGCGAAAGCCATAAGCGCGTTGTTTACCTGATAAGGTTTTAAAATATCGCGTTCTTTTTCGGATACGGCAGTATGGTAGAGATAACTGTCGGTATAAACTACGTCCGCGCCTTTTACGGCTTCGACGGGGTTGTATGTCAGCATTATTTTTCCGTACTGTTCCGCGTGCGTAAGATGTTCGTTTTTAATACAGTATTCGGGCGGGGTTGCGACCGCGACTTCCATTCCGCATTTTATCGCGCCCATTACCAGAGAAGCGGCGACGTTTTCACCCTTCCCGACGTAGGCTATTTTAAGACCTTCGAGTTTGCCTTTCTTTTCCCAGATTGTATATAAATCGCCGAGAGTCTGCAAAGGGTTGAAATCCTCGTTTCCCGAGTTGATAACGCTTATAGGCGAAACCGTGCAGAAATCGTCAAGTTTTCTTTGTCCGATGCTTCGCGTTACGAGAGCGCCGACGCCGTAACGCGCGATTACGTCGGCTATATCTTTGATGTTTTCTCCCGCCTGCATATCCGCGTCGTTGTAAGGAAGACTAACGCACGTTCCTTCGAGCTGGCGTATGCCTATTTCGAGAGCCGAGCGCATTCTCAAAGAAGTATCGCCGAAAAGCAACGCGACCGTAACGCCTTGGAGAATATAAGTCTTTTCGTGTGCGGCGAATTTGGCTTTCATAGCTTTCGTCGCGTAAAGAAATTCAAAGAGCTCTTCAGTGGTGAAGTCGGCGAGTTTGGTGAAGTGTTTGCGGTTTATCCCGTAGGACGGGGAATAACGATTAATATCCATAATTTAATTATACCACCGTAAGACTTTAATTTCAAGTATTTTCGCGCGAGTAAACGCAGCCGCAATAGTTCTGACGGTAAAGTCCGTATTCTTTGCCGAGCGCTAAGCTTTTTAAATATCCGTTCCGCTTTTTAAAATCCGAGTACAGCCATTTCGCGCGACTGCTTTTCGCAAGTTCTTCGCCTATCGAATTTATGAGTCCGGAGTTCTTTAAAGGGCTTATAGTCAAAGTCGTGGAAAAGTAATCGAATCCGCCCTCATCCGCAAGAGAGACGGTCTTTTCAAGTCTCAGCTTAAAACATACCGCGCATCTTTTACCGCCTTCTTTTTCGTTTTCGAAACCTTTGACGGCGCGGTAAAATTCTTTCGCGTCGTGCTCGTATTCCATAATGTCCGCCCAACCCGTTTCGCGGATAAAACGTATAAGTTCTTCTTTGCGCCTGAGATATTCCTCGTCCTCTATGTTCGGATTATAGAAAAGCGCGGTTATTTCGAAATGCTCTTTAAGCCTTTCGAGACACGCGGAAGAACAGGGCGCGCAGCAGCAGTGCAGCAGAAGCCGTTTTTTTTCGCCGAGCCGTCCGATTTCTTCCGTCATAAGTTTGTCGAAATTTCTTGCGTTCATAAATTAATTTTACCACTGTAAGAGTAAAAATACAACAAAAATTTATTTTAAAAAATTATCAAATTAGTTTGGAAAAAACTTAGACTTATGGTAATATAAGGATAAGGAGATTTTTATGGCTGTATTGAAACTCAGCGGAGTGGACAAAGTATATCCCTCGGGCAGCGTAGCGCTGTACGGTATAAATTTACAAACCGCCGACAAAGAATTTTTTGTCGTATTGGGAGGCGAAGGAAGCGGAAAATCTACGCTTTTAAGAGTCGTTTCGGGGCTCGAAGACGTTACCGCGGGCGAAATCACTGTCGCGGGAAAGGACGTGACGGACGAGGAAATCCGAGACAGGGACCTTGCTCTCGTTTTCAGAAACAGTCCCGTTATGCCTACGATGAACGTATATGAAAATCTTGCGTACGGTTTAAGACAGAGAAAAGCGCCCGAGGCGGTTATCGAACGGCGCGTAAAAGCCGTCGCGGGAATACTTGGATTAAACGAGGTTCTGTACCGTAAACCTAAGGTTCTTAATGCGGCTCAGAAACTGCGCGTTTCGATTGGAAGAACCGTCGTCAGAGAACCTAAGCTCTATCTTTTCGACGAACCTTTGTCGGGACTCGACGAAAAACTATCGGGAGAGCTTTTATCGGTATTGGTTAATTTACAGGCGAGAATGGAAGGCACGTTCGTTTACGCGACGAAAAGCGTTTCGGAAGCTCTTTCGGCGGGAACGCGCATAGCCGTAATTAAAAACGGTATTATCCAGCAAATAGATACGCCGTCGAATTTATACGATTATCCCGCAAACACTTACGTTGCGTTTCTGATAGGTTCTCCTACGATAAACTTCTATAACGGCGCGAAGATTATAAAGACCGAAGACGGAGCGTTCGTCGAGGACGGGGATTTCAGGCTCGCTCTTTCCGGGAAAATAATTAAAAGATTCGAAAAAATAGAAGAATACACGAATACGGGCAAAGGAGTTATAGCCGGCGTCCGTCCCGAAGATGTGGGAAAAGACGGCGCGGACCCCGACAGACTTTATCTGTTCGATGCGGAGACGCGTCTCAGTGTTCTTTCGCGAGACGAAGGGTATATAAAAACTCGGTTCGCCGACGCGGATTATATTCCTCCGACCTATAAAGAGGAGGAAGAAATAGCTAAAAAGTACAAGCCCGCTAAAACACAAAAGAAAAAGTAATTTCAAAGCCCTCCGTAATAATCGGAGGGCGTTTAAAAAATCTCAGGACTGTATATAATAATTAAATATGTGGGAAATTGTTTTAGACGCGTTTTTAGATACTTTAAAGGTTTTTCCGTTTCTCGTCGTCATTTATATTCTGATTGAGTTCATAGAACAGAAAACTTCGTTCACGCGCAATCATAAAATTTTGCAGGGCAATCTCGCTCCGCTCATAGGCTCGGCTACGGGACTCGTTCCGCAGTGCGGATTTTCCGTTATGGCGGCAAAGCTTTACGACAAAGGTCTTATACGTACGGGTACTTTTCTCGCCGTTCTGCTTTCAACTTCGGACGAAGCTCTCATAATACTTCTGTCTAGCGGGCAGAACGCTATGTACGTAATGCCCGTCATCGTAATCAAACTTATAATAGGCGTTGGGGTCGGTTATCTCGTTAACTTTATCTTTACCGCCGAAAAATTACAGGAGGCGGGACCCGAGGAAATCCACGCATATTCCTGCGGACGCGAGCACGAAGGCAAGAGCGATTTTAAAGTATTTTTCTTAAATCCTCTGTTGCACTCGCTTTTAATCGCTTTTTATCTTTTGGTCGTCAATCTCATATTCGGTTTCATAATCAAAGCCGTCGGAGAGGATAAAATCGCGTCGTCCTTAATGATAGGCGGAGCGTATTGGCAGCCTTTCATAACCGCGCTCATAGGTCTTATTCCCAACTGCGCGTCGAGCGTCGTAATAACTCAGGCGTTCATAGATAAGGGAATATTATTCGGAAGCTGTATCGCGGGACTTTGCGCCAACGCGGGGCTGGGACTTGTGGTGCTTTTCAGAAACACGAAAAAAATAAAGCGGAACATTGTTTTCGTGATTACGCTTTATCTTATTTCGGCTGTCGCGGGGCTCGTCGTAAACTGTATTGCGGCGGCGCTGGGTTTAATATAAAATATACGTAAAAACCGTTGACTTAGTGTTAAACGTTTGATATAATCTATTGGTGTTCGGCGAGAGCCGATTGAAATAACTGCTTCGGCGAAGGAGGGTAGAGAGAGTATGTCCACTATAAAAGTAGGCGATAACGAGTCGGTTGAAAGCGCGTTGAGACGTTTCAAGAGAAAGTGTTCCCGCGACGGAATAATCGGCGATTTGCGCAAGAAAGAGTTTTACGAATCTCCTTCCGTAAAAAGACGCAAAAAGGCTGAGGCTGCGAGAAAAAGAAATAAAAATTAATATCGAAAGGTCTGTCCGAAATAAAAAATCGGTCGGACCTTTTTCCTTGTAAAATAAGTCGAATAAAGTAAAAATTTGTAATTTTTTCTGAGCGGGGTTTTTATGGATGATATAAAAAATATGGCGCGGGCGGCAAAACAGCGTTTGAAAAATAATTTTTGGGAAGATTGCAAAAGAAATCTCGATGCGGGAGCGTATCAGGCTCGGGAACAGGGGCTCAACGAAGTCAAAGTCAAATCCACTCTGCACGGCAGAGTCAAAAGCGAGATAAAAGGCGAAAAGCAGGACGAATTTTATCTGAAAGTCAAACGGCTTTTGGAGGAGGAGGGCGAAGTGTCCGACGCTCTCGGCAGGCTTACCGACCGCGTATATTACGACACGCTTTCTTACGAGGAAAAGCAGAGATATACTATGCAGTTATCCAACAAGTATCTCAAAGCACTTGAAAAATACAGGAAAGAAAAAGAAATAGGCATATAATGCGTGTAAACGTAACCTCGCTATTTTCGCGCGGTTACGTTTTTTTACCCGCTTTTATTTGTAATTCGGGTACGGATATGCTATAATTTTACAGATGAATACCATACTTGACAAACTTAACGACGAACAGATAAAACCCGTGTGCGAAACCGAAGGCGCGGTTCTGGTTCTTGCGGGCGCAGGAAGCGGAAAAACCCGCGTACTGACTTCGCGCATAGCGTACATAATCTCAGAGGGCAAAGCAAGTCTTTCCTCGGTTCTCGCCATAACTTTTACGAATAAAGCGGCTGGCGAGATGAAAGAAAGACTTGAAAATATGCTCGGCGAGTCCGATACCAGATGGATATGTACTATCCATTCTATGTGCGTTAAAATTTTGAGACAGTTTTCCGAACGCGCGGGACTTAAACAGAATTTCTCCATATACAGCGACGCCGAGCGCAACAACGTAATAAAAAAAGCCTTTCAGGAACTCGATTACGACGACGATAAACTCTTAAAAAACGCCAAATATCATATCGGCAACGCGAAGATGCTCGGACTCGACCCGGACCAATACGGACGGAAATATCAGTCCGAGAGGAATATAGACGATATAGTGCTTATTTACGAGCGGTACGACAAGCATCTCCGTGAAAACAACGCGCTCGACTTCGACGATTTGCTTTTGGAAACTTTGCGCCTCTTGCGCAAGGATAGTGAAACTCTCGATTATCTGTCCGACAAATTCAAATATATTCTCGTCGACGAATTTCAGGATACCAACGCGGTTCAGTACAATATAATAAAACTTCTCGCGTCGAAACACGGAAACCTTTTCGCCGTCGGCGACGACGACCAGTCCATTTACGGCTGGCGCGGCGCGGAAATCGAAAATATTCTGCGTTTCGATAAGGACTTTCCCGACGCGAAAGTCTATAAGCTCGAAAGGAATTACCGTTCTACCAAGAACATATTGAACTTAGCGAACTCGATAATAGAACATAACGTTTCGCGGCGCGGAAAAACTCTTTGGACGGAATCCGAAGAGGGGGACAAGCCCGTCTATTATCAGGCGGACGAGGAAACTGGCGAAGCTTTGTTCGCCGCCCGTAAAATATCGGACGGCGTTGCGAGAGGCGGAAAATATTCCGACTACGCCGTTCTTATGCGCATAAACGCTCTGACCCGCTCTTACGAGCAGGAGTTTACGAAATACGGTATCCCGTACAAAGTCTTCGGCGGTTTCCGATTCTTCGAAAGAAAGGAAATAAAGGACGTGCTTGCGTATTTAAGGCTTATTTCCAATCCTTTCGACAGCGAAGCCGCGGAACGCATCATAAACGTTCCCAAACGCGGAATAGGCGGAAAGACCGTTCAGACAATGTACGAATACGCTCAAAGCACGGGACTTTCTCTGTACGACGCGTGTCTCGACTGCGAAACGCTCAATCTGTCCAAAGGCTCTAAAGAGAAGCTCAACGGTTTTGCGGAACTGATAAAGAACTTTATAATTTCGGCGCAGGGCGTTCCCGTAAGTCAGCTTGTGCGCGACGTCATAAACGAAACCGACTTGCGTTCGGCTTACGACGACGGAACCGACGAGGGCGACGGCAAACTCGCCAACCTCGACGAATTCGTCGCTTCCGTGGACGATTTTTCAAGGCTCAACCCGAACGCGACGCTTGACGAATATTTAAGTCAGGTCACGCTGTATTCGGATACGGACGAGATGGACGAAAGCGATTACGTGACTATCGCAACCATACACGCGGTAAAGGGGCTCGAATTCCCCTGTGTATTCATATGCGGTTTGGAAGACGGCGTAATGCCTTCCTCGCGCTCGGAAAACGACGGTAGGAGTCTGGAAGAGGAAAGGCGTCTTATGTACGTCGCGATTACCCGCGCGGAGAAAAATTTGTATCTTACGCGCTCGAAATCGCGCTATCTGTACGGACGCAGGGAGATTACGAAACCTTCTAAATTCATTCTCGAACTTGCGTCTGAACTCGGCGTAAAGACTGCTTCGTATTCGAACGCGGTATCTTCGTACAACGACGGTTATTATCGGAACAGGTCGGTATATGCTTCGTCCGACGGTTACGAAAGCGACCTTCCGCCCGTTTCCGCGTCGGTATCGTTCAGACCTGCGTTCGGTTCGTCGCCAGTTAAAAAGAAAGACGGCGCGAAAAACTACTCCGTCGGCACCCGAGTTAAACACGCTAAATTCGGTATAGGTATGGTCGTCGCCGTCAAGAACGGCGGAACCGTTATAAACGTTGCGTTCGAGGGTCAGGGCGTCAAGGAGCTTTCGGCTTCGCTCGCTCCGTTGGAAATTATTTAAAACCGCGTATATCCGACGCAGTATTCAATAATAAATATATAAGGTAAAGAATATGAACAGAGTCCGCGAACTTATCGACACGCTCAATAAATGGGCTTACGAATATTACGTTTTGGATAATCCGACCGTTTCGGACAGGGAGTACGACAAACTCTACGACGAGCTGAAACGTCTGGAAGAGGAAACGGGCGAAAGGGAGTTCGACAGTCCGACGAGGCGCGTCGGAGGCGAACCAGTAAAAGGTTTTGAAAGACACGCGCATATATCGCGGTTATACAGCCTCGATAAATCGGTTTCGTACGACGAACTCGACGCGTTTTTCACTCGCGTCGAAAAGGCAGTGAAGGACGCCGAGTATACGGTTGAATATAAGTTCGACGGACTTACTATGTGTCTGACTTACGACAAAGGAAAGTTCGTCCGCGCCGCAACGCGCGGAAACGGTATAGAGGGCGAAGACGTGACGGCCCAGTGTCTGACAATCAAAAGTTTTCCGTTGACCGTGGAATATGACGGGCTTCTGGAAGTTCAGGGCGAAGCGGTGATTCGTTTGAGCGTTCTTGAAAATTACAATAAAAACGCAAAGGAACCGCTTAAAAACGCGCGCAACGCGGTTGCGGGCGCTATTCGCAATCTCGACCCGCGCGTGACCGCCGAAAGAAAACCCGAGATATTTTTCTATAACGTAAACTATATGAGCGAGGGTTTTCTCGAAACCCAGAGCGAACATTTTAAATTTTTAAAGAAAAACGGCTTTAAAGTCTATCCGTTTTTACGCGTCTGCAAGAGTGCGGAAGAGGTAAAGAGCGCAATCGAAGAAATAGAAATCGAGCGCAAAAACATAGACGTTCTCACCGACGGCGCGGTAATCAAGCTCAACGGCTGTACCGAACGCGAGGGGCTCGGCTATACGGATAAATTCCCGCGTTGGGCAATGGCGTACAAGTTCGAAGCGGAGGAGAGCGTAACGAGCGTTAAAGACGTTATATGGCAGGTCGGAAGAACGGGCAAATTAACTCCTCTCGCGCTCGTCGAACCCGTCGAACTCGGCGGAGCGACGGTGAAAAAAGCAACCCTCAACAACTACGGCGACGTATTGAGAAAGGACGTGAAAATCGGGAGCAAGGTGCTTATTCGCCGTTCGAACGAAGTTATTCCCGAAATATTGGGCGCCGTAGGGCATACCGACGGCAGCGTTCCCGTAGCCAAACCCGACGTCTGTCCGTATTGCGGAAGCGCGGTGGAGGAAGTCGGCGCGAATATATTCTGTCCTAACAAAAAATGCCGTCCGAGGATAATCGGGAAAATGGAGCATTTCGCGCGTAAAGACGCTATGGATATAGAAGGTCTTTCCGAAATGACAGCGGGTCAGATTTACGATACGCTTAAAGTTTCGGAGTGTTCGGGACTGTATACGCTCACGGCGGAAGATTTGAAAAAACTCGACGGTTTTAAAACCAAAAAGATTAACAATCTTCTCTCCGCGATAGAAAAGAGCAAGAAGGTTACCCTGTCCGCTTTTCTTTTTGCGCTCGGGATAGACGGAGTCGGCAAAGTCGCGGCGAAAGACCTTGCCGTAAATTTCCAGGACGTAGAAGCGCTGTCGAAAGCAGACAAAGAACAGTTGTGCGGGCTTGAAAATATAGGTGAGATTACGGCGGAGGCAATCGTGAATTGGTTCGCCGATAAGGAAAATTCGGAAGAAATACAAAGACTTCTCGGTTTCGGCGTAACGCCCGAGAATAAGAAAAAACGCGCCTCCGGCGGCGCGTTCGAGGGGCAGTTCGTAGTCCTTACGGGTACGCTCGAAAACTTTAAGCGTTCCGAAGCTCAGAAGCTTATAGAGGAAAGGGGGGGCGAATGCCAAAGCGCGGTAACGTCAAAAACCACGCTCGTTATTGCGGGCGTGTCGGCGGGCTCCAAACTCGATAAAGCAAAAAAGCTCGGTATAAAAATTATAGACGAAGAAGAATTTGCAAAAATGCTTTCAGAATAATTCCCCGTCGTTTAATTTCTCTTTTTCGAGATAAGAGGCGATATTGTCGACGCGTTCAGCCATTTCGGTTAATACGTCGGCAATTTTTTTAATCTCTTCCTCTTTTAACGTTTCTCCAATCTCCCATAACGGACAGCCGTTTTTAAGCGGAAAAAGTCTGTAAAAATTTTTGTACCTGTGTTTTGCGCAATGTCCGAAAGCCGTTTCTTTAAGTTTGCAGTTGCACCAATAATAATGCGGGATAAAGTATTTGCATTTTTTGCAGGACTTTTCGTCTGTCGTATCGTTCATTTTTTACCTCGTTGTGAATTATAACATAAATAAATTATTCTTTGTTAAGTTACGAGTAACTCTCGTAAAAATAAAAAGAAAACGCGAGCGGAACTCCTGTTAGGTCTTTCTTATAACGGGAAAAATCATACGCAGAAAAATTAAACGTAAAATTTACGGCTTTGAATTTTTATTTAAATTAAAAAATTTCCGAAAAACCCTTGACATTTGCTGTCAAGGGGATTATTATATAAACATCTTATGAATACATATTCATATATTAATAATTAAGGAGACGGAAATGTATAATAGTTTATGCGAGAGAGAAGAGGAGCACGGGGAGCGCGTAGAGAGAGCGAAAGCGTCTATGCCGTCCGACGACGATATTGCCGAAATGGGAGCGAGGTTCAAAGTCATATCCGAGCCTTCAAGACTTAAAATACTTTTGGTTTTGTCGGGCGGGGAGCTTTGCGTGGACCATATAACCGAGGCAGTCGGCGGAAATCAGAGCGCGGTTTCGCACCAGCTTAAAATTCTTAAAGACAACAAGATTATAAAGAGCAGAAGAAACGGGAAAAACGTATTATATTCCGTTTCGGACTGGCACGTTTTAACTATGATTAACGTTGCGAAGGAGCATCTTAACTGTAATGAATAACGTTTTTAAAATCACGGGACTCGACTGCGCGAACTGCGCGCGGGAGCTCGAAGAAGAGATATTGAAAACAGACGGAGTAGTTTCTGCATCCGTGGATTTTATGGCGCAGAAAGTAACCGTCGACTGCGACGCTCAAACGCTTGAAAAAGTTAAAAACTTATGTAACGGTTTCGAGGAAGTAAAGGTAGCGGAAGAAGATTCCTCCGCGGGCGAAAAATTGAAAATCACGGGCCTTTGCTGTGCGAACTGCGCGAGGGAGCTCGAAGAGGAATTGAACAAGCTCGACGGCGTTTCGGCGACGGTTGACTTTATGAATATGCGCGTCTTACTCGAAACGCGTTCGGCAGAGGCGAGAGAAAAAGCCGTCCGCACGATAACGAATTTCGAGGACGTGAAAATAATCGAAGAAACCAAGACGAAAGCGGTTAAAAAGGGGGTAATAAAATCTCATCTTAAAGATATAATCTGTTTAATCGTTTCGCTCGTTTTCTTTATTCCCGCGGTAGCGCTCGATTTAACGGGAGTTATGGAAAAGAGTCTCGCGCTTAAAATCGCCGCTTACGCGTTTTACGGAACGGCTTATATTGCGGTCGGATATAAAGTGCTTTGGCAGACTGTCAAAAATATCGCCAAGGGTAAAATTTTCGACGAAAACTTTTTAATGACCGTTGCGTCCATCGGCGCGATTCTCTTAGGCATATTCGAGGGTGAAGGTTTTACCGAAGGCGTCGCGGTAATGTTTTTGTATCAGCTCGGAGAACTGTTGCAGGCAATCGCGGTAGGTTCTTCGCGCAATTCGATTGCCGCGCTTATGGACCTTAAAAGCGAGAGCGCTACGATACTCAAAAACGGCGTTCAGCGCATAATATCCCCCGACGAACTCAGAGTCGGCGACGTTATTTTAATAAAGGCGGGCGAAAAGGTTCCCGCAGACTGTAAAATATTAAAGGGAGCGGGCGCGCTCGATATGAAGAGTCTGAACGGCGAGCCCCTTCCGCGCGACGTTAAAGCGGGAGACGAAATACTTTCGGGCAGTATCAATCTGTCGGGAGTAATCGAGGCGGAAGTCGTGCGTGAATATAAAAATTCCGCTGTAGCGAAAATATTGGAACTCGTCGAGAATTCAACCGCTAAAAAATCAAGCAGGGAGAAGTTTATTTCTAAGTTCGCAAAGTATTATACTCCTGCGGTCTGCGCCGCCGCGGCAATCGTAGCGGGATTCGTTCCCACGGTAATATGCGCCGTTCAATCGAATTTTAATTGGCCTGTTTACGCGGACTGGATATATAAGGCTTTGGCTTTCCTCGTAATTTCCTGCCCTTGCGCGCTCGTGATTTCCGTTCCGCTGTCTTACTTCGGCGGTATAGGCAGATGCGCGAAGTCGGGTATTCTCGTAAAAGGCTCGACCTGTATCGATTCGCTTGCGCTTGCTACGGTGGCGGCTTTCGATAAAACGGGAACGCTGACCGAGGGCAGGTTTGCCGTCAGAAGTTTTACGGACGAAAGAACTTTAAAACTTGCGGCGTCTGCGGAAAAGTATTCTTCTCACCCGATTGCCCGCTCGTTTGAGGATATAGACGGGGGAATAGAAGTTTCCGACGTGGAAGAACTCGCGGGCAGAGGAATTAAATGCGTTGCGGAAGGCAAAATTCTTCTTTGCGGCAACGCGAAACTTCTGGAAGATTACTCGGTAAGTTTCGGGCGTAAAGACGGCGCGTCTACGCTTGTGTACGTTGCGCACGGCGGGCAGTATATCGGGGTTATAGAAATCGACGACTGCGTGAAACAGGGTGCGGGCGAGGCTGTGGCGGAGCTTAAAAAACAGGGGGTGATTTATACCGCGATGCTTACGGGCGACAGCGCGGAGAGAGCGGAAGGAGTCGCGCGCGAGGCGGGTCTGGATGGATTTAAAGCGGGACTTCTGCCCGACGAAAAACTTGCGGAGGCGGAAAAGCTTAAAGAGAAAGGCAAGCTTTTGTACGTCGGCGACGGTATCAACGACGCGCCGGTAATGACTTGCGCGGACTGTGCGGTTTCTATGGGCAAGGTCGGTTCCGACGCGGCTATCGAGGCGAGCGACGTCGTGCTCGTTTCCGATAATCTGTCTCTGCTTCCCAAGGGCAGAAGAATTGCGAAAGGCACTCGCAGAATAGTAATGCAGAATATAGCGGGTTCTCTTTTAGTCAAAGCCGTGATTATGATTTTAAGTGTAGCCATACCGAATTTCACGCTTCCGCTTATAGCATCTGTAATAGCCGACGTCGGAGTTATGCTTTTAGCGGTGCTCAATTCTATGCGGACCGCGCTGATAAAGTAAATCGTAAAAATTTGTCAAAGCTTTTCGGCAAACGTTGTTCAAACGTTTGCCGTTTTATTTCGTTGTATGTTACAATTGTGATAAACAGGTGAAAGGGTTCCCGCGGGAACCGTTTGCGTCTTACGCAAACGCTTGAAAATTTATCAGGAGGAATATTTCTAAATGGACAACACAGAAGACAAAAAGCCCGAACCGGAGCAGGTTCAATCCGAAGCGGACGGAACAGGTTCGGTACAAACCGTTGCTCAGGCGGGTAAGGGTAAAGGTTTCAAATCGGCTATCGACAGGTATTTCGGTATCGGCAGATTCGGCTCGTCGTTTAAGGTTGAAATCTTTGCGGGACTTACGACTTTCCTTGCGATGGCTTATATACTCGTAGTCAACCCCATACAGATTACGGGTCAGCTTGACGATAAAACTATGGCGGCGCTATTAAGCCCTTCGATTTTCATTGCGACGGCGCTGGGCGCGGTAATAGGCTGTCTGCTTATGGCGTTCCTTGCCAAACTGCCTTTGGCGCAGGCTCCCGGTATGGGAATAAACGCTATGATAGGCGGTATGATTGGCGCGAGCGCAGTGTATACTTACAAGGTTACTTTCTCGTTCGGCAATGCAATGGCTATTACGTTCATAAGCGGCGTATTGTTCCTGCTTTTAACGGTCGTTCCCTGCGGAAAAGATAAAGTAACGGGAAAACTTATAGGAATAAGGGAAAAGATTTTCGATTCCGTTCCCGAGGGTATACGCGTTGCAATACCCGTCGGCATAGGTCTGTTTATCGCGTTCATCGGAATGCAGAACGCGGGACTTATCGTAACGAACGGTTTTACGCAGGTCGGACTCGTAGACTTCACGAACTGGGGTTCCCAGCTCGTTCAGTGGGGCGTTATAGTGGAAGGCGTAGGCGGAGTGTCGCAGACCGTGAACGAGGCTGCGCGCGGAGCGGTCGTCTGTCTTATTTCGCTTATTTCAATCGGAATTCTTTCGCATTACAAGGTTAAAGGCTCCGTAATTCTCGGTATGATAATCGCGACGCTGATAGCTATTCCCATGGGCGTTGCGGACGTTAAAATTCTTGCAAACGGCGAAAGCTGGAAGTTCTGGAACAATTTCAAAAATTTCTTCTCTATGGACGAGAACGCGGGCGGTTCGTTCCTCGCCGCTTTCACGAGCGGGTTCTCTTTCCCCAAAGGCAGTGCGTTTACGATTGTCGCTCTCGTAATCACTTTCTGTATGCTCGATATGTTCGATACGATGGGCACGGTTCTCGGTTGCTGTACGAAAGCGGGACTTCTCGACGAAAAAGGCAAACCTCTTAATTTTACTAAGACTATGCTGTCAGACTCTATCGCGACTTGCACGGGCGCGCTGTTGGGAACGTCTACCGTTACCACGTTCGTTGAATCCGGCACGGGTATTGCCGCGGGCGGTAAAACGGGTCTTACCGCGCTTACGGTTGCGGTTATGTTCCTCCTTTCGATTTTCCTGCTTCCGATATTCGCGTTTATACCTTCCGCCGCGGCGGGCGGAGCGCTTATATACGTCGGCGTTCTTATGATGGGTTCGGTGACGAAAATAGACTTCGCCGATTTGAGAGTGGCTATTCCCTCGTTTATCACGATAGTTATGATGCCTCTTGCTTACTCGATAACGGGCGGTATAGGACTCGGAATAATTTCGTACGTATTAATCAACGTTATCTGCTACATAGTCGAAATAATCAAGTACGCGGTTGTTTCCAAAAAGGGCGGAGAAGCCGTTAAACCCAAGTGGCCTGTTTCCGTTGTAACGGCGGTAATAACGGTATTCTTCTTAATTTATTTCTTTGTTCCCAGAGTAATATAAAGATAAAAATCAAATCCGCCGCTTGAAAAAGCGGCGGATTTATGTTATACTCTTTTACAGTGAGGTGAAAAATGTTAGAAAAATATATTAAGGCCGCGCGGCGCGAAGTCAAAGCCGATTTGGTTCTTAAAAACGCAACATACGCGGACGTGTTCTGCGGAAAGCTCAGAAAGGGCGATATTGCAATCGTAGACGAAAAAATAGTGGGAGTCGGCGAATACGAAGGCGAGACGGAAATAGACTGCTCGTCGCTTACCGTGCTTCCTGCGTATATAGACGGACACGTACATATAGAGTCTTCGCAGCTTTCTCCCGAGGAATTTGCGACGCTGATAGTTCCGCGCGGAACGACCGCTATTATAGCCGACCCGCACGAAATTACCAACGTCTGCGGTACGGCGGGTTGCGATTATATTTTAAAAGCTTCCGAAAACGTGCCTCTGGACGTTATGCTTCAATTGCCGTCCTGCGTACCCGCGACCCCTTTCGAAACGAGCGGAGCTGTTCTGAACGGTAAGGATATAGCTGAAAATATTCCTAAGGAGCGTTATTTCGGACTCGGCGAATTTATGAACTACCCCGGCGTAATCAACTGCGACGGCGACGTTTTGCAAAAGCTCGAAGCCGCGCATTCCGTAGGCAAAATAATAGACGGACACGCGCCGTCGGTTTACGGGTGCGAGCTCAACGCGTATCTGTGCGGAGGTATTTCGACCGACCACGAATGCGTAACGCTCGAAGAGGTGGAAGAAAAGGTTTCCAAAGGTATGTACGTCCATATCCGTCACGGTTCTTCCACGCGCAACCTCGGCAACGCAAAAGCTCTTACGCCCGCGAATATGCGCCGTTTAATTCTCTGTACGGACGACAGACACGCCGCCGATTTAAAGGAAAAAGGGCATCTCGACGACGCTCTGCGCCGTCTTGTTGCTGACGGGCTCGACCCTGTTCGGGCGGTAACCTGCGCGACGCTTAACGTTGCTGAATGTTACGGCTTGAAATACCGCGGAGCTATCGCGCCGTTCTGGCTTGCCGACCTCGTCGCGGTGAATAATTTAAAGGACTTCGACGCGAAACTCGTAATCAAAAACGGTAAACCCGTCGCAAAGGACGGTAAGCCTCTGTTCGATACTTCCAAACGCTATTTAAGCGAGGGTGTTCTGAATACGGTTAAAGTCGGAGAAATAAAAGCCGAAGACTTCGTTTATAAACTAAACGGAAACAGGGTCAAAGCTATGACTATCGAAAAAGGCGGAGTCGTCACGGGTTGCGAGACGGTTACCGTAAAAACCGAAAACGGCGACGTAAACGTAAAGGGTACCGATATTCTCAAACTCGCGGTTGTGGAGCGGCATAAAATGACGGGCAATATCGGCAAAGCGTTTTTTAAAGGCTACGGCTTCAAGGGCGGGGCGATGGGAATTACCGTCGCGCACGATTCGCACAATATCATTCTTTTAGGCGACGATAACGAAGCTATGGCGAAAGCCGTGAACGCGCTAAAAGAAATCGGCGGAGGAATGGTAATAGCCGACGGCGAAACGGGCGAAATTCATACCGTGACGCTCGATATAGGCGGGCTTATGTCCTCGCGCGATGCGGAGAGTTTGCAACGCGATTCCCGCGCGCTTATCGAAAAGGCTCACTCAATGGGAGTAAAGCGCGAGTATGAAGCGTTTATGTCGCTCGCTTTCCTCTCGCTTGCGGTTATCCCTAAATTGAAGATACTCGATACGGGGCTTTTCGACGTGGAAAAGTTTGGTTTTACGGATATAGAGGCGTAAAAAATTTAATAAATTGCGGGACGCAAGGTCAGGTTAAACCGTTTAGTTAATATAAGGTGGAATAAATGAAGAGAAAATTATTAAACTTTTTATTGATTATAACCGCGTTGATTTGTTGTATATACGGTTTCAGCGCCTGTAACACTGTTAAAATAGAGTTTTCGGCTATCGAAGAAAACGGCGAAATAGTCGCATACGAGGTTGTCGGAAGTTCGGCGGGTAAAATTATAAAGATTCCGTCTTCGTACAAGGATAAGCCCGTAACAGCAATCGGAAAATCTGCGTTCGAAGAAGGCGCGTTTTTGTTCACGCGTCTTAATGGCATAACTATCCCGGACAGCGTAACTTCAATCGGCGATAGTGCTTTCAGCGGTTGTACCAAACTTACGGAAATTAATTTTAACGGTACCAAAGAGCAGTGGGAAGCTATTGACAAGGGTGAAAATTGGGACTTGGAGATGGGCATATTTAACGGTATCGGCCGGTACTTCATTCATTGCGCAGACGGCGAAATAAAAGTCTCGGCAGAACGGTACGATTTGTAAACCGTTTATGCGTATAATAATTTGTTTAAAATAAAGGTGCGGTCTTATAAACCGCACCTTTATTTTTATTTTTCCAAAAAAATGCAAAATTTTCAAAAAAACAATTTTACTTATCGTTTTAAATATAGTACAATTAAAAGAGATTATTTAAAAACAAACTGAGGTTGTATAAATGGGTTTAATAAAATATTTGCTCGGTTCGGATTCGAGAAAGAGTCTTAAAAAGCTGAATAAGCTTGCGCTCAAAGTCGAGGAGCTCGAACCGAAGTATCAGGCGATGTCCGACGAAGAATTGAAAGGACAGACGAAAATTTTAAAGGACAGATTAGCGGCGGGCGAAACGCTCGACGATATTCTGTACGACGCGTTCGCCGCGCTCAGGGAAGCGAGCTGGCGAGTTCTTAAAATGAAACACTTCCACGTTCAGATAGTCGGCGGTATCTGTCTGCATCAGGGCAGAATTGCCGAAATGAAAACGGGTGAAGGAAAGACGCTCGTATCAACCCTGCCCGCGTATTTAAACGCGCTTTCTGGCAAGGGCGTTCACATAGTAACCGTCAACGACTATCTTGCCAAGCGCGACGCGGAGTGGATGGGTAAAGTTCATAAATTTATGGGCTTGACGGTCGGTGTTGTCGTTCCCGGAATGGACGACGACGAGAAAAAGAAAGCTTACGCTTCCGACATAATCTACGCTACGAATAACGAACTCGGTTTCGATTATCTGCGCGATAATCTCAAAACTTCTATTCCCGCGATGGTTCAGAGAGAACTCAATTACTGCATTATCGACGAGGTTGACTCGATTTTAATCGACGAGGCGAGAACTCCGTTGATTATTTCCGGCAGAGGCGGAGAAAGTTCCAAACTTTACGAGGACGTGGACAGGTTCGTCCGTACGCTTTCTGGCGGTTTCGACGACGATAAAAAGGACGCGGAGAAGAAAGCTCCTTCCCGCAAAAAGAAAGAATTAAACGAGAAAGAACAGGAAGCGCAGGACAAGCTTACCGCCATTTTGGAAGAAATGGACAATTGGGACTATATCATCGACAGAAAGGATAAGTCCGTAACTATTACGGAAAAGGGCGCGGAAAAAGCGGAAAGATTTTTCAATATCCCCAATCTCGGCGATATAGAAAACGCTGACTTGAACCATCATATCCAGCAGGCGTTGAAAGCTCACGAGCTTTTCAAGCGCGACGAGGACTATATCGTTTCCGACGACGGCGAAATTTTAATTGTCGACGAGTTCACGGGACGTGTGCTCAACGGCAGAAGATATTCGGACGGCCTTCATCAGGCAATCGAAGCCAAGGAAAAGGTAAAAGTCAAGGACGAAAACAAAACCCACGCAACCGTAACTTTCCAGAATTATTTCAGACTGTACAATAAGCTTTCGGGTATGACAGGTACCGCTAAGACAGAAGAAGACGAGTTCAGAACAATCTACTCTCTCGACGTCGTAGAGATTCCGACCAACCGTCCCGTTCAGCGCGTCGACTACGCGGATATGATTTATTCCACTGTCGAGGGCAAGAAAAAAGCAATCGTAAACGAAGTCGCGGAACGCCACGCGAAAGGTCAGCCCATTCTTATAGGTACCGTTACAGTCGAAAAGTCCGAAGAGATTTCGAGGCTTTTGAGAAGAAACGGAATCAAACACAATATCCTGAACGCGAAGAACCACGCGCGCGAGGCTGAAATCGTCGCGCAGGCGGGCAGGTTCGGCGCCGTGACAATCGCGACCAATATGGCGGGACGAGGCACCGATATTCTTTTGGGCGGAAACCCCGAATACCTTGCGAAAAAACGTATGCGCGAAGAGGGCTATGAACACGAAATGATAGAAACCGCTATTTCTTACGCGGACAGAGAATTTACCGAAGAGGAAACGGTTGCAAGGCAGAGATACGCAGAGCTTTACGCTAACTATAAAGCCGAAACGGACGCGGAAAAAGAGCAGGTCGTTGCGGCGGGTGGATTGTGCATACTCGGTACCGAACGTCACGAGTCGCGCCGTATCGATAACCAGCTCCGCGGACGAAGCGGACGACAGGGCGACCCCGGCGATTCGATATTCTTTATTTCGCTCGAAGACGACCTCGCTAAGAGATTCGGCGGCGAGAGTATGAAAAAGCTCTACAATATATTCAAGATTGAAGAGGACCAGTGCTTGCAGTCGAAAATGCTTTCGAGAAGCATCGAGAACGCTCAGAAAGCCATAGAGGGCAGAAACTTCGGTATAAGAAAGCACACGCTTCAATACGACGAAGTAATGAACGAACAGCGTAAAACCATTTACGGCGAAAGACTTAAAGTGCTTAAAGGTCAGGACGTGCACGAGCAGATGCTCAAATACATTCCCGACTACGTAGCAAAGATTCTCGGCGAAACCGTAAACACGGACGCTATGCCCGAGAAATGGGACGAGAAAGCGTTAAACGACGCGTTGGTTCAGAAAGTATATCCCGACGAATGCGAGTTCGTCATTACGCGCGAAATGCTTGAAAAGTGGGATTACGAACACGCGCTCAATAAGATTTCGAAAGAAGTTATCAAAGCTTACGAAAAGAAAATCGAAAATATCCGCAACGACACCAACGGACAAGTGGACTATTATCAGATAGAACGCAACGAACTTCTGCGCGGCGTCGACAGGAATTGGATAGACCATATCGACGCTATGGACCAACTCAGAAAAGGTATTGGTCTCCGCGGTTACGCCCAGCAGGACCCTGTAATTTCCTATAAACAGGAAGGTTACCAGATGTTCGAGGAAATGATTGAGCGAATCAGAACCGTCACCATTTCGAGGCTTCTCAAAGGCAGAATAGTCAGAATACAGCAGGGCAGACAAATTCCTATTCAGCGTATGCCCGCGCCCGAATCGGCTTCCGGACAGTCCGAAACGAAACCTTCGGAAAGTTCCGAAAGACCCGCGAATACGAGCGCGCCCGCAATAGGCGACGCGCCCAAATCCCCCACCGATTTAATGGCGAATATCGGCGGAAAGGCACAGCCCAAAGTAAATTCCAAATCTGCGAAAGTCGGAAGGAACGACCCTTGCCCCTGCGGAAGCGGAAAGAAGTATAAAGACTGCTGTTACTGGAACGACCACAAGTAAAAAATTTCACAAATTTTCTCGTCTATTCTGCGACGAGAAAATTTAGTGATTTTAAAGGCTCTGCCTTTCTTGGCGAAATTTTAACGGCAAACTTATAATATAATTTCGCCAATTCAAACCGCTGAGGCGAAGGTTTTCGCAAATTGGGTGCGCTAAGCAAAAAGTGTGATTTTTGCTTGCGCCGTAAAAAATATTTAATGTCTGATAGGTGAAAAGCCTGTTTAAGTTTAACAAAATTTATAACGGATTTTTATGTTTAAAGCTGACGATTACAGATTAAGATTGAAATCGCTTTCCGACACGCTTGCGGAAGCAAAATACGCGCTGGATATAGACAATCTCGGCGCGAAGCTTACCGAGCTTAAAAAAGAACAGGAAGACCCGACTGTTTGGCAGGACCTTGAAAAATCCAAGCGCGTCGGCAGGGAAATAGCTACGGTCGAAAATAAAATCGGTTCCTACGAAAAAGGCGCGGGCGCGCTTGCGGAGGCTTACGCTTTCATCGACCTAATAGAAGAGGCAGACGACGAAAGCCTTATACCCGAGCTCGAAACAATGATTGCTACCGCCGAGGAAGATATAGAACAAATGCGTATCCGCGCGCTTTTGCGCGGAGATTACGACGCGAACAACGCTATTTTAAATCTTCACTCTGGCGCGGGCGGAACGGAAGCGTGCGACTGGACGCAGATGCTTTACAGAATGTACACGCGCTACTGTGAACGTTCGGGTTTCAAAGTGACCGAGCTCGACTTCGAGGACGGCGACGAGGCGGGTCTTAAAAGCGTTTCGTTCCGTGTAGAGGGTGAAAACGCTTACGGCTTTTTAAAGGCTGAAAAGGGCGTTCACCGTTTGGTCAGAATATCTCCTTTCGACAGCAATAAACGCCGTCATACTTCGTTCGCTTCCTTGGAAGTAATGCCAGAGGTCGAAGACGACAACGAAATCGAGATACGCGACGAGGATATAAGAATAGACGTTTACCGTTCCTCCGGCGCGGGCGGACAGAAAGTCAACAAGACCGAAACCGCGATACGGATAACCCATTTCCCTACGGGAATAGTAGTTACCTGTCAGAACGAGAGAAGCCAGCTTCAGAACAAGGAAATGGCTTTCCAATATCTCCGCGCGAAATTAGTAGAGCGACGTATTGCCGACCGCGAAGCGGCGGATGCGGAAATCAAAGGCGAAATCAAAAAAATCGAATGGGGGAGTCAGATACGTTCCTACGTTTTCTGTCCTTACACTCTCGTAAAAGACCACAGAACCGGTTACGAAAATACAAACGTTCAGGCGGTTATGGACGGGGATATACAGGGCTTTATCATCGATTATTTAAAAAAGACAATCTGATAACGCAGAGATACTTCGCATAACTTTGTCGCGCTCCGTGTTCGTTCGGTCACATACCTTTACGTATGCTCGCTCACAAATACCCGCGCTCCCCGTTCTGCCCGCATCTCTGCGTTTCTGAACGGGTCGGTAACATAAGATTAATATGTACGGTAATTTTAAAATCAAAGAAAATCCTATAATTTTAGGTATTGAATCGAGTTGCGACGAAACCGCGGCGGCTGTGATTTACGGCAGAAAACTTCTGTCGAGCGTTATAATTTCTTCGGCAACCGAACAGGCGAAATACGGAGGCGTGGTTCCCGAAATTGCTTCGCGCGCTCATACCGAAGCTGTGGACGAAGCCGTTGAACGGGCATTGACGCAGGCGGGTATTCGTCTTGAAGAACTCGACGCGGTCGCGGTGACTTACGGCGCGGGGCTTTTGGGCGCGTTATTGGTAGGTCTTTCGTTTGCAAAATCGCTCGCTTACTCGTTGAATATACCGCTTATCGCGGTCAACCATATCCGCGGTCATCTCGCCGCTTCGTATCTTTGCGACGAAACGCTCGAACCTCCGTATATAACGCTGCTTGCGAGCGGAGGTCATACCGCGATATTATACACGAAGAATTATACGGAATTCGAGGTTCTCGGCGGTACTTCGGACGACGCGGCAGGAGAAGCTTTCGACAAGGTTGCGAGAATTTTAGGTTTGCCATATCCGGGAGGTCCGAACATACAAAGACTTGCCGAAAACGGAAACCCCGTAATACCGTTTCCGCAGGCGCTTGTAAAAAACACCTGTAAATTACAGTTTTCATACAGCGGTCTGAAAACGGCGGTAATAAATTACTGCCATAACGCGGAGCAGAAAGGCGGAAAAATAAACCCCGCGGACGTCGCGGCTTCGTTTCAGCGTTCGGCAATCGAACCGCTCGTAAAAAAGACAGTCGAGTGCGCGGTTTCGAGAGGAGCCGATACCGTCACTGCGGGCGGAGGGGTAGCCGCGAACGATTATCTGCGTACTGCGCTTGCTTCGGCTTGTTCCAAAGCAGGGCTTAAACTTATTTTACCCGAAAAAAAATTCTGTACCGACAACGCGGCTATGATTGCCGCGGAGGGACTGATACAATACAGGACGGGCAACTTCGCAGATATGAGCATTAACGCCTGCGCGCGGATAGCGTTAAAATAAAAGATAATTTCCGCCGAAACGCGGGTTCGGACAGATATTTGTTCGTTTCTCAAAGGAGAACTTTATTATGTACAAGAAAGTGGATACTTCGCTTAATTTCGTTGAAAGGGAAAAGGAAATCATAGATTTCTGGAAAAGCGAGGGGATATTCGAGGAAAGTATAGAAAAAAACGAGGGCGGGGAAGAATTTTCGTTCTACGACGGCCCTCCCACCGCGAACGGCAAACCCCACGTCGGGCATATACTCACGCGCGTAATGAAGGATATTATTCCGCGCTATCAGACTATGAAAGGCAAGCACGTTTTAAGGAAAGCGGGCTGGGATACGCACGGTCTGCCCGTCGAACTCGAAGTCGAAAAATCTCTCGGTCTGGACGGAAAACAGCAGATAGAAGGTTACGGAATAGAACCGTTTATCAAGCAGTGTAAACAGTCCGTCTGGAAATACAAAAACGAATGGGAGAAAATGAGCTCCCGTGTCGGCTATTGGGTCGATATGGATAACCCTTACGTCACTTACGACGATAAATATATCGAGTCCGAGTGGTGGGCGTTAAAGCAGATGCACGAAAAAGGACTCTTATACAAGGGACACAAAATAGTTCCCTATTGCCCGAGGTGCGGAACCGCGCTTTCCTCTCACGAGGTCGCGCAGGGATACAAACAGGTAAAGGAAAACTCCGCCGTCGCGCGTTTTAAGGTCAGAGGCGCGGAGAACCGATTTATTCTCGCGTGGACTACTACGCCCTGGACTCTTCCGTCGAACGTCGCGCTCTGTATGAACCCTGACGAACCTTACGTCGAGATTCAAGCGGACGGCGTGAATTATATTCTTGCGGAAGCTTTGGTCGGAAAGTTCTTCGAAGAATATAAATTAATTGAAAAAAAACTCGGAAGAGATTGGGAAAGACTCGAATACGAACCGTTGTTTGCGGAAACTTCCGCGGAAATAAAGCGTGTTTCCCCTGCGAACTCGCCCTTGAAAGCGCACTACGTAGTATGCGATAATTACGTTACTATGGGCGACGGTACAGGCGTCGTTCACATCGCGCCCGCGTTCGGCGAGGACGACTACAAGGTAGGAAAAAAATACAATCTTCCCGTGGTACAGCTCGTCGACGAAAGAGGTTGTTTCGACGCGCGCTTTAATAGTCTTGACGGACTTTTTGCGAAGAAAGCGGATAAACGCATACTCGATATGCTCGAAAGCAAGGGGCTTTTATTCAAAGTCATAGCTTTCGAACACGACTACCCGCATTGCTGGCGGTGCGATACTCCGCTTCTGTATTACGCTAAATCGAGCTGGTTCATACAGGTCACGAAAGTAAAGGATAAAATAATCGAGGCAAACCGCTCTGTCAATTGGATGCCCGATACTATCAAAGACGGCAGAATGGGCAACTTCCTCGAAAACGTGATAGACTGGGGACTATCCCGCGACAGATATTGGGGAACGCCGCTGCCCGTATGGGTCTGCCCCGACTGCGGAGAAATAGAGGTAATCGGCAGTAAAGCCGAACTCAGAGAAAAGTGCAATCTGCCCGAAAATGCGGATATAGAACTGCACCGTCCGTATCTCGACAATCTGACTTGCAAATGCAAAAAGTGCGGAGGTGAAATGAAACGTACTCCCGAAGTTATCGACTGTTGGTTCGATTCGGGTTCTATGCCTTTCGCGCAGTATCACTATCCTTTCGAGAACAAAGACCTGTTCGAAAAGACTTTCCCCGCGGATTTCATTTCCGAAGCGGTTGACCAGACCCGCGGTTGGTTCTATACGCTTTTGGTTATAAACACTATTCTGTTCGGCAAGGCGCCTTTTGAAAACTGTATCGTATTGGGTCACGTCAACGATAAAAACGGAATAAAGATGTCCAAGCATAAAGGCAACGTAGTAGACCCCTGGACAGTTCTCGATAAACAGGGCGCGGACGCGGTGAGATGGTATTTCTATACTTCGAGCGCGCCGTGGCTTCCTTCGCGTTTCTCGGAAGAAACAGTCTCCGAAGCTCAGCGCAAATATATCGGTACACTGTGGAATACTTACGCGTTTTACGTGCTTTACGCGGAGATAGACAAATACGACCCGTCGCAGTATAAATTGGAAAATTGCAGGCTTTCCGTAATGGACAAGTGGATACTTTCCAAATTGAATTCGCTTGTAAAGTTCGTCGGCAAAAGTCTCGAATCTTACGAGATATTCGAAAGCTCGCGCGCATTGCAGGACTTTTCGGACGTGCTTTCGAATTGGTACGTCAGACGCGGCCGCGAACGCTATTGGGGTCCCGAAATGACCGAGGACAAAGCGGCGGCTTATACGACGCTCTATACGGTTCTCGTAACTTTGGCTAAGCTTACCGCGCCTTACACACCGTTTATAGCGGAAATGATGTATTTAAACCTCGTACCCGCATTTTTTAAGGACGCGCCCAAGAGCGTTCATCTCTGCGGTTTCCCCTTTGCGGACGAAAGTTTAATCGATAAAAATCTCGAAAAGGGAATGGACGAGGTTCTCGACATAGTCGTGCTCGGCAGAGCGGCGAGAAACGCAGGCAGTCTTAAAAACCGCCAGCCCCTTAAAAAGATGATAGTGGTTTCCGACGGAAATATCGACCTTTCCGACGAGGAGCGCGCTATAGTTTTGGACGAGCTAAATATAAAAGCTTTGGAATTTGCAGACGACGCGGATAAATATATCGGTTATAAGCTCAAACCCCAGCTCAAAACGCTCGGACCCAAGTACGGCAAAAAACTCGGCGCGATTTCCGCTTTCCTTGCAAATTGCAACGCTAAAGAAGTTGTAAACGCGGTCCGCGGAGGCGGAATTTATGAAATAGCAGGCGAAGACGTGATATTAAAGCAGGAAGATTTGCAGATTTTCACCGAAAGCGCCAACGGCTTTATTTCCGCGGAGGACAGGGGAATAACGGTCGCTCTGGATACTCTGTTGACGGAAGAGCTTATTTTCGAGGGAATAGAGCGCGAAATCGTTTCCAAAATCCAGAATATGAGAAAGGACGCGGGCTTCGAAGTCACCGACAGAATAGAGGTTTATTACAAAGCCGAAGGAAAAGCGCAAAAAGTACTTGCAAACGGCGGATTCGCAAAGGACGTTCTCGCGGAAAAAGTGTGCGAGGGCGCTCCCGAAGGATTTACGAAAGAACAGAACATCAACGGCGAAAAAGTAACCTTGACTCTCATTAAGAAATGAAAATAAACAAGAATAAGCAGTTTTTAACTGCTTATTTTTGTTATTTTTTATCATTAAAACTTATCGGTTCATTTTTTATGAACCGATAAGTTTTTAATTTAACGAAGCGTTATAATAAAAGCGAAAAATTTTAGATCTTTTTGAGCTAAGCCAAGTATTTTAGTTTTTAGTAGTATAATTAAAAATGATTGTACAACTTTTATTAAAAGGAGATAAAAATGATAAATTCTATTATTGACAATATTTGTTTTAACGTTCTCGATTCGGAAAACGTAATGAAAAATAATATAGAATATATACGGTTGAATTCTAAGTTCGATGCTGTGATTGAAAGTTTAAAGAAAAATATGACGGAAGAACAAAAGAAAAAAATGAACGAACTCGAAGATTTACAGTGCGATATGGAATCAGAGTGTGCTCTGCAATATTTTAAGGAGGGTTTTAAACGCGGAGTTTCGCTTGTCTGCGGGTGTATAGACGGGATTTGACATTATTTATTAAAAACGCTCATAGTTTATTTTATGAGCGTTTACGATTTAAAAGCGGGCGACACCGCGACTATTGTAAAAACCGATTTTTCCGGCGGGGCGGGCGCGAGGCTCGCGTCGCTCGGCATAACCGCGGGCAAGCGCGTGACCGTGCTTGCTTTTTCGCTGTTTAAAAGCAGTGTTCTGATAGGTTGCGGAGCCGTCAGGCTGGGCGTAAGAAAATCTCTTGCTAAACTTATAGAGGTGGAATTATGCGGATAAAAGCCGAAAAAACGGCAAAGAAAGCCGAAAAAAGTATGCGCGTCGTATTGGCGGGAAACCCGAACGCGGGCAAAACGACTCTGTTCAACGCGCTTACGAGGAGTAATTTAAGAACGGGCAATTTTCACGGCGTTACCACGGCTCCGTCGCAGAAAACGGTTCAAGGAATAACTTTCGTTGATTCGCCCGGGCTGTATGCTATGTCGGCTTATTCTATGGAGGAAAATTCCGCCGCCGACGAAATAAACAACGCAGACCTTATCATAAACGTTGCGGACAGCCTCACTCTCGAAAACGGTTTGAATTTAACGCGCCGTCTGATTTCTACGGGCAAGCCCGTAATTTTATACGTTACGAAACTCAGTCAGCTTAAAAGGCGGGGAGGCAGGCTCGATACAAAGAAGCTTTCCGAAAGTCTTGGAATACCCGTTTTCGCCTGCCCGCCGAGAAAATTAAAAAAAGAAATAGAAAACGGAATAAACTTTTCGATAAGGCGCGGGGAAGTTAAGTTTTCTTCCGTTTATTCCGCGGGCAGAGAGGGGTTAAGCCGTGCGGACAAATTGTTTTACAACCGGTTTTTCGCGCTTTCGTTTTTTATATGCGCGATTGCGCTTATGTTCTTTTCGGCATTTCACCCCGTTATGGTCGGCGCAAGGCTGAAAGACTTGACGGAACGGCTTATCTGCGACGCGTTCGGCGGGTTTCTCGCGTCGAAAATGCAGAACGAAATTTTGATTTCGCTCGTAACGGAAGGTATATTGGGCGGAGCGGGAGGCGTACTGTCGTTTATTCCTCAGCTTGCCATACTGTATCTTTTTTTGACTTTGCTCGACGAAAGCGGAATAACTTCCGCGCTCGCATTTGCAACCGACGGACTTTTCGAAAAAGTGAATTTATCGGGCAGAGCCGCGTTTTCGCTCGTATCCGGGTTCGGCTGTACCGCCGCGGCGATAATGACGACGCGCGGTTACGCTACCGAGGGTGCGCAGAAGCGCACTATCGCGGTACTGCCTTATATTCCCTGCGGGGCAAAACTTCCGGTGTTTTTAACTTTTCTATCTCCGCTTTTTAAAGACCCGTTTCCCGTAATCACGTGTTTTTATTTCGCGGGGCTCGCGCTGTCTTTGATTTTTTCGCTCGCTTTGAAAGGCGGTAAAGAGGGTATGCTTTCGGAAGTGACGCCGATTATTTTCCCGTCCTTCGTTACGGTCGGTAAAAAGTTGTATTTTTATTTAAAAGCGTTTATAATCAAAGTCGCGGGAGTCGTGACTCTCTTTTGCGTGATAAGCTGGTTTTTGTCGCATTTCTCGTTTTCGTTCGAATATACGCAATCGGACGGAAGTATTCTCGCGGCGTTCAGCCGCGCGCTTGCGCCCGTATTCTATCCTATGGGCGTAACCGATTGGAGACTTGCTTATGCGGCTTTATGCGGATTTATCGCAAAGGAAAACGTCGCCGCGGCTATCGCAATGCTTATGCCCGCGGGGACGGGGCTCGGACTCGGCGCGTCTTTGGGAATGTGCGCGTTTATACTTCTTTGCCCCGCCTGTATATCCGCATTTTCCGCGTCGTGCAAAGAAGTGGGACTGAAATTTACCGTAAAGTGTTTTGCCGCTCAGATTGTAATAGCGTTTTTCGGGGCGTACTTAATTCACTTATTGTTTTATTTGTTATGAAAATTTTCAAAGTTACGCAGGATACGAATTTAAGAGATTTTACCGACGCGGTATATCCGCAGGGCGGTTTTTGTCTTAACGTGCTTTTAAAGAAAAAGGACGTCAAAGTAAACGGTTTGCGCGTAAATAAAAACACCGCTTTGAAATATGGCGACGAGGTAATATATTTCACCTCGCCGAAACAGGAGGAAAAACTCTCGCACAAATTAGTCTACGAGGACGAAAATATATACGTCGCCGATAAATATTCGGGAGTTTCGAGCGAGGGATTGTATTCCGAACTTTGCGGAAAGGGTGAGTTTTACGCGGTTCACAGGCTCGACAGAAATACCGAGGGGCTGATAATATACGCGAAAAACAAAACCGCGGAAGAGGAGCTTTTAACGGCGTTCAAGGAGCGCGCTATAATTAAAAAATATATCGCGCTGTGTAAAAACGCGTTCAAAGAGAAGTCGGGCTTGCTTACGGCTTATCTTTCAAAAGACGGGGATAAGAGCGAGGTAACAGTTTATCCGTCGCCCCGCGTCGGCGCGGTTAAGATAGTAACGGAATACCGCGTTTTACAAGAGCGCGGAGATACGGCTCTTGCGGAAATAATTCTGCATACGGGTAAAACGCATCAGATTCGCGCGCATACGGCTTTTATCGGTTGTCCCGTGCTCGGCGACGAAAAATACGGAGATTGCGCTCTGAACAAAAAATACGCCGCCAAACGGCAGCGTCTTATTGCAAAATATTTGTCTTTCGGTTTATCGGGTAAACTTTCTTACCTTAACGGAAAGACTTTCGAAAGCGGGTTTTCGCTCTGATTATCTTTTATCGATGGGCACGTATTCGCGTCTGTCGATGACGCACGCGTAAGCGGGACGTATAATTCTTCCGCCCGAAACGAGTTCTTCCATTCTGTGCGCGCTCCAACCCGCTATTCTCGCTATGGCGAAAAGGGGAGTATACAGCGCTTGCGGGAGATTGAGCATAGTATAGACGAAGCCAGAATAAAAGTCTACGTTCGGATTTACGGGTTTATCGAGTTTTTTCTGTTCGCATATCAGCTCGGAAGCGGCTTTGGCAACGTTTTCGTAGAGTTCGAACTCTTCCTGCAAGCCTTTTTCTTCCGCGAGTTTACCCGCGTAAATTTCCAAAACTTCCGCCCTCGGGTCCGAAACGGTATAAACAGCGTGTCCGATACCGTATACGAGTCCCGTTCTGTCGAAAGCTTTTTTATTGAGAATTTTTCTGATATAGTCGTATACGTTCTTTTCCGAACGGTTTTTGACGTTTTCTTTTATGTTCTCCAACATCTGCATAACTTTTATGTTCGCTCCGCCGTGCTTGGGACCTTTCAGAGAACCGAGCGAAGCCGACATAGACGAATAGGTGTCGGTACCCGTAGAAGTTGCGAGATGGGTCGTGAAAGTAGAGGCGTTACCGCCGCCGTGGTCCGCGTGGAGAGTCAGACAGACGTCTAAAACTTTGGCTTCCAAATCGGTAAACGAATTGTCTTTTCTTAAAATATGCAGTATGTTCTGCGCCGTCGAATATTCGTTTACAGGCTTATGTATCACGAGCGAGCCGTCGTTGGTATTGTAATAACGGTACGCTCTGTATGAATACGCGGACAGCATAGGTAGCTGTGCAATCAGCTGTAAACTCTGCCTTAAAACGTTGGTAATAGAAACGTTGTCTGGGTCGGGGTCGTAACTGTATAGATTTAAAACGCATTTCGCAAGCATATTCATCATATCCTTGGACGGCGATTTCATTATTACGTCGCGGACGAAATTCCTCGGCAGAACCCGGAATTCCGCAAGCATTTCATAAAAAGAAGTCAGCTCTTTTTTGTCGGGAAGTTTTCCGAACAGCAGGAGATATACCGTTTCTTCGAAGCCGAAGCGGTTTTCTTCGACGCAGGTTTTTACCAAATCTTTGACGTTGTAGCCTCGGTAACATAGAACTCCGGGGACGGGAGTGCGCTTGCCTTCTTTTTCTTCCCAGGAAGTAACCTCCGAAATTTCGGTAAGACCGCAGAGAACGCCTTTGCCGTTTTTGTCGCGTAGCCCGCGTTTAACGTCGTATTTTTCGTACATTTCGGTTTCTATATTGTTGTTCGCGGCCGCAATTTTTGCGAGTTCGGAAATTTTATGCGAATATTTTACAATAAGATTAGCCTCGTTAAAATCCATTCTCTTACCTCCCGTACAAGTCGTATTTTTTTAATTATAACATATTTTCGACTGCGTGTCAAATTATATGTTAAACCGTTTCGGCGCGCGGTAAACGGGTTATAATATTAATAACGAGGTGTATTATGCAACAGGTAAAACTTATTTCAACTGACGCAAAACTTGTTTTTTCGCTATGCGGAGAAATAGACTCCGCGACCAGCGAACAATTTTACGCTGAAATCAGAGCGGCTTATCTTCACGATAAAAAAGACGTGGAATTCGACTGCGCCTCTTTGACCTTTATAGACAGCACTATGCTCGGAACTTTCGTTAAAATCTTCAAAGAACTTAAAGCGGACGGCTTTAAAGTAAGTCTTACCAACGTTCAGCCGAGAATAAGAAAATTGTTTGAAATCTGTTCGCTCGATACTATTATGGAGATAGGACGATGAAAAAGTTTTCCGTTGAATTCAATCTGCGCGACAGCGAATATCTTACGGCTTTAAGACTTGTTGCGGGCGCGGTATGCTCGGCAGGCGATTTCGACGTGGATACGCTCGAAGATTTTAAAGTGTGCGTGACCGAAAGCGCGCTTATCTTAAAGAACGGCGGATTTGAAAAAGTGAAAGCCGAATTCGATACCGACGGCGGGGTAAGCGTCAGCGTCTCCGGGCTCGGAGGCTCTCCTTCCGAGGGCGAATACGAGCTTTCATTGGCTCTTATCGGCGCGCTTGTAAAAGAATGCGATATAAATAAAAACGGCGGAATAATCGACAAGGTAACTCTCAGAATATGATTGACGCGAAAGAGGCTGATAAGCTTTTCCGCGAATACCGCGAAACGGGCGATATAAGCATAAGGAACAGGCTTGTCGAAAATTACATCTACGTCGCGGAAATACTTGCGAAAAAATTTGCCGGCAGAGGGGTTGAATACGACGATTTATTTCAGGTCGCGTCCGAAGCTCTAATATCCGGCGTCGAAAAATTCGACCCCGATATGGGAACGCAGTTTACTACGTACATAACTCCTACCGTGACGGGGCTCATTAAAAATTACTTCCGTGACTATTCGCGGGCGGTGCGTCCGCCGAGGCGGGTTTACGCGCTTGCGTCGAAGATACGTACGGAGTCGAGCGAATATTTTAAGCAGTACGGTAAAAAACCTACCGTAAAACAGCTTGCGGAATCGCTAGGTGCGTCGGAGGAGCTTGTTATGGAGGCTTTGGAATACCGCGCGCCCGTAAGCCTCGACGCGAAAGTTTGCAAGGAAGACGGGGAAGGTCTTTTGTACGACGTTATCCCAGACACGAACGACGGTTTCGAAAGTTTCGAAGACAGCGAATCTTTGAGAACCGAAATTGCAAAACTCGACCCGACGGAACAGAAGGTGGTAAACTTAAGGTTCGTTCAGGGCAAGTCCCAGTCCGAAGTCGGAAAAATTCTCGGGGTAAGCCAAATGTTTGTTTCGAGGGCGGAGAAAAAGATAGTCGAAAAATTGAGGGAAAGTCTTCTGTAATGGTAAATTTTAAGGTTGACGACTTAAAAAATATGAAATCGGAGCTTAAAGCTTTTTCCGATTTTCTTCGAGCTTCGGGCTGTAACGAGGACGAAATCTTTGCAGGTAAGCTCGTTTCATGCGAACTTATAACCAACGTTATCCGTCACGGCAGGGAAGAAGCGGAATTTACGGGTGCTCTTACGGGCGACAGAATAATAATAACCGTAACCGCTGAAAGTCTGAAAGACGTTGATTTCTGCAGAACCGCTCCGGACGTCTTCGCGGAGAGCGGGAGAGGGTTGTATATAGTAAAAAGCATATGCAACGGCAAAATCGAGCGAGGCGAAGACGGGGAAATAAAGGCGGTTATTCTTCGGCGCAAACAGCAGTAAAAAAATAAATTTAAAAAACCTCTCGGAAATTTCCGAGAGGTTTTTATTACGCTATTAAAGCATATTGAGTTCTTTGTACATTTTGTTCAACAGTCCGTCGGATATAAGTCCGCGTATTCTGCCGAGGTAAATGAATACCGAGGAGAAGAACAGTCTGTTGTTTCCGCCTATAACGTACTCCGGAATATTGCCTATATTGCCCTTGCTTTTTTCTATGAACGTCATTGCGAACTCGATTTTTTCGTCGTTCGTAAGTTTTCTCATAAACTCGTCCACGGGTCCGCCGTATATGGTGTTTATAGTGTATATGCGCGTTTCCTGGCCTGCGTTGTTCGTTTGGGGCTGAGTAGCCGTCTGAACGGGAGGGGCCGAGCGGATGGGAACGGGTACGCTTTCGGGTTCCGCGATGTCGGCAATATCCATTTGTACGGGTTCTTCTTTTAAAGATTCGTTGAAACCGTATTTATCCTGTACGGGCTGACGGCGCTCGGGCTCCGCGTATACGGGTTCGGAAACGGATTGTTCGTAAACTTCTTCTTTAACGCGGGGAACAGGTTCAACGTACACGGGCCTTTGTCTGTAAGGTCTTACGGGTTCTTCGATTTCAACCTGTTCTATCTTTTCGGCTTCATTATTTTTTTGCTTTTTAGCTTTCTTCAAATACATTATCAGTCTGGCAATGCTTATTAAAAGCTGTATAAGAATTACCGAGGGCAGAACTATAAACATTATACCGATTTTGTATTTGCAGATAGTTACCGTAACGAAAAGCGCGAGAACTGCAAGCATACCGAGACCGTATCTCGAAACGTTGAAAATAATTCCCGTCTTTTTTGCGTTGGTTGAAAGACCCAAAACGTCTATAAAATAATTGATTGCGACTATAAGCGCTACGGCCGTGCAAAGAATGAGAACGGTTTTGCTCTTTAAATCAGGCAGAGTACCTAAATAGTCTTTGTAGCCTCCTTCGAATAAGAGGTGAAGGGAATTTATTCCCGTGCCCGTAACCTTTTCGCCGAATAAAGCGGGCGCAAGTTTAAGTTCCGCGAGTTTGGGAAAAATCAACGAGAAGTCGTATAGCGCAAGTACGCCGATTGCCGATAGAAGGAAGAGAAACGTCTTCGCCGCACCCGTTCCCTTTTTATTGAGAATACTTAAAATTATAAGCATTAAGAGCGGTCCCGCAAGCGCAACCAGCATACTGTAACTGAACTTGCTGACCGAAGGGAGCATTTCCGAGGGAATCGGCAAATCCGCGTTGTATTGGTATTGAAGCGCAATCATTACGTAGACGGACGTTACCGCTACCGCCGCGATTTCGGCGATATACGCGAAAATACTTGCGGTCTTAGTGCCTTTCTTGGTGCTTATTCCTACGGGTATAAGAGAGACGAGCGAGAACAGCGTAACAGCTACGTAAAGCAGTACGACGTATGCCATAACGTCCAGCGTTTTACCTGTTCCGGGTATAGCTACCGGATAGGAAAGCGCGAACGTTTTGCCTGCCGTCGTTAGATTTTTATTCGCGATTTTATTTATTACGTCCGGCAGCTGTAACGCAAGTATACCGTCGGCGCCTTTACCGCCGAAGAACGGCAGAAATAAGCCTGAAAGCAAACATACGACAGCGACTAAGTATGTAGCCAGAACCACGTACTTATTCGGTTTTTTGTTTTGCGGATTTTCCATTTTGAATTCTCCTGATTTTCCGTTGGAAAACTTTGTATTTGAGTTAACCGTTGCATATACTGCGGTTAACGGTAATTCTAAGCACTATCATTTTAATACAAAATAAGATTTATGTCAACAATTAATTTAAAGATTTTACCTTCGGCGGTAATATTTACCTTAATATTAAAATGCAGATAAACCGTTTTTAATATTTTACTCCCGCAAAAGGTATTTATACGCAATATTTACAATACAATAAAATGTATTGCAAAACGCGTAATTTAGCGTTATAATATTGCACGAAGGAGAAGATTATGAGTAATTCAGAGGACGAAAAAGGCAATACGGCAAACAAACAAAATTCGTCGGAATTCGTCGGTTCATACGGTTATATGCTTGAACGAACGAATATCCCGCCTGAAAACATACCGCTTGCGGAGATAATTTCCCAGCTTCCGAAAGCCCAGAGGGAAAGACTTACCGCGGGATACGATTTAAAGAAGCTTGCGCGTATTTTCGAAGATGCGGATACGATGGCTACGGTCGACGGCTTTTTGAAACACGGAATGAACGTTTCGGAAACATCGAGAGAGTTATATATGCACAGGAACACTCTCATATACCGTCTGAACAAAATTCAGAGAGTGACGGGACTTGACGTAAGGGCGTTCGATTCGGCGGTTACTTTTGAAATACTGCGTATTCTTTACGAATTGAAATGAGGTTGGATTTGAAAAATAAATTATTTAAAATTGCGTTTCCCTGCGTTTTATCGCTGATAATATCCGCCGCGTTTATCGCGGGATGTTCCCTTTCTTCTTACGATTGGTTCGTAAAAACGGTTAAAAAACATTATTTTTATCCTGTGGACGATTCCGCTTTCGAAGGCGACGATTTAAAAGAGATAGCGGGCAGAACTCTCGATAAATATTCCGCTTACTATACGGCGGAAGAATATAAAAATCTTATGAAGAGCAATTCGGGTTCCAAAAGCGGAATAGGAATAAGTTATTCGTTTGCGGAAGGGAAAGGAATTTATATAAGCTCGGTAATAGGAAATTCACCCGCATATATCAGCGGTTTGCGCGCGGGCGAATGGATTGAAAGCGCATCGCTCGGCGGTGAAACCGCAGTGTTCGAAAAATCTTCCGACTTTGCCGATTTCGTTAATTCCGCAAAGGAAGAGGAAAAAATAAACCTCAATTCTTCCGACGGTAAAGTTTATACGGTTTCCAAATCCGAATACACGGCTTCGTATACGTATATGGCTTCGAACGATAACGCCTGGATATTTTCTTCGGCGGCGAACGGCGGGCTTGCGGTAACTCCGCTGTATTCCGAAATTATTCCCGAGCTACCCGACGGAACGGCTTATATAAATATTTCTCAGTTTTACGGTACGGCGTCGCGCGAGTTCGATATTCTTGTAAATAAATTCAACGCGGAAAAATTCACGTCGCTTATCATAGATTTGCGTTCTAACGGAGGCGGTTACGTAAACGTTATGCAGGATATGGCTTACGCGTTTTCAAACAATACGAAAACTCTCGCTATGCTTTCGCGCGATAAGAAAGGCAGGGAGGAAAAATTCTATTGCACGAAAGTCAGTCCCAACGCAAGCGTTCTGGCGCAGGATACGAAAATATACGTGCTTGCCAATTCGGGAACCGCGAGCGCTTCAGAGGCTCTTATCGGCGCTATGATTTGTTACGGAAGACTCGAATATGAAAATATTTTCCTTTCGGATTATTCCGAAGAATATCTCGGCTGGCTTCAATCGTCCGGACAGGAAATAAAGAACGCGCGTTCTTACGGCAAAGGCATAATGCAATCGACTTTCGTGAACAGCTTTACGAAAGAAGCTTTGAAACTGACCACGGCGCAGATTTATTGGCCCGA
Source organism: uncultured Christensenella sp. (assembly GCA_910586345.1). Taxonomy (GTDB): domain Bacteria; phylum Bacillota; class Clostridia; order Christensenellales; family Borkfalkiaceae; genus Coproplasma. The sequence goes on from CAJUHC010000003.1 coordinate 42,300, forward strand.
CGAAAAGACCTGCATACACGATAAAGGAGTGACCGCCGAAGACGGCTGTACTCCGGTACCGGCGCAATGGGAAAGAACCAAAGGCGACGAAGAACTCAAAGCGGTTATAGAAATTATCAGAACGAGAACTTAAAATTTAATCGGAACCGCCCGCGCTCAGAAGAGCGCGGGCGGGTTTTGATTTTCAGTCTATCGGCTTTTTTACGTTTTTAATTCTTCTCGCTGTGACTAAAAGGCAGACGACGAACCCGCCTTCGGCGCGGGTGATTTCCAGCGACGGCAGACCGTCGCTTTCGAAATATTCGTCTGTTACTCTTTTCAGGTCTTTTAAAAACAGTTCCCGTTCGAGTTCCGTCATTTCTTCTCTGTCGAGCGATAAAAGTTTGTTTACGCTTGAGTTCATAACCTGTCCCTCACTTTTCTTTTAATGAATCCGTTCAAACCGAAATACGGACGGAGCACGTTGCACACGTCTTCGCGTTTTCCGCTTATGTTTTCCGCGGCGGTCTTAAAAGCTTTTAAGGTGGACTTTTTCCATTTTCCGAGCGGAATGGATAGGTCTTCGGGAATTACCGCTTTCAGCGGAAGTCTCAATACAGAAGCGATTTCCTGCGCCGTCATAACTTCTCCGTTTATGATTTGTCCGCCGTTTAGTTTGTTTACGATTAAGCCTTTATCTTTGATTCCGCTGTCGGACAATCTGTCTTTGCACGCGTCCGAGCATTTTATCGACGGAAGGTAGGGCTCGGTTACGATGAGCGCGCCGTCGCATTTTTTCGGGGCGAGTTTATCGAGAAGTATGTAGTCGAAAAGTCCGTCGAGTTCGTCTATCGCCCGTTCGGCGGCGCCCGCGTCTTCGAGACCGAGCGACGAGGTGAACGAAAGATTCGCGGAAGACGGGTGGCTTACAAGCGTCTGTTTGGCGCGGCAGGCGCCCTTTGCGAAATCGGCAAGCGTGTACGTTTGCATATTTGCACAACCGCCTATCTGAAGCGCGCAACCGCCTGCAAAGTCGCCGTCGGCTATTAAAGTGCGTTCTCCGAGCGAAGCGAGCGCGAGACCGAGCCCTACGCAGCAGGTTGTAACGCCCGTTCCGCCTTTTAAATTCGTCATATAAATCTTTTTCGCCATTTTTTTAACTCCTTTTCTAACCATTATATATTCGGTCGAATCGAAAATTTTAAATTTTGTTGTCGTAATTGGTATATTTTTCTCGGCGGTTGTAATATTTTTTTATTACAAATATTCAAAATTCTGTTGACTTAGTTTTTAAATAGTTATATAATAGCGTCTGTAAACTGGGGAAAAAGGAAAATTCCAATGAAAAGTAAAAAAGTGAAAATCAGCGGAAAGAAGATAACGCTGTTAATATTTATAAGTTTTCTTGCGGTGCTGATACTTGCCGCAGGTCTGTTTTTTGGCATTTCGTCCTGTTCGAGCGGTAAACGCGCCGGACCGGATTTGAAAGAAGGGTTCACCGTACGTAAAGCCGCGCCGACCGACGGAAGTCTGCCGACCGACCACAACGGTATAGACAATATCGGTTATATGGCTTACGTTTTGGATAATCAGCCGTTTTATCACGCTTATGCAAAGAACTCGACGAAGTCCACGGGTTACGAGCAGATTACGCAGACTTGGAAGGATTACAAAAGTTCCGCCGTAAACGGTACGGCGAACAACGTAATGGTTTGTTCCGACCTTTCTTATTCTTCGCTCGTAAAGTCGTCTTCGCAGACCTGTTTCGTCGGCGATGAAAACGCGTATATGCGTTCGGGCAATAAACCCGGTAAAAATTCCGTCCCGTCCGATATTGCCTGGGATAATAACCAGCCCTCTTATTTTACCGACGAGACGTATCTTAAAAAATACGGCGAATTTTCCACCGAACTTTCGGTTTACGTAATAAACGCGGATACGGTGTCCGGATTCGACGAAGTAACTGATAACGGGGACGGCACGTACTCTCAGAAATTTTATCTCAGAAGCGACGCGGCGTGCTGGTATCAGTACGGAATGAAGACGAGGGGAAGCTTAAAGTCTTTACCGGAATTCGAGAAAATCGAAATAACTTTCAACTTCGATAAACAATGGCGCGTTCTGAGCAGTTACTGCGAGGAAAAGGCGAAAATATCCCCCTCGGCTCTCGGCGGGGTTTCTATGGGCAGCAGTTCGAAAACTTCGACCGAATTCGATTATTCCGAAGCAGGTTTCGACGACGGACATTTTTCGCATTTTGAAAATTATTACGAAAAATACGTAGGACAGACGATTACGGATAATCCGTCGGGCTCGTCCGACGAACTTTCCGTCATAGACGTTCTCGGCGGAGGTTTCAGCAAGATACTCGACGCAAACGGTAACGGTCAGCAGTTCGAGCTCGCATTAACTCTCGGCAAGACTGATTACGTCGGCAAAGTCTACGCCAAACTCGGCGATATGGGCGACGTTTTAGGTTCGCTCGACGTTCGTATCGCGCTTGAAAAGAAAGGAAGCGGGAAGCAGGATTTTTACGCGGAATTTTCGAACGGCGAATTAAACGTTTATTACAGCGATTCGTTTGCTCTGCTCGTCAATATCGACAGGGTTGCGTCCGCGGTTACGAATTTGACGGATTGGATAAAGAATCTGAGCGGAAAGGTGGAAGCCCAGGATATAGCTTACGCTTTGGCTTCGGACGGAGAGTCCTCGCTGAATTTGGATTCGCTCCTTGCCTCGCTCGATTTTACCTATAACGATACTTCTGCGAGTATAGCCGTAAATACCGACGACCTTCTCGGTTTCGGCGTCGGAGTCGATTTGCATATGGATTTCGGCCGTATAAAAAGCGAAGATGGCAGTTCGTATTCGTTCAGAAGTTTAAATCTCGGTTCTCTGAGTTACGGTTCGGAGCAGATTGACGTATCGCTGTCGTTGTTGCCCGACGACGGTTCGGAAATAATTTTCAGGGATAAGTCTCAGACTTCGGCGGATATTGCCGACTACATAAACGGCGTTTACGGGCTTTTGAACAGCAAAACTTATCTCGTAAACGTAAATTTGGACGGTTCTTCCATAATAGATTCAATCAGCGGTTTATCGCTTTCTGCGAACGCTCGGATAAAACAGGAGAACGGCTTCAAAGAAATTTCCGTCAGCGTTCCCGTTTCCGTCAAGTACGGAAATCTTTCCGCCGAACTCGAAGCGTTCTATACGTTAAATACCGAAAACGGCGGATACGGCAAAATTTATATTTATCTGAAAGAAATAAGCGGGGTTCGGACAGACGCGAAAGTATACTGCGAAATTTCGGAAACCGTTGACGCGGTCACTAAATTAATCAACCGCTTCAAAGAAAATCAAGACGGCGGTAACGTTCCGGACGGTTCTGCCGATAAAGAAAGTCTCACCGTCGCGAAAGTTATAAATCTGGTTCTCGGACTCGATTACGGTAAAATCGTTACAGACCTCAGAGCCGACGAAAACGAAATCGGCGTAACACTCGACGTCGACGAAATACTCTCGTCTTTTAACGTCGACCTCGGAATTGCGTTGGGAAAACTCGAGCTTAAACTTATAAACGGCGAAGAAAAAGCGTCGCTCGGCGCGGCGCTTCCCGAACTCGGACTTTCAATAGGAGTTAACGGTTCCGACGAGGATATAAAAATTCCCGACTTGAACGAGTATGCGGATTTGACGGCTTATATCAACGGCGTATACGGTTTGCTCGAAAGCGAGACGATAGTTTTGGAAATAAGACTTGACGGCGAAAGCGAAATCGAGTATCTGAAAGGGGTTGTGCTCGAAGCGCAGGCGCAGTTGAAGCTCGAAAACGGATATAATCTTATTTCCGTCAACACGCCTTTAACAGTTTCTTATAAAGAAATCAGTCTTCAACTCGAAGTTTATTATACGCTGAACGTCGAAAACGGCGATTACGGCGAAGTATATCTGCATATCGTATCGATAAACGATAAACCTTACGGTATGAAAGCGTACTGCGATATATCTCAGACCGTAGACGCGGTAAAACGTCTGATAAACGTAATTAACGGAAATTCTGAGGCTCGCACGTTAGCCGGCGGCGAGACGGCGGATATTGTCGCAAACGTAATAAACGCAGTAATCAATATCGATTTCGCATCTATAATAAAAGAAATTTCGGCAAATCCGTCGCAAATCGCATTTACCGTAGACGCGGACGAAATTCTTAAATCTTTTGATTTCGGGCTCGGAAATATAAGTTTGGGCGATTTGACGCTCGGACTCGGTTTGGACGGTAACGGGAATACGACTTTAACGGGAAATCTTTCCGCGCTCGGTCTCGGCTTGTACGTTTACGGCTCGGAGAATAAACTTATCGTTCCCGAAAAAGACGGATATACCGACGTAATCGAATATATCGACATAATAAGCGAAGCTGTATACCGTGCGCGTGAAATAATTGACGCCCGCGACGCGGAAGTCGATATTAACGCGTCGTTGGTTATCGACGGGATTAAAATGAGCGTTTCGGGCAACGGCGAAGCAATCTGGAAAGAAGACAAAATCCGTTTTGCGGCGGATATCGTACTCGCGATTGCGGAAAACGAAAACTCGGAAAGCGTTGCAATTAAATTCGTTTACGACGAAACGGCGGAAGAGAACGAAACCGTAAAGCAGCCTCTCGTGCGCTTTACCGTAAACGAACTCGGTCTGGAAATTTATCGGAGCGATATTACAGAGGTTTCAGAACTTTTCGAAAAAGTTATGAACGCCGTTAACGGCGTAACGGGCGGAACTCCGTCGGCTTACTCTCTCGGCGCGGAAGCGTCCGAAGAATCCGCGGTCGATTTTGCGAAGCTTCTCAAAGTCGTTCTCGACGCGTTAAGCAAAGTTACGCTGGAACTTAAAGATTCTGGAATAACCGACGCGAAAGTAAAGGATATATTTATTACGTTCGCGGATGGCGGAAATATCCTGCTTAGCGCAAACGGCGGACTTTCGCTCGAATTGACTTCGGAACACGTCGGTCTGGACGCGCTCGTGAAAGCGGGTTCGGGGAATACGCTTGCAAATATAAATACAGCTATGAACGATACGGAAACGTACAGGTTCTATACGGCGGATACCTTTGTGAGAGCCGTTTACGAATACGTGCTCGATTTGTTCGACGAATTATCCGTCGGAAATCTGCTCGGTAGCGATACGTATACGGTCGATATATCCTTAAACGGCAGTGCGAGCGGAATAGCCGGACTTGACGGCGTTAACGTTAACGCGAGCCTTTATTACACCGAAAAGCAGACGGAAGACAAAGCTTCCAAGATAATCGAAGCCGATTTGAATCTCGATATCAAAGGAACGGCGGTTATTGCCAAAGTTTATTATACCGAGCGTACTTTATACGTTTCGCTTGAAAATATCGGCGGAACAGCGCTTAAAGATATTGCGTTCAAGGCTTCTGCGGACAATATCTATGAAGCGGTTGCGACTCTCGTTGAACTTATTACAAGCGAAACCGTTGCCGATATACTGTCGAAAATTTCCGGCGGTAAAGTCATCGCTTTGAGTTTGGGAGAATCCTCCGACGGCGGAACTTCGTCATCGCTTATAAGATTGCTGACCAATATCCTTACGCTGGATATAAATACCGTAATCAAGTACGAGCCGATAGCGGCGGGGGATACGGTGCATAATACCATTACCGTCAATCCCGATGTGATTTTGGAAGCTCTCGGCTACGATATAAGAGTAGGAATAATATACGTCGAAGTAAACCCCGAAATTCATACGGTTTACGCGTACGCGGTTAAGGGAGAATCAACCTGGTTCGAACTCGGCGCACAGGCTGTCAAAGACAGCGGACACGCGTCGTTCGATACGGAAAAATTTATCGACGTAGGCTTTGTTTCAACGCTTCTCGAAGATTTGAAAATCACGCTCGAAAACACGCAGAAAGACGAAAACGGAAATTCGGAACTTATTTACAGCTTCACGGGCGATATAGGCATCGACGTAAAAATTTCGGGTCTTAATCTCAGCACGATTGAGTTCAAATCTGCTACTTTGTCTTTGGGACTGGACGGAGAAGATGAATTCTATTTCTCGTTCGTATCCGAACTTCAAGGTTCTATCGCGACGACGAAGAGCTGGATAAGCGTAACTTATTCGAACGGTTACATAACTTTCGGCAGAGACGTTAAGTCCGACAATGCTAAATTCAAAGTAATGACGACGGACTATCTGTTAAGCAACCTTATGGATAATATCTTCTGGCTGCTCGATACGAACGGATTCGTCAAAGGAATAATTAATTCGGCGATAGGCAGCGCGCTCGACGGTTTAGGTTCAAATCTTACTAAAACGGAAGACTTCTATCTCTATGACGATTCCTTGAACGGAGAACAAAAGCCCGAGGACGAAAAGTCGGAATTCGCTCTTTCGCAGTATCTCGGCGGTTTGGCAGTAAAACTCGGAGCTTATTCGAGCGGTTACGGGAATATGGACGGAGTCGTTTCGTCCGTTGAGTCGAAATTCGGTTTAAACGATAATTATTATGCGGCTAACCTCGAACTGAGTTCGCTTTTAGGCGACGTTTTAAGAAACATTTATGTGGCGTTCGTGCGCGAAACCGACGGCGGAATAAAGGGCTTCGACGCATATCTCGAATTGCAGACTTATCTGTTTATTACGGCGAAATTCGATAACGGAACTACTTTCAGCCACGCGGATAACTATTTTAAATCCGCAAGCAAAAAATACAATATCAACTTCGACAATTTCGTAGGTTTCGAAAATAAAATTTTCGGGTGCTATAATTCTGCCGACAACAGTTACGAGGCTTTGGAAATCAACCGTCCTTATAAACTTACGGTTTACGGTTTCGACGAAAACAAAGAGTACGACTCTTACGAACTCGGCGATAAACTCATACTCGAAAAGACGCTTAATTCGGGTTCGAGGGTGCATCTGTTCGAGAGTGAGGTTTGGCTTGACGAGGCGCAGACCCGTAAACTGATATACGTTGACGCAAACGGCAATGATTTGGGGCTTTCGTTCGTGATTAAGTCCGATATAAGCATTTATCAGATGATAGCGGGCGGCAAGACGGTAACTTTCCATACTCCCTACGGCGGCGAGGAAAGGGAGGTTTTCGTCGGAGCTACGCTTCCCGACCCTGCTTTAAAGGAAATCGACGGTAAATCTTTCGCGGGTTGGTATCTCGACGAAAATTACGAAAAGCCCGTATTTGTAATGCAGGCTTCCGTAAACGATTACTATGCGCGTTACGTTGATACGGAGTATACTGCGGAAAACGGAGTTGTTTATACGTTTGCAAAAGACGGAGAACTCGAAGCGGGGTATTATACCGTTACTTTCATCGACAAGAACAGAACCGACAAAGATTATTCGGCGTCGGCAAATACGCTTATGATTGCCGACAGCGTAAACGGTATACCCGTAACGGCGATTGCAAGAGATGCTTTCAATTACAATAAAACGGGTTTAAGTCTTAAAAAAGTAATCGTACCCGAAACCGTAGTTTCGATAGGCGCGCAGGCTTTTATGGACAATAAAGATATAGAACTCGCCGTATTCCTCGCGGAATCGGTGTATTTCGGCGGAAATTCCTGGACGGGCGACAACAGATTCGTATTCTACGGTTGCGGAACGTCCGCGGACGAAAACGTAACGAGACTGAGTTTATACTACAATTTCGCAACTTCCGAAAACGACAATACGGATTGGTTTGGCTTTAAACGCGTAAGCAACAAAGATTACAGATACATAGGCAACGACAATGCTGGCGGTTCGCGCAACGGCAGCCGTATCGACCATACGGGTACGAAAGTTACCGAGGGTTCGGCTTGGGCATACGTCGAATACGTTCTTGCGGGAGATTCGGAAGGTTTCTCCTTAGCCGAATTAGGTTTAGCCGGGTATGAAATAAAAACCGGCGCGGGATGCGATTTAGAGGCAATCGAAAATTCCGTTATGGACGCGTTAAACGCGATAACTTCAGTCAACGGCTGTATAAACGCTTACAACGTATACGTATCGGGCGATACCGCATTGTTAAACGGAAGAACCGTTATCACCGTGACTTTGGTCGAAGATTTTGAATCTGCCTGGTACGAATTCACGCTCGAAACGAATTATAACGGCAATCGCGTCGCGTTTGAAATAGAGAGCGACGAACGCGAAATACTTATTTCGGAAACGGAAACTTCGGTGTCTTATTACTTAAAAGCGGGTTCGTCGGTAATTCTCAATGCTATGGCATCCGAAAGCGGTATTTATTCGTTTGAAGGCTGGTTGGGAATCGACGCGGGCAAAGACGCTCAAATCAGTTTTATAATGACGGCGGGCGCCGTCAGCGTAAGAGCGTTGTGGGAAGCAAACGTAAACGAAAATATTTTAGTTGTCAGCGATATTGATTTCATATATAATAACGAAACTCAGACGTCCGGCGGAGATTACCTCAAAAAAGCCGTCGTAGGCGACGAACTGTCGGCGCCGAAAGCGGAAGGCTATATTTTCCTCGGCTGGGCGCAAAACGGCGCAAGCGGGCTTAATATGGCGGAGAACACCTTAATAGACGGCGATACTTCCGCAACTTATTACGCGCTTTGGGTTTCCGCAAGACAAGACGTAAATTATTCGCTAAACGGAACGGATTTGACAGCCGGCGTTAAAGACGGCTACGACGGTACGTTCTTCGGTTGGTATAAAGGTTCCGATTCCGAATTCAAACACGGCGCGCTTTCGTCGAACGCGGATAATTCGTTTACATTCTCCGCGGAAAACACAGCGGTGCGTTTAAGATTGCAGTATGAATTAAAAATCACCGTAAACGGAACTGCGGACAAAAAGACTCTTGCAACCTCCAAAGTAGAAGTTTGCATCGGCGGAGACAGTGAAAGCGGTTCGCAGTACAACGGTTCGGTTTCAAGGTCTATCGAGCGGAGCTTCGTTTTGGCGGAGGGCGAAAACGTCTATCTTTACAATAACGATGGCAACCGCAAAGATTACCATATTTACAAGGTAACCGAAGACGGCGATACGTCGGTTACGGGTCAGATAAACGTCAGAACGGGTACGGGCTTAGGCAGTTTGGTTACCCTGAACGCGGTTGAAATCAAATCGGTTTCATTAAACGGCGCGTCCGTAAACGTCGACGCAACGACGAACAGATACGATATAAAAGTATCCGGCAATATGAGTTTTGCTTTTGCAAATTAATCGAATGTTTTTACCCGCCCCGCAGATTTCTGCGGGGCGGGTTTTACTTCGGCTATATGAGAATAAAGATACACCGTCAACGTAAGGTTGCCGTTTGACGTACGGACGGCAGGTGTGCAGTAGAAGCAATAAAGATGCGTCGTCAACGTAAGGTTGCCGTTTGACGTGCGGACGGCAGGTGTGCGGGAGAAGCAATAAAGAAACGCCGTCAACGTAAGGTTGCCGTTTGACGTGCGGACGGCAGGTGTGCAGTAGAAGCAATAAAGATACACCGTCAACGTAAGGTTGGTCTAACGGTCAAGCTCTGTAACATACAATACTATATGAAGCTTTTAGAACAGATTTTATCCGAGCTGGGCGCGGACACTTTAAAGTCGTTTTCGATAGTCCCCGGCTTCGGCGGTTATTTCCGCAGTATCAAAGGCGTTGCGGAATATTCGTCGGAAAGAATCGTACTTGCTCTTAAAAAAAATAAGATTGCGATCGAGGGGGAAGGACTTACCCTCGGCAAATATTTTGAAGAAGATTTGCTTATAAAAGGCAGAATAACGGGAGTAAAAATTGACTGACGCAACGCAGATTTCTATAACCGCAACCGCGGAACTTGCATTAAAGAAACTCAAAAAAGCCGAAATAGGCGTATATAACTGTAAAAAAGACGGCGCGCGCTTTATATTTTCCGTAAAAGACAAACATATTAAAAAAGTTTTTGCAATTTTTTCAAACCCGTGTTATAATATCTGCGTAACCGGCAAAAGCTCGCGCGCAAAATTTTTTATAAAAGCGTTAAACCGCGTCGGGCTCTTCGCGGGCGCGGCGGCGTTCGTCGCGATTGCCGCGTTTTCCAACTCGTTTATATTCAAAATAAAAGTGAGCGGAAGCGGCAGTTATCTTTCCTCGGAAGTCAAACGTATCGTCTGCGAGTCGGGCGCAAAAGAATTCGGTTATTTTTCGGGCTTCGACGCGCCTATGGCGACGGGCAAAATTCTTGCTCTGCCTCAGGTGACGTTCTGCAATATCGAAAAACACGGCAGTATACTGCACGTCGACGTTGAAGTCGACGAAGAACACAACTCCTCGGTTGTCCGCAATCCGCTCGTTTCGGATTGCAACGGCGTCGTTAAAAAAATTACGGCTATTTGCGGAACCGCCAGATTTTTCGCGGGGGACAGAGTGAATACTGGCGACGAGCTGATTTCGGCGTATACTCTTGCGGGCGAAACTCAGACGGAATGTCTTGCAGTCGGCTACGCCGAGATAGAATGTACGGGCAGAACGGAGTATCCCGCGGACATCGAATCCGAAGAAAATTTAAAAGCAGCTTACTCTTCTTGCATACTTAACGGCGACGAAATAATTTCCCGTACGCATACAGTAAAACCTGCCGAAAACGGAGTCGTTTACGTAATAGATTTTACCTATTTGCATAAGTTAAGTATAAATATGGAGTAGCTTTAAAAAGGTATGAACAATACGGTTAAAAAAGTCAGCGCAGGAAATACGGACAAGCTCCAAAAAATTTTAGGCGTATTCGACGAAAATTTAAATATAATAATGCGCGAGCTTAGCGTGATTATCCGGGTAGACGGAATAGACGTGGTTATCGAAGGCGCGGAGGAGCGCGTTTCGGCGGCGGTTTCCGTAACTGAGAGCCTTTTAACGCTTGCGGAAAACGGCGAGAGCGTGGACAAGGGCAGGGTCGAATACTGCATAGAACTCGCGCGCGAAGGCAAAGCCCGCGATATTACCAAACTTTCTTCGGATACGATAGCGATAACTTACCGCGGTAAACCTATTAAATGCAAGACCGTCGGACAGAAGAAATACGTAGACAGCATCAAACGCGAAACCGTAACTTTCGGTATAGGTCCCGCGGGGACGGGCAAGACCTATCTTGCGGTATGTCTTGCCGTACAGGCTCTTAAACAGAAACAGACGGATAAAATAATTCTTACCCGACCGGCAGTCGAGGCAGGCGAAAAACTCGGGTTTCTCCCCGGCGATTTACAGACGAAAGTGGACCCGTATCTGCGTCCTCTGTACGATGCGTTGCAGGAAATGCTGGGTCTTGAAACGTATACGAAACTTATGGAACGCGGTTCGATAGAAATAGCTCCTCTCGCATATATGCGCGGGAGAACGCTTTCGAACGCTTTCGTGATTTTGGACGAAGCCCAGAATGCGACGCGCGAACAGATGAAGATGTTTTTGACCCGTCTCGGCGACGGCAGTAAAATGGTCATAACGGGCGATAAAACCCAGATTGACCTTCCGAACGGCAAATCGAGCGGACTCGAAGACGCCGCGCGTATCTTGCGCGGAGTGGAAGGAGTGGGGATACTGTACCTTACGGATAAAGACGTCGTGCGCAATCCTTTGGTTATGAGAATAGTCAGGGCTTACGATAAAGACGACGACAGGAGGTTATCAATTGCAGACGGTAACGAAACTAAGCAATAAAGATATAGTAAAGAGCCTATTCGCGTTTATATTCGGCACTATAGGCTTTTACGTGTTTATAATTTTTATGATTCTTATCAACGAAGGAGTTTCCGGTTTCGGAAAATATTTCGTCGATAACCAGCAGTCGCTTCTGACGGTTGCGGTGTCTATCGCGGTACTCGTCGCAATGCTTTACTGCTATTTCGTTTTCGAAAACAAGTACGTCCTTTCGCGTTTTGCAAAGACAGCGGAAATGTTTCTTATAATGTATATCGTGCTTGTGATTGATTACGTTATGAGCAAATACGTGGATTCGATGGCGCGTCCCGTAGCTTTTATCGCATTGCTCTGCGCGACGCTGTTCAGGCGTAGGGACGCTATTTTCATAAACACCGTATTTTCGCTGATAATCCTTACGCTCGATAGATTCTCGGACGTCACTTATATGTACGAGGCGCAGACGGCGAGCTATGCAAGCCTGCTTTGCAGTTTCTGCGCGGGGCTCGTGGCGGTGTTCGTTTTCAATTCAATCAAGACGAGATTTCAAAGCGTACTTCTCGCGTTTATTCTGCTTATACCAGTGGAAGTTATAAACTGCATTATTATCCTTCCCGTAAGCGCCGGTACGATGCCCGCAACGGAAATTTTCGACCTTATGATTTTCGGCGCGCTGAGCTGTATTATTTCGGTTATGCTCTATATGTTCATACTTCCGCTGTTCGAAATGCTTTTCTCCGAAATGACGGTTTTCCGTTTGAGAGAGCTTACGAGCGACGGCGCCAAACTCATAAAAAAACTCAAAGAAAACGCTCCCGGAACTTACAGTCACTCCGTAGTCGTATCTCAGATTGTCGAAGCTTGCGCCAAGGCGATAGGCGAGGACCCCGAGCTCGCGCGGGCGGCGGCTTATTATCACGACGTCGGCAAACTCAAAGGTCCTGAAATGTTCGCCGAGAACCAGAACGAATATAACTTTCACGACGATATTACTCCCGAACTTTCGGTCGATATAATCCGTTCGCATACCCGTAACGGCGCACAGCTTATAAAGAAAAGCCGTCTGCCAGAATTTTTTGCGGACGTTGCGATTCAGCACCACGGTACGATGCCGATAAAGTATTTTTATTACAAAGCTCTTAAAATGAGCGACGGTGAACTTAACATAGACAACTATTCGTATTCGGGACCGATACCGGAATCGAAGATAGCGGCTCTTATTATGATAGCCGATTCTTCGGAAGCGGCGACAAGAACGCTTCCCGACCGTTCTCCCGAAAAGGTCGAGGCTTTCGTAAGAAGTCTTATCGAAGAAAGGCTCGATATGGGTCAGTTCGATAACTGCAATATCACTATGCGCGAACTTACTATCGTAAAGAGTACGATAGTAAACCAGCTTACAGGCGTTTATCATTCGAGAGTCGCGTATCCTAAATTAACCGTTTCAAAGAAAAAATAAAGCCCGCGCGGAAGTTATATGAACGATTTGATAATTTACAGCGAAGAACAGGATTTTGCAGGTCTGGCGCAGGCGTTTTCGGACGAGTTCGAAAGCGACTGTACACTATCGTGCGAAATCGTAACGGCGGACGAAGAAGAAATCCGGCGTTTGAACCGCGAACTGCGTTCAGTAGATGCGGTAACGGACGTGTTGAGTTTTCCGTCGCTTGACGGTATTTACGGTAAAAAACTTTTAAAAAATGAGTTTAAGGCGGATTGGGACGAAAACGGCAATCTTTTCATAGGCAGTATAGCTATATGCGTTAAAAGGGCGGAAGAGCAGGCGCGGGAATACGGACACGGCGTCAAACGCGAACTTTGCTATCTCGCCGTTCACGGTATCTGCCACCTTTTAGGTTACGACCATATGAACGATGCGGACAAATCGGCGATGCGCGAAAAGGAAGAAAAAGTCTTGAATAAATTGGGAATTGTAAGATGAAAAGCGGATTTATCGGAGTGATAGGCAAAGCGAACGCGGGCAAGAGTACGCTTGTAAACGTATTGGTCGGAGAAAAAGTTTCGATAGTTTCTCCGAAACCGCAGACCACGCGCGATGCTATAATGGGGATATTGAACAAGCCCGATTATCAGCTCGTGTTCGTGGACACTCCCGGGATATATAAAGCAAAAAACCGTCTGTCGGATATGATGCTTAAAACTGCGGAAACCGCGGCGAAAGACGTGGATTTTATTCTTTATGTTTTAGACGGGCACGACGGCGTTGCCGACGACGATATCGGACTGATAAAACGTTATACGTCGGGGAATATACCTATGGCGGTTGCATATACGAAAATAGACATTATGGCGAAAGAGAATATTCCCGAAAACGTGAAGAAACTTTACGATAACGGAATAGACTGCGACGTGTTGCCCGTATCGGCGCGAAAATATACTAATATCAGAAAGCTCGAAGAATATCTCGTTTCAAAAATGCCGGAAGGCGAAAAAGCGATTGCAGAAGACATAGTTTCCGACAAGAGCGAGAAATTTATGATTTCCGAGATAATGCGCGAAAAGATACTTTTGAAATTCGGTCAGGAAATACCTCACGGAATCGCAATAAGCATAAACGTTTTTGAAAAGCAGGAAAACGGCGTTTATGATATTAATCTCGATATAGTCTGTGAAAAACCCAACCATAAAGCCATACTTATAGGCAAGCAGGGTTCGGCTATAAAGGAAGTTTCGTCTTTCGCGCGTAAAGATATGGAAAAGTTTCTCGGGGCAAAGGTGTTTTTGACGACGTACGTAAAAGTTAAAGAAGATTGGCGCAACAGACCGAATTTACTTAAAGACTTGGGCTACGGCGATTAAAGCACATATTGCTTCGCATAACTTTGCCGCGTTGCGCTTGCATATCTGCATTTTACATAATTTCGGATTAACTGCACACTCTTTTATCGAGAGGTGTTATTATGAATAAAGACAAAGACGCTGCGGAACTCGCTTGGAAAATGTTTGAAAAGACGGGCAACGTCAGTTATTATATGCTTTACAAGCATTTAGACGAACAACACTGATTTTTTTACTATGGAATTTATCGTAAACGCGTTAATGCTAAGGTCTGTCGACTACAAGGAAAACGATAAAATTTTAACTTTGCTCACGGCGGAAAGGGGCAAAATTTCCGCGGGAATAAAGGGCGTTAAAAAGGCTGCCGCAAAACTTAAATTTGCGGCCCAGCCTTTTTGTTTTGCCGAATACGTGCTTGCGGACAGGGGCGGGAAATATACGGTTATAAACGCTTCCGAATGTGAAAGCTTTTACGATTTACGCACCGACATAAATAAATTTTACGCGGCTTCGGCGGTTGCGGAAGTCGCGAACGCGCTTACTTTCGAGGGCGACGAATGCCGTGAAATATTTACGGAAAGCGTCAGGACAATGTCGGAAATTTGCCGGGGCGGGGAAAGCGGGGCTTTGATACGTTTTCTTCTGTCCGCGCTTAAATTGTCGGGTTACGGGGTCAGTACGGAAAAATGCGTACAGTGCGGCGCGGAGCTTTTTTTTGCGGACAGGCTGAAATTCGATATGGACGCGGGTTCGTTCACCTGCGGCGAATGCGGCAACGGTTCAGGCGCAAGCAGAGTGACTTACAACGTTCTGAGGAAGGCGCAAGGAAAAACATACGAAAACGATTTTATAACCGCGGACGGGGAAAAACGCGCTTTAAGGCTCTTGCGGGAATACGTTTCTTATAAACTGAATACGGCGTTCAAAAGCCTTTCCGAATACATAAGATTAATCTGATAAACTTACCGCGCCGACGAAAATCGTCGGCGCGGTAGCGTCTGAAAAATATTTTTCCTTTTTTTTCCGTAAACCACTTGATTTAATCGTTTTATTGTATTAAAATAAAATAGTTAAAAAATCAATTTTCTTAGGAGGAAATTTTTAATGGCAAAGAAGTATTGCTATCTCTTCACCGAAGGCGACGCAAGTATGCGCGAGCTTTTAGGAGGCAAGGGCGCAAACCTCGCTGAAATGACTAAAATCGGTCTTCCCGTACCTCAGGGTTTCACTATCTCTACGGAAGCCTGCACACAGTACTACGAAGACGGACGTAAAATCAACAAAGATATTCAGGCGGAAATAATGTCTTATATCGACAAGATGGAAGAAACTTGCGGCAAGAAATTCGGGGATAAAGAAAATCCTCTGCTCGTATCCGTCCGTTCGGGCGCAAGAGCGTCTATGCCCGGTATGATGGACACCATTTTGAACCTCGGTTTGAACGAAGACGTAGTTAACGCAATAGCCGAAAAATCGGGCAATCCCCGCTGGGCTTGGGACTGTTACAGAAGATTTATACAGATGTTCTCCGACGTCGTTATGGAAGTCGGCAAGAAATATTTCGAGAAGCTCATTGACGAAATGAAAGAGAAGAAAGGGGTTCAGCTCGACGTCGAACTTGACGCGAACGACCTCAAAACTCTCGCTAACCAGTTTAAGGCGGAGTATAAGAAACAGCTCGGCAAGGATTTCCCCAACGACCCGAAAGAACAGCTTTTCGAGGCTGTAAAAGCGGTATTCCGTTCGTGGGACAATCCCCGCGCGAACATATACCGTATGGACCACGATATTCCCTATTCCTGGGGTACCGCGGTAAACGTTCAGATGATGGCGTTCGGAAATATGGGCGACAACTGCGGCACGGGCGTTGCGTTCACGCGTAACCCCGCAACGGGCGAAAAGGGACTTATGGGCGAATTTTTGACGAATGCTCAGGGCGAAGACGTCGTTGCAGGCGTCCGCACTCCGATGCCCATTGCCAAAATGGCGGAAATTTTCCCCGAAGTTTATAAGCAGTTCTTAAACGTATGCGAAATTCTCGAAAACCATTACCGCGATATGCAGGATATGGAATTCACTGTCGAGAATGAAAAACTTTATATGCTTCAGACCCGTAACGGTAAGCGTACCGCGGCGGCGGCTATAAAGATTGCCTGCGACCTCATAGACGAGAAGATGATTAACGAGAAAGAAGCGCTTATGCAGATAGACGCAAAATCTCTCGATATGCTTTTACATCCCCAGTTTGATTCCAAGGCGCTCAAAGACGCGGATAAAATCAACGTCGTCGGCAAAGGAATCGCGGCGTCTCCCGGAGC
Organism: uncultured Christensenella sp.; assembly: GCA_910586345.1. Classification (GTDB taxonomy): domain Bacteria; phylum Bacillota; class Clostridia; order Christensenellales; family Borkfalkiaceae; genus Coproplasma. Next base: position 59,060 of record CAJUHC010000003.1, read on the forward strand.
AGCGGCAGGACAAATCGTGTTCACCGCGGAAGATGCAGTTATCGAAGGCAAGAAAGGCAAGAAAGTCGTTTTGGTACGTCTTGAAACTTCGCCCGAAGATATCGAAGGTATGAAATACGCGCAGGGTATTCTGACCGTGCGCGGCGGACAGACTTCACACGCGGCTGTTGTTGCGCGCGGAATGGGAACGTGCTGCGTTTCCGGTTGCGGCGACATCAAGATGGATGAAGAGAACAAGAGATTCACTCTCGCCGGTAAAGTATTCAAGGAAGGCGATTCTCTTTCGCTCGACGGTTCTACGGGTAAGATATACGATTGCCTTATCCCCACCGTTCCCGCAGACCCCAACTCCGGATATTTCGGCAGAATAATGGAACTTGCAGACAAATATAAGGCGCTCGGCGTAAGAACCAACGCGGACACTCCCGCAGACGCTAAGCAGGCGGCGGCGTTCGGCGCTCAAGGTATCGGTCTTTGCCGTACCGAGCATATGTTCTTCGACCCCGCGAGAATAGGCGCGTTCAGAGAAATGATTTGCTCCGATACGGTGGAAGAGAGAGAAGCTGCGCTTGCTAAAATCGAGCCTATGCAGCAGAAAGACTTCGAAGGACTTATGGAAGCGTTGGAAGGACAGCCCGTAACTATTCGTTTCCTCGACCCGCCCCTTCACGAATTCGTTCCTACAGACGAGGAAGATATCAAAGCGCTTGCCGAAACGCAGGGTAAAACCGTTGCGCAGATTAAGCAGATTATTTCCGACCTTCACGAATTCAACCCTATGATGGGTCACCGCGGTTGCCGTCTTACGGTAACTTATCCCGAAATTGCGGTAATGCAGACTAAAGCGGTAATAAAAGCCGCAATAAACGTCCAGAAAAAACATCCCGACTGGAAAGTAGTTCCCGAAATTATGATACCTCTCGTCGGCGAAGTCAAAGAACTTGCTTACGTCAAGAAAACGGTAGTAGAAACCGCTGATAAGGTTATCAAAGAGTCGGGAGTTAAACTTAAATACGAAGTCGGTACGATGATTGAAATTCCCCGTGCGGCGCTTACCGCTGACGAAATCGCAAAAGAAGCTGATTTCTTCTGTTTCGGTACCAACGATTTAACGCAGATGACTTTCGGTTTCAGCCGTGACGATGCCGGAAAATTCCTGCCTTCGTATTATTCCAACAAAATTTACGAGAGCGACCCGTTCGCACGTCTTGACACCGTCGGCGTCGGCAAACTTATGGATACCGCCGTTAAACTCGGCAAAGGCGCAAATAATAAGCTCCATATCGGTATCTGCGGCGAACACGGCGGAGACCCTTCGTCAATCGAATTCTGCCACGAAATCGGCTTGAATTACGTTTCCTGCTCGCCTTACCGCGTACCCATCGCGCGTCTTGCCGCTGCACAAGCTAATATCAGAAATCCTCGCAAATAATTGAAATTTAAGAACTCCGCTTCGGCGGAGTTCTTTTTTATGAAACAAAGTTTGCGGAACGCAATATGTAACGTACTGCACGATTAATTTGCCAAAAGATAAAAAATATGATATATTGTTGCAGATTATAATTACAGTAATTAATACACAAATTTATTAGCGTATACGAATTATGATAAAGAATACGAAAAAGTATTTTAATAAGTTGATAAAAAGAATGGCGCGTAGAGATGAAAATGCGCTTGAAGAGTTTTACCGTATTTACGGCAGGCTGATTTATGCAACGGCAATTACGGTTTTAAAATCGTCTGTTTCGGCGGACGAAGTAGTCGACGATTTGCTTATTAAAATATGGAAAACCGCCGACAAGCTGACGAAGATAAGTAACCCCGAAGGTTGGTTATACGTTTTAACGGTTAACAGCGCCAAAGACAAATTAAAATCTGAAAAGCAGTACGCTCCGTTATACGATTTAAAAGAAGACGCCGTTACGGCCGAAATTCAGACTGACGGCGACTTTTATATTCAAATTTCGAATCTGAATGAAACCGAACAAGAAATAATGATAATGCGGTTTGTCGAAGATTTATCTTTTGAAAGAATTGCAAGGGAAATGGAAAAACCTTTAAGTACGATTACTTCGACATATTATCGCGCTCTTGAAAAATTAAAGCAATAATTCCAAAACAAAAAATCTGCGTTCGATTACTATCTGATAGGGAACAAAAGGAATATAAAAATGGACAATAAGGATATTGAAAATAAATTAAGAAGCAGTGCGGATAAAATAACCGTCAAAAGCTTTTCCGAAAGGCGCAACAATATTATCGACGGTATAACTTCGTCGGAAGAAAGGGAAGCCGCGGCGGAAATACCCGTGCTTGCGACAAACAAAAACAACGCCGTGCGCAGTTTTGCAGACGGTAAAAAATATATTTTTATTACCGTTTTGGCGCTGTTTCTCTGCATAATCGTAATTCTGGCGACCGTACTGCCGATTGTCCTGCGCAAGGACGAACCTGCGTATTTCGGTCCGAGCGACTTAAAGCAAGTTTTCCCTGACGGAAAAGAACAGTTTTTCGGAACAATCGAAAATGCGGGCTACGACATTATAGACGTAACTCAATATGAAATTGAACAATGTGTTTTGTTATACGAAATAATCGAAGACGAAACAATCGAAGGCGCGCTGAAAGGCGGAAAGTTTACTGTTTCGGACTTCGAACGCGGGTTTATTTGCGAAATCGAATTTTACGATATTTCGGTAAAATTATCCGAAGGCTTTATCGACGGGAGCGAAACTTATACCGTCGGTTCGACGGTTATAAAATACGGAACCCAATTCGACGGCGATTTATATACGACGAACGCTTTAACGCAATACAAAAACATTCAATATAAATTAATTTATATGTCGCTTATCGACGACTGTACGGAAATCTTCGAAGAATTTTTTTCATAGACTGAAAAAAATATAAATTTTTGCGTAAAAAAGAGAATAATAAATCGTCTTATTTACGGCGGTTACAGTAAGGTATGCGCTTTTTGCATATTCAAAATGCAACTCGCCTTAATAGGAGGTTTATATGAAAAAGAAATTTACTATTGCTCTTTTGCTGTGTGTTTGCGCAATTTTTTGCGCCTTTGGAATTGCCGCTTGCGACAGTAAAGTCGAGGTGACAAGCATTACGCTTGACAAAACCGAGCTGGCTCTCGATATAAACGAGGAAGCGAAGCTGACGGCAACCGTTCTTCCCGACGACGCGACGGACAAAAACGTTGTATGGACGGTTGACGACAGTCGTATCGCCGAGGTAAACTACTACGACGGCACGGTAAGAGCATTTTCCGAAGGCGTTACAGTCGTAACGGCAACCGCCGGTTCTGTCAGCGCAAAGTGTACGGTTACGGTAGCGCGGAAAATCCCCGTAGACTGGATTAGCATTTTGGAAGACGAGGTTGTACTTTTCGGAAACGGGGAAAAGACGCTCGATTTCCGCGTATATCCGGAGGATACGACTTCGAGTCTTACGTGGTCTGTTGAACCGGAGGGAGTAGTCAAAGTCGAAAACGGAAAGCTGACGGCGTTGGCGCAGGGTTCTGCCGTCGTTAAGGTTTCGGCGGACCGCGAAACCGCTGAATGTAAAGTTATTGTAAGCGAGGACGGGTTTGAATACTTGATTCAAGACGACGGACTCAATTATTACGTAGCGTCCAACTACGCCTATGAAGGACTTATAGATTCGGAATTTTTTACCGACGTCGAAATCGCTTCCGAATTTAACGGAAAACCCGTAAATGAAATCAGTCCGTTTGCGTTCTCGTCAATAAGTTTAAAAAGCCTGAAAATTCCCGCAAGCGTGACGAAATTCGGTAACAGATATTTAAGGTACCAATATGAACTTGAAAGTATAGAGGTTGACGAAAAAAATCAAAACTACGCAAGCGTCGACGGTGTACTGTACAACAAATCGGTTACGGAGTGCCTTTGCGTTCCGCAAGGCAAAAGCACGGTGACTATACCCGAAACAATGACGAAAATAACCGACGAGATGTTCTCCGAGCGCGCTAATCTGACAAGCGTTAAAATGCACGACGGTATCGTTGCGATTGGCGAGTGGGCTTTTTTCAATTGCATTAACCTGAACAGCATCGTCATAACGGAAAATATAACCGAAATCGGCAGCGCGGCTTTTTCCGGATGTATAAATCTGTGGGAAATTTATAATCTCTCTTCACATTTGCGTATCGGCATAGGCGACGATGAAAATAATGGCGGGATAGGCAGATACGCGCTGGATATTAAATATATGAAAGATTTCCCGAGCAGTATAGACAAAAGAAGCGACGGTTTTACGTTCTTTACGGCGAGGGATAACAAAGCGTATCTCGTCGGATATACGGGCGAACAGACCGAGTTGGTTTTACCCGCAAATTATAACGGAAATACATACGAAATAAATAAAAACGCTTTTTACTGCAATTCAAAACTTACGGAAGTAATCATCTACGAAGGAGTGACGGCAATCGGCGACAAAGCGTTTTTGAATTGCGAAAACCTTGAAAGCGTGACGATTTCGGCAAGCTTGGAGAAAATAGGCGAAGATGTATTTTCTGCCTGCGATAAACTTACAAACGTGATTATCGGCGAAGGAGTAACGGAAATCGGAGTGCGTATGTTTAATAATTGCAAAAATCTTAAAACCGTTACCATACTCGGCAACGTAACGCGTATACAGTCAGGCGCTTTCTGGGATTGCGAAAGTCTTACCGATATTTATTTCGAGGGCACGATAGAGCAATGGAATGCAATCAACAAGTGGGAAAATTGGGATTTGAGAACGGGCGGATATACGGTACATTGTACGGACGGCGACGTTGAAAAAAGCAATAATTAAACTGTATTTTATAAAGTTCTGCAATCATCTGATTGCAGAACTTTTATTTTTTTCGGCAAGTAAAAACCGTAAATAATCGCCCGAGGCAGAAGCCTCGGGCGTAAATATTTAATAAAAAATTCAAAAATAAGTTAAATTTGATTGACTGTGTTAAAAAATTTATGATATTATTCGCTAAGCTAATTTCAGTCTTGAAATTTCTGATACGCGAAAATTTTATAACGCGTCCGGATTCAAAGTTCCCGAACGGATAAAGACGACGGATGTAAGACGGTAACGGATAATTTTTTTTCAAGCGCGTATTTTACAGTGCTTCCGGTTCCGCTCCCGTTCCCGTCCCAGACTGCTATTACGCAGTCGGAGCGCTCAACCATATACCTGTTGCGTTTCTGCATACAGTCGGCTGTGTAATTTTCCTGTAAAATAACGACTTTATCGCATTTTTTCAATAAATCGTTATAGCGCGAAACCTGTTTATCGTTCCACTTGCTTGCTTGGTTTTTACAGGGTACGATAGCTTCGAGCGAAACGTGAGGGAATTCTTTTTTCAGCGATAAGACTTCTTCCGCGGCGTACGTGTCGACTCCGATTGCCATACCCGTAACGAAAACGTCGGTTCCGCTTTCGATTTTTTCGCGTATCAAAGCGTTTAACCGCTGTTTTAAGAGTGTGCACCTCTCGTCGTTCTCGTTAAAGCGGAAAGGAAGTTTCTGTGGTCTGTGACCGGTAAACATACAAGTTTTCATAAAAATATTTTAACATTATTCGACATAATTCGTCAAGCGTTCTCGATTAAGAACCGATTAAAAAACGTAAAACTGTATAATCTATAATAGTTCTCATTTAAGAACGCGAGGTATGGTTTTATGAAAGTTTCGGAGGCTGTAAGAATCCGTTTGCTTAAATTGATGGAAGAAAAACAATTCAAGCAGTTTGATTTTTATAAAAAAGGCGGAATTGCAAAATCCACGACTTCGCAGGTTCTTAACGGAGCGCACGAAAGAGTAGCTCTATTGACTATCTATGAAATGATAAATACTATGGGTGTATCGTTTACAGAGTTTTTTAATGATAAAATATTTGATGAAATAAACGTCTGAAAAAACAATTGGCAATAGCGAAAAAAGAAATTTCCCTTGCGCTGTAAGCGCGGGGAAATAATTTAATTAAAAGGAGTATAGTTAAGCAGAGAAGAAAAATCGATAAGTAACAATATTCGGGTGAATTTTTTCCGATTTTTCATTGTATATAGTTGGTAATTTATACGGAATAGATTGAATTATACTAGTCATAATTAAGGGAAAAACGATTTATTATGACGAAAAACGAGGTGGAAAATTTGATAAAACGATATTGTTACGTTTCAGAAGCAATTGAAAAAGGTTTATCTACCGCCAAGTTTTATATAGGAAACCGTAAAAAAGTCGTTAATATCACCGAAGAAGTTATAAAAGTATGCGAACTTATAGTTCTTATATACGAATCCGAAACCGATGAGGATATAAAAAATATGATAAAGTATATCCTTGAAGGACGGAGCGACGTAAACATAATAGGAGTTTTGCCGTTTGAAAAAAATTCTTACTATTCACGCAAAGACGCGTTTTTTCAAAAGGTATACGACTGTTGTATAAGTAAGAACTTAGTCAGCTTTGAAGAAATTTTAAAGGAGAGGATAGCATAATGTATCAATTAACGGCGTCGGAAACTCTTTTATATCTGATAGATAATCTGATAATTTCTCTCGAAGAATTACGGGAAATTGATTCCTATTATTCGAAAGAGGCGGCTTACGGCGCAAAAGCGGCTTTTACGGAATGTCTTGAAATAATTCAGCACTGGGAGGGAGCCCGTTGGAACGGCTTGGATTTCAATATCGAAGAAAATTACCCTCTCTGAATAACGGCGAACTTTAAACATTACCGCAAGCCAATACAGCCGTTTCCTCATTACGGTTTTTTTTATTTCTTGCCTACCCAATTATAGTTCGGTAACGATTTAATTAAAATATTATATTATTAAATTCTAATTCGGTTAAACTATATATCAAAGTATTAATAGGATTTGATATATATGGAAGCGGTGTTAGAAAAACTTAAAAGCTATATGAAAGAAAAGAATATGAGTATCTACAAAGTCACTGAATTATCGGAGTTGTCTGAAAATACGATATACAACTGGTATAATAAAGGTGCCGAACCTTCCGTACGAGCCCTGCAATCTATTTGCAAAGTATTGGATGTGTCAATGTCAGAGCTTTTCTGCGGAGAAGGAGAATATGTATTTACGAATAAAGAATTCGAGCTTTTAAAACGTTTTTCAAGACTATCCGACAGACAACAGGATTTAATATTCGAATTGGTAGACGAACTGAAATAGAATTCGGTACTAACATTTTAGAAAAACTAATGAGGAAAATATTCAAGTGTCACAATTGCGCAAAGTTGTAAACCCTATACTGCGAGCCATAAAAGAAGGTAACGAATCGAAAAAGCATAATCTTTTCGAAGAGACTTGTAACCATCTGTTAGGGGTTGCTTCGCGCTACGCAATTAATAAAGACGATTGCGAAGATATAGTTTTGGATGCTTATATGAAAGCGTTCAGATATGTGCACTCGTTCGACGAAAAAGCAGACGGCTATAACTGGCTTTGCAAAATCGTTGAAAACGTTGCGAGAGATTACAACAAAAAGATAACAATTACCGAGACTTTGGAAGATTTCGAGAAAGAAATCGCGTTCACTATGAGCCCCGGTATCGAAACGAAAGCTGATTTGAATCAGGAACTGTTAAAATTATCTGCCCGCGACCAGCAAATTTTGTATCTGCGATTTTGGGAAGGCTTGAGTCTCGAAAAAGTCGGCGAGATTGTCGGCGTCAGCAAATCTTACGTACATAAGCGCGAATGTCAGTTATTAAAATTATTAAAAAATAATTTGAGCAAAGAGTGAACAAAACGACTTGCAATTCGGTAGATAAAATCGAGTAAAAAAAATAACCAAAGGAGAAAATTTATGAAAATTAATGTAAGAAAAAGTTTATGTTGGTTTGTGATTTTCGGAATTTTGTTGAACGTTGTTTGTATTTTTAACGTAGGCTTAAAACCTTCTTTTGCAGAAACGTCGGACAGATATTCCGCAACTTACGGCGGCGACGCGCCGACCCCTTACGAGTATACGGAAATAAGTAATGAAACCGTAAATTATACGAGGCGTGAAGTGGTACCCGTAGGTTTGGTAAACAACGCACCTTTATATACACCGATAAGCGGGCTTGACAACGGCTGCGGAGCAGTTGCGGGAGCTATTATAGTAGGTTTTTATGATAAATATTACGAGGAACTAATCCCCAATTACACTACATATTTATCGTTTAACGGTAAGTATAAGGGTAACGATGCAACTTATATACCTAAGTTAATGAGAGAGCTTTACACTCTTATGCGTACTAACGTTGATGACATAGGGGTAAGCAGAGACGATTGTCTCAACGGACTGAAAGCTTACGTTCAGGGCAAAAACAGAAGCTTAGAATACGAAGATATTAAAAATTCGAATAAAGTAGATTATAATTCTTTTAAACGGGCGATGAACGAGAACAAACCCGTATTGCTTTTCTGCGATAAGACCGTTGTTTATAATGTAATAAAATCGACAAATTCGGACAGGATAGTGGGTGCTGTAATAACAAGTACGGCGCACATCGTCGTAGGTTATGAACTTTACGAAGTAAAATATTATAACGGCGACAATCTGTTCCGTACGGACAGATATATAAGAGTTGCAACGGGTCTTTCTACTAACAGCGAGTATTTATTAAAGATAGACGCAACCGACTGGTGCAACGGAGCATATACCGTAACCGTAAAATAAAGGAGAACTATGTCAAGAGAGAGTAAATTCCATAAACTCATCGAAAAACAGAATACAGAGGAAAAAGAGGCTTTTTGGAAAAAATTAGAGAGCCGTCTGGAAAGCGAGCGTGATATTGACAACGTAGAGTGCGGCGGCGAAGTTTTGGTAATGTCCAAAAGCCGTACGAATACAACAAGGCGCAACCTGCTTATTGTCGTTGCGGTATTTATGGCTCTCGCTCTTGCAATTTGTCTGACGTTTTTTATCGTAAAACCTTTTGATAAAACTGCCGGAGAAGATTCCAAAAACGAAATAGAAAAACCCGACGACAAAAGATACTGTACAGTCAACGATTATAGTACTGAGATTTCAAAAATTACGATAAAACAGTATGCAGCGGATAAAAATTTGGAATTGCTTTACTTCGATTGTTACGAAGAATCCGAATATTATGCCGACACGCAGTATATTTTAAAAGAAACTCGGGAAGTAATTTGCTTATTTGAAGAAATATACGATTCGAATTATGCTGATATAAATCTGTACGTGACCGACGACAGAACGGAAGTAGACGTTACTAAACCGTTCGATAATTATTGCATAAAAGATACGGTAATTAATTCTGTCAAAATTAAATATAATATAGAACCCGAAAAATCTTATGCAAAGTTTACGTATAAGGGACACAGATATTATTTGAGCGTAGAGGACGCGCCCGAAGACGGATACATACTCGGCCTTGTGGAAACTTTATTGAATTGAAACGAATAAAATAATATTAAAGCCCGCGCTTTTCAGCGCGGGCTTTAATTAAAATGCGCGAACTTTTAAATTATGGCAATAAAATGAAAGTATAAACGCTTGCAAATGGTATGTTAATGTGGTAAAATTATAAAAATGCAAAATATTATGGGAAAAGTGTTTATATTTATACATAAGCATTGAAAACCGCGATTAAATATAAAAATATCCGTTGGGTAAAATTAAAGAGGTTTTAGCGATGGACGAAAAATTTAAAAAAATTAAAAACAAATGCCTTATAGAGGCGCTCATTAAAAGCGCGGTAATAGGAATCTCGGCGGGGCTTTTCGTTACGGGTATAATTTTGCTGTCGCTTGTATTGACGGGTAACTCTATTCACTGGGCTATATATATTCCGATAGGTTTGATTTCCGCTCTGGCGGGCGGGGGCGTAAGCTTTTTGTTTATGCGCCCGAGCGATATGAGAGTGGCTAAAAAATACGATACCGAATTCGGGCTCAACGAAAAATTGCAGACGATGGTCGCTTTTTCGGGGCAGGAGGGGGATATAATCGCTCTGCAAAGAAGCGACGCTTCCGAAACGCTTGCTTCTCTGCCCGCGCGCAAAATACGGTTCAGTCAGATATGGCAGTACTGTCTGTGCGCCGTGCTCGCGCTCGCGCTGTTCTTTTCGGCGGTGTTTATTCCCGTGTCGGCGCAGGAGGGGGGTAACAACGGCGGAGGGGAAAATCCTCCCGAAGGGGAACTGCCCGAAGATAAGGACCCCGTGTTCGAATACGATTTGTTTATGCAGTCGGCTCTGACCGAGCTTATTTTAAACGTAAGGGAATCTTCTTTGGAGCAGAACTTAAAAAACTCCGTAGTAGAAGAACTTGAAAATCTCGACGTCAATCTCGGTTCGGCGGACACCCGTAAAAAAATGCTCGAAAAGGTCGTATCTTCCGTCGAAGTTATCGACGCGTTGGTTGACGGCTCTAACTCTTTCAGAAAAATAAGCGAAGCGATAGCGGGGTTCGACGAAGAATTCGCGTCGGCTATACGCGAGAGCGTAGGCGTATATAATTCGAGCAGTACTCCTCTTAACGATATAGTGCGCGTAAGAGCGTTCGAATTGAGAATCGGAGATTTGATTGAAATCGTTCTCGAAGAATTCTTTACCTCCGCCAAAACGGCGCTTAAAATACCGCAGGACGGAATAGAGAACGAAGAAACGGGCGAAACGGTAAAGCTTGCCGACGTGCTCAATCCTTATATATTAAATCTCGGTTTGGCTATCGAACTTGCGGAATTGGACGAAAGCGAAGATTTCTATATCGCGCTCGACAAATTCAATTCGGCTCTGACGGTTATAAGCGGAAAGATAGGAAAGTACAGCGATAAAACGCTTTTCACGGATTTGGACAACGCGTTCTCCGCGCTGGGTCCCGAGCTTAATTCCGCGCTGAGCGTCGAATGTTACAGTTACGTTATCAATCTGTTTATAAGAAACAGGCTTGCGGATATTTTCTCGATTAAAGCGAACGAATTCCCCGAGTTTAACGAGGACCTCGTTCCGGACGATAACAACGGCGGAGACGACCCCGGCGGCGAAGAAAACGACGACCCGAGCGGAAGCGGAGGCGGTAACGGCGACTATGATTTCATTTACGGAAGCGACGACGTTATTTACGACCCCGACCGCGCCGATTACGTTAAGTTCGGAGAAGTGCTCGACGAATATTACGCTAAAATGCAGAACAAAGTAATAGCAGGAGAAGTTCCCGCAGATTTAGCTAAGATTATGGAAGTCTATTTTGAAATTTTATACAACGGCATCAAGAAAGATGAGGTTGAACAATAATAAATAAGGATAAATTATGGAAAGTTCGGAAAAAGTAATTCAATTCAGCAAATCGATTGCAACAATCAAACAGGAATTAAGCAAAGACGTTGTCGGTCAGGAAGATATAATCGACAATATAATTACCGCGATTATAGCGGGGGGCAACGTGCTTTTGGAAGGCGTTCCCGGAGTAGGCAAAACGCGTCTCGTGCGTTCGCTCGGAAAAACGCTCAGTCTTTCGTTCTCGCGTATTCAGTTTACGCCCGACTTAATGCCGTCGGACGTTACCGGTACGAACGTAATAGAGAAGGACGACAAAGGCAAAATGAACACGGTGTTCCAGCGCGGACCGATATTCGCAAACCTCGTTCTTGCGGACGAAATCAACCGCGCCACGCCGAAAACGCAGTCCGCGATGCTCGAAGTTATGCAGGAGCATAAAGTCACGGTAGCAAAGCAGACATATAAACTCGACGAGCCGTTCTTCGTTCTTGCAACGCAGAACCCCATAGAGCAGGACGGTACTTATCCTCTGCCCGAAGCGCAGATGGACAGGTTTATGTTCAAACTTGTAGTTAAATTCCCCACGGTAGACGAGCTTAAAGGCATAGTCAATATGACTCAGATTACTATGGACGAAACGGCTACGGCAGTGGTCGACGGTAAAACGATTCTCGAAATGCGCGAGCTTTCGAAGAACGTTCCCGTAATCGACGAAGTGCTGTCGTTCGCGGCAAACCTCGTCGCAAGCACTCACCCCGAACTCGATAAGGCTTCGCCCACGGCGCAGAAGTATATTAAATACGGCGCGTCGCCCCGCGCGGCGCAGGCGCTCATTACTTGCGCTAAGGTGCGCGCGCTTATGAACGGCAATTACAACGTGTCTTACGAGGACATAAAAGCTTTGGCTTATCCCGTATTGAGACACAGAATTAAAATAAATTATAACGCGGTCAACGATAAACTTACGGTTGACGACGTAATCAAACTCCTTATTTCCGAACAAAAACACAACTGATGAACGGACTTATAATTAACGAAGAGTTTTTGCAGCAGCTCGAAACGTTGCAAACTCTTGTAAAAAATAACGTCGCGGGCTTATTCGGCGGAAATCACCAAACGAAAAATTTCGGGTCTTCGTGCGAATTTGCAGACTACCGCGACTATATACCGGGCGACGATATAACAAAAATCGACTGGAACGCATTTGCGCGGTTTGAGAAACTTTATCTCAAACTGTTTCTCGACGAGCGCCAAAGGCATACGCGTATTTATATCGATGCAAGCCGTTCTATGGCTTACGGTAAAGGTAAAAAAGACGAGCAGGCTTTGAAGATAGCCGCCGCGCTCGCCTATTTATCCGTATGCGAAATGGATAAAGTTTCGATTTATCTTATTCGCGGCGGAGTTGCGGACTGTATTATTTCGGGTATGCTCGGCAAAGATTCGTACATCGGTTCGATAGGCAAGCTCAATTTCGTCGAGTTCGACGGCGACGCCTGCATATCCGATGCGATTTTACCGTCCGCAGTCGGCTACGGCGACGGGCTTTCAGTAATTATTTCGGACTTTTTAACGGATAATAATTTCGAGGACGCTGTGAATTTCCTTGCTTCGAAGAGGCGGGATATTCTTTGCGTTCAGGTTTTATCGAAAGAGGAGCTCAACCCCAAAGCGCGGGGCAAGATGCACTTTTTCGATTCCGAGAACACGGAAAAATATTACCGTAAAAACATCAACAGGGATATTATGCGCGCTTATAAAGAAGCGCTCGAATTCGTCCAAAGCAGAATTTCGTCTCTCTGTCACTCGCGCGGGGCGGACTATATGCTCGTTTCCGCCGACGATTCGGTATTCGAAATTTTCTTTAATAAACTTATAAATATGGGGGTAGTGAAATGAGTTTTCTTTATCCTCTCGGGCTTTTGGGACTTATCGGCGTTCCGATTCTTATAATTATTTATATAATAAAAAACAAGTATACGGAGTCGGTTATAGCGTCTACGTATATCTGGACGCTGAGCGAAAAATTTCTTAAAAGACGTCTGCCGATAAATAAATTCGTCGGTATCATAAGTCTGATTTTACAGATTTTAGCGGTTATCTTTATTTCGGTTGCGGTCGCGCACCCCGTTCTGACGCTTCCGAACTCGGCGAACGATTATTTGTTCGTTCTCGACGGTTCGGGCAGTATGAATATAACGCGCGATGATAAAACGAGGCTCGACTTTGCAAAGGAAGAGATTGCGGAAATTATCGAAGACTCCGCTAACGGCAGTGCGTATTCGCTTATTTTCGCGGGTGAAACGCCGAACGTAATTTTCGATAAAATCACCGATAAAGATTACGCGCTTTTATTGCTCGGCAAAATCGCTCCCGCTTATACCTCTGCGGGCTTTACCGATACGCTCGGCGCGGCGCAGAAGTATTTTAACGACAATTCCTCGATACTGACGTATTTCGTCACCGATAAAGAAGTCGAGCCGAGCGAAAACGTACAGATTATAAACGTTTCCGGCGGCGAAGAAAACTATGCGGTTACCGACGTTGCGTACAGTTTCGCAAATTCCGATAACTTCGGCAAGCTGACCGTAACTGGTTCGCTCGTGTCTTACGAGAGCGACGCCGAACTCGAAATTAAACTTTTCCTCAACGGAAACGCGGAACCCGCTTACGAACAGAAAGCGGACGTAAAGAAATTGCAGTCCGCGCCTTTCGCGTTTGTCTGCGAAGAAACTAATTTCGAATCTTTGAAAGTCGTAATAACGAATAAAGACGCGCTCGCTATGGATAACGAGGCGGTCGTCTATAATGTGGAATACGAAAACTCGTATAAAGTTCTGCTTGTAAGCGATACGCCGTTCTTTATGACGGCTCTGTTGCAGTCGGTCGGAAACGCGAGCGTTAAAACGGTTTCCACCGAAACGTATTCCAAGACGGCTGAGGAGGCGGTGAAGGGGCGCGATTTGTGCATTTTCGATACCTATACGCCCGAAGTTTTGCCCGATAAAGCTGCGATTTGGTTTATAAATCCTCAGCAGAGCGTAGCGAAGTCTGGCTTTACGGTACAGAACGAAATCGAAAAGACCGTAGGCGTAAAGGCAGATTATACAAATTCGACTAAGACGATATATAAAACTCTCTTGCGCGACGTGCTCAAAGAGGACGTTTATATCAAAAAATACCAGAAATGCAGACTTGACAGAAAAGATTTTTTAACGCTTGTTTCCTGTGACGATAACCCGCTTATATTTACGGGAACGAACGAGTACAGAAACCGCGAAGTCGTTTTCGCGTTTAAGTTGAACGATACGAACCTTGCGCCCGTAATGGACTTCATTACGCTTTCGCGCAATCTTCTCGACTATATGTTTCCTACGGTGATAGACGAATCGTCCTATTACAGCGGAGAAACGTTGCAGGTAAACGTCACCGCCAACTGCGACAGCATAAGACTTGAAAGCCCTTCGGGAAAGATAAGTTATCTCGATACTTCGAGCGCGGTGAGCGAAGTTAAGCTTACCGAGGTCGGAACTTATACCGTTACTCTTATGTCGGGCGAAACGGCAAGAGTTTTCAGAGTATATTCCGCTCTGCCCGAAGAAGAGCGTATTCCCGCGGTTAAGAGCGAGGCGTTCAGTCTTGTCGGAGAAGCGGGCACGGAAAAGCGCGACGGCGTTTACGACGATTTAATGATTTTATTTATACTTCTCGCCTTGATTTTTGCGGCGGATTGGATGGTGTATTGTTATGAGCAGTATCAGCTTCGGTAACGTTTATTTCTTATTTCTGGCTATACCGCTTTTAATCGTCCTTGCAGTTCCGTTCGCCGTTGCAATAAGAAAGGACAACAGAAACGGGCATAATATAGCTTCGATGGTACTGCACGTTCTTATGGCAGTGCTCATAGCGTTTGCGGCGGCGGGAACGCAGGTAGTGACGGTAATGACCGAGACGGACGTGTACGTTCTCGCGGACGTGTCGTATTCGGCGAACAGAAACCTCGACACCGTCGACGGATATATTTCGGAGCTGAGAAAAAACCTGCCCAGAAACTCGAAACTCGGCGTCGTCAGTTTCGGTAAAGATTATAAAATCACCACCGAGCTCGGCGAAAGTTTCGAAACGGTTAAAGATTCGGGCGTAAACGATACGGAAACAAATATCGTAAACGCGCTCGAATACGCCGGAACGCTGTTTAAAGACGGGGTAATCAAACGCATAGTTTTAATTACCGACGGAAGACAGACTTATTCGGGCGATTCCAACGAACTCAGCCGCGCGGTGGCTAATTTGCAGGCTCAGGACGTCAAAGTCGATGCGATTTATCTCAACGACAACTGGGACGAGACTGTAAAGGAAGTGCAGATTTCAAGCGCGGAATATACTAAAAAAGCTTATCTTAACCGTGCGGAAACGGTTAAACTTACCGTTCAGAGCAGCGGAAATATGAACGCTATCGTAAATCTTTATAAGGACGGCGAACCTTACAAAAGCACGGCGGTCACGCTTTCGCTCGACGTGAACACTATTACTTTCGACCTCGATACCTCAAGCGAAGGCAAGCACCTTTACAGGGCGGAGATAACCGCGGACGGGGATACCTGCGAATACAATAACAAGTATTCCTTCTCCCAGACCGTAACAACAGCCGTCAACGTGCTTTTGCTCACTTCAGACAATGAAGATTATGAAAAAATCACCGAACTTTACGGTTCCGCAGACGGTCAAACGGGACCGGAAATAACGCATTACAATATAAGCTTGAACGGCGAAGTGCCCGTCAGCGTCGAAGATTTGTGCAAATACGACGAAATAGTTCTTTCAAACGTTGACTTAACGCAGGTCAACAATTACGGAATGTTCGTTTCGAGTCTCAATACGGTCGTTTCTTCGTTCGGTAAAAGTTTGGTAACTTTCGGAAACACGGGTATTCAGTCCGCCGACGGAAGTTTAAACGAGCTCGACGATATGCTTCCCGTAAGGTACGGCGACGTAAACGGTAATCCAAAACTCTATACGATAGTTTTAGACGTTTCGGACAGTATGCAGATTTGGTCGCGTCTTATCCTTGCAAAACAGGCTGCGGCACAGCTTATAAACTTTTTGAACGACGAGGACTACGTGTGTCTTATCGCGTTCGGCGAAGAGGTTTCCGTTTTGCAGACTCCTACCGATTTGAGCGGCAACAACCGTGAGAAAGTATTGGACTATATCGGAATGGCAGACAGACTCGTAAGCGGTTACGGCACTTATACGAGTTTAGGGCTTAAAAAGGCGCTCGATACTATCAAAAACCTCGACTTTTCGGAAAAACAGGTAATGCTCGTAACGGACGGTCTTCCTTACGAGGGTGATTTGTCTTACGAAGATATAGAAATTGAAGGCAGCAACGTCGACAGGACTTATTCTGCGGCGTTCGTCGAACAGATGAAAAGCTACGGTATACAGACTTCCGTTTTACAAGTAGGAGGCGGTAACGTCGGCGAAAAAGGCTGGCTCAGGTCTCTTGCCGAATTCAAGGGCGGCGGTGAATATTATTACGCCGATACGGAAGAAAAACTCGGCGACGTGCTCTTCGGAGATATACAGAAAGATACGGAAAACGCGGAAATAACGGATACGCCGAGCAACGTCGTAAAAACCAAACCCCGCGACGAAGTGCTTTCTTATACAGACGAAAACGGCGCGAATAAATTTATAGATTTGGAAAAAACTCATATAACGGACTATATTTTAAGCAGTTCGAAATCGAGCGCGACGACTGTTTTGTCGGTAGAATATAAGGTAAAAAGCGTCAAAATAAACGTACCGCTTTTCGCGTATTGGAACTACGGCAACGGTAAAGTACAAAGTTATACGGGCAAAATTTCCGAGATTAAAGTTTACGGCGGTGCGATTTCGCAATCTAACGGACAGTTTTTCGAAAATATAATTTCAAACGCTTTGCCTGTGGAAAAATCCGACGTTCCGTTCACGGTATCTTCGAACGTAGACGGAAAAAAAGCGAGAGTGGAGCTTACCAATCTTACTTACGACCAGTTGCAGGCGGCTGTAAGCGGAGCTTCGTCGGCGCAGATAAATATAAAAACTCCTTCGGGCGAAGAACTTACCGATAAATTTATTTTCGATTCCTCGATATTCTACTATGAATTTTTAACTCCCGACGTCGGCGCGTACGAAGTGAGCGTATCTTATAAGTACGGTATTTACGATTATTCCGAAGAGGGAGGATATATTTCTCCCGACGCGAGCTTTATAATATCATACGAACCCGAATACAATACTTTTACGGTATTCGAAGCGTCCGCGCTGTATAAAATGCTTAACGGCAACGGCACCGTCATAGAACAGAATTCCGAAAGACAGCTTATTATAGAATCGGTTACTCCGTCGAACGACGGGCTTACCATAGTGAAAGGCAAACTCGCGATTAAAAACGACGATTCGCAAATAGCGACTTATATCGTGAATTTAACTGTACCTTTCCTCGTTGCGGCGGTTGCTCTGTTCGTTGTCGACATAGTGATACGTAAACTCAAATGGAAAGATATAGTGAGCCTGTTCGGAGGAGCGAGAAATAAAAAGGGAGGCGGGAAATGAAAAGATTTTTAATAATTCTTGCATCGCTGTTAGCGATTGTTTCAACCCTCTGTTTTTCCGCTTGCGGAACTTATAAGCCGGCGGTTCCGCCTGATAATAACGTAAATAAACCGGGCGACGGAAATCAGCCCGGCGACGGCGACAACAACGGCGGAGATAACGAAGATAACGACGGCGTATTTTCGGCGACGTTAATTTGCAAAGGCGAAGTATTCAGACCGGATATAGAAATGAGCGCTAAATGGAACGACGGGACGCAGGTCCACACCGCCGCGTTTAACTCGGACGGCGTCGCGGAAATCAGCGGTCTCGACGGCGAATACACTGTTACGCTTTCGGAGGTTCCGGACGGATATACTTACAACGCTAACAAGTACAACGTCGACAACGACAACCGCAAAGTAGAAATCGAACTGTACGAATTAACCGAATATTACGGAGCCGGCACGGGTAAATACAACTCGATAATTCTTACCAAACTCGGCGCTTACAGACTTACGTTTACGGAAGCGGGTCAGAATATTTTCTGTGAATACCGTCCCGAGAAATCGGGAATGTACGCTATCGAAAGCGTAGTCGACGTAAACGCAAACGAAGTAAATCCCCGTCTCGACGTGTACGTCGGTCACGGCGCGTGGAAACCCGACAGGCCGAATTATTCTCTTAACGACGGGGGAGTGAGCTCTGTCTTTACGAAGAATTTCAAATACGAAGTCAGCGTGGCGGGCAGGGGTCCCGTGTATTCGTTCGCTATAAAATTCGATAAACGAAGCCACGTCGAACTGCCCGTAGACATTGATTTTATAATAACCCGCGACGGCGATTTCGAAGTCGAGGAATCAACCTATAAAGTCGCGCTTCCGCAGGAGGAGTTCAAACAGACTCCCGAATATTCGCCTTTCAGATACGAATTCAAAAAATTCGGTACGGTTGTCGGCGATAAGACGATTTTGGACGGTACAGGAGTTTATCTTTCGCCCGACGACGGTTATTATCATTACGCTCATACGGATAAGTACGGTAATTCGGTCGATTCAATTCTTTACGTGCGGTTAGTGCTCGAATATACGGCTACGGGCGACGAGTCCGACGCGCTCGTGGATTTCTTCAACGACAACGTAAGACTGAGAGTGGACGGCAAAGACTATACTTATTTCATCAGAGGTTACGAATGTGACGAGTACGTCACGGATGAACATACGGGTCTGAAAAAGAAGAAGTACAGTGCTTATCTGGACAGTCTCGGCGGAGACGCTGCGAAGATTCCGCCCGACGTAGCGGAAAGGATTAAAGAACTCGACTACAAATCTTACGTTGATTACGTCAACACGGACGGCTTGTACGCGGTAACTCCCGAAATGAAAAACTTCCTTTACCTTTACAGCGAGAGCGGCGGTTTCTTCGGCGACGGCATAGGCTGGGGAGATTCTAACGGCATAAGTTCATCGGGCAAAGACCAATGGCTGTTCGCCTGCGGATATTACGACGCGAGATAAAAATTATATTCCGCGAATTTGAAAAATTTAACTTATTTTGAAATTATTGTATAAATATACAAATCTTATAAAAGGTTTGTATATTTATACTTTTTTATGTTGACAACCGCAAAATACTGTGATAGAATATATTAAATTAGTATATAAGTTGTAATTTTATAATTTATCGTAATTAAACAATTCAAAATATTTAAAGGAGAAACAGTATGAAAAGTAAGAGGAAGCTTATGCTTGCAATTGCCGCGGTTACACTCGGCGCAACGTCGTCTATAGCGTTGGCGTCCTGCCATCACCACGAATTCGGCGAATGGAAGCAGACGACCGCACCAACGTGTACCGATAAGGGCGAAGAAACGCGCGAATGCAGCTGCGGCGAAAAAGAAACGCGTGAAGTTGCCGCCGCGGGACACGATTACGAGTGGACCGTAACCGACCCGACTTGCGAGGGCGACGGCGAGAGAAAAGGCGAATGCAAGAATTGCGACGCGACTACGGAAGAAAAAATTTCCGCAACCGGTCACGAGTACGGCGAGTGGGAAATAGAAAAACCCACCGAGCTTAAAGCGGGTTTGGCAGTCAAGGTCTGCGAAACCGACGGCGAACATAAGTTCGAAGTGGAACTTCCCGCCCTGACGAAAGAGGGTACCGGCTATAAATCCGCGACGCAGGATAAGAATACTAAACTCAGAACATACGTAATTGCAACGGACGAGGGCGACGTATCTTTTGAAACTTACGCGGCGTTCAATTTGCAGGAAGCAATTGAAATAGGCGTTGCAAATATGTCGAACGTTGCAAGCGGCGAGATAGTAAAAGACAATATAATGGGCGGTAAAGATAAAAAGTCGTCTGTTCTTACTTTTGAAAAGGGTGACAATTATCTGCACGTCAAAGACGAAGGTCTGCTTACGGCGGACGCGGGCGGCGCGGAATTCTTTATATCCAAGCTTGCGGACGGTTCTTACTTCTATCCTTACAGAACCGTCGGCGTCGGAACGGGTTACGTCGATATGGATGACCCCGATTATTTGAGCATAGTCGAGCAGATAAAAGAAATCAGCGACAAAGCGGCAAACGGTAGCAATTCGGAGAAGGTTGAAGCGAGTAAAAAGATATTGGAGCTGACGGGCGCTTTGTACGACCAGATAGCGGACGGAAACGAAGTTGCACCCGAAAATTTAAGCGCGGAAAATTTGTTATCCGGAATTCCCTATCTGCTTCTTTACGCTGAACATCCCGCGCTTGCAGGTAATAACTTCCACGGAATAGAGAAGCTCGTAAGCACAATGTACTCGGTTGGAAAAACCAATCCCAACGGCGACTTTACCGAGGACGTAAGCGAGCCCGATGAAAACGGAGTAAGAACTTACAGTTTCAGTTTCGGTTATCTCGGTCTTACGGAAATGGGCTATTACCGTGAATATAAGGTAAGTTTCAAAATCGACGCAAACTTCGTAATGAGCGAAGCTGTCGTAGAGAATAAAGGTTACAGCAACAAATACAGCTCTAATTCTTACGTCGTAGATTCCAACGGTTACGCAAAAGTATCCGCAAACGCGAAAGCAATGTATACGCAGACTTTCAATGTAACGCAGAACGAATTCGAAGAGGGCGCGGTAAAACCCGTCAATCCTTATAAACCGGAAGATTTAATTGCTTCGGATTTCGAACTTTCGATTGCTGAAATAAAAACTATATTCGATGGTGGCGATTATACGATAACCGGTATCAAAACCGTACGCGAATTAGGAGACGAACTCGAGCTTGAAGCGGGTCAATCGCTCTGTTTACGGATAAGTAACATATCTCCCGAAACGACTAATTTCAATTTCGACACCATTAAGTTCTATCTCCGCACTTCCGAGGGTGACGTTGAGCTTCAGGGTAATTACGAAGGCGGCGACGACGGTCATATTAAAGCAGTGTTCAATCAGGGCGATATGTTGCTGGGTTTGAGCTGCTGGGTTGCGGGCGACCTTCAATTGGTTATAAAGACCGACAGAATAGAAAAAGTAATCACGCTGCACGTACCTTTCCAGGCGCCTACGGGATTCGGTACGAGCGTATATCAATATGACGAAGTAACGGAAAAGGAAAACTGGGAAACGGTTCAGAAAGATTTCAATATCTATACCGGACAGACGTTTATGTTTACGAATAAGGTAGACCATCCCGCATATCAGGATTCGGGCTATACCGTTACCGTAAGAAACGAAAAGAACGAAGATATTACGTCTAACGTGATAACCGATGGTTTTAAAGAGGGTGTTCCTGTCAAGTTATTCAAATCTTTGGAAGCGGGAAAATATACAATAACGCTCACGACGACTTTCCAAGGCGCTTCCGATTCCGCAACGCTCACTTTAAACGTTGACGAAGCTCCTGAAATTTCCGATATTCTGAATGGAAACTATAAAAACGAGGAAGAAGAAATTTCCGTTGAATTCACTCCCGCTTCGGAAGGCGCTTTAAACGGCACAGCAACTATCAAGAAAGGCGAGGAGCAGGAGACGGTTGTAAATTATGTTTACGACGCGGACGAAAAAACGTTCCGTGTGGAATACGTCAGCGGTCCCGACGAAATAGAATACAGTTTTAATATTTCATCTTCGTATTATCTGTACCTGACTTATGACAGCGAATACGGTTATGCCCAAAATATACTGCTTACAAAAGACGGCGAGATAATAGACACCCTTTCCGGCGAGTACAATCTTACCGGTTCGCGTATGTTTTTACCTGCGTCTGCAACGGGCGTATATACCATTACGGCGTCTGCGAACGATTACATTTTCTTCAAGACTTCGGCTACTGCTCAGACGAATGTTGCGGGAACCGTCGAGTTCGCTCTTGCAAAGGGCGACGAAGTGGAAGTTTGGAGTATAATGGGTACGGGTAAGTTTACAATCGCCTACAAGGGCGCGCCCGTCAAAGTTACGGGAGTAACTCTTAAAGACAAGGAAAAAGTTTTCATCGGCGCAAGCGTTACGCTTACACCCGAATTTACTCCGGCGGACGCTTCTATCAAAACCGGAACTTGGAGTACTTCAAATAAAGATATAGCTACGGTTGAAAACGGCGTCGTTACCGGCGTGAATGCGGGTACTGTAACTATCAGATTCGTATCCTCCGACGGTAAATTCGAAGCTCAGTGCAAGATAACCGTAGAAGAAGTCGTGTTGGGTGCGGGCGTCACTGACGTAGTTACCGTAAACGGCAATAATTTCTTCAAATTCAAAGGCGAAGCAAACGCCAAATATGCGATTACGAATGATTTGGGTTTCTATATGTACGGAGCTGACGCCGACGGAAATATAAATTACGGAAATGCAGGTTATACGCTTGTTGTAACCACCGATGCCGACGGTATTGCTTACTTATGTATAAACAGCGTAAGGTACGGTGAATGGGATTTGAAGGTGACTGCTATCAAGGCAGTGTCCGCAGACGGAATTACCGTTGATTTGGAAAGTAAAGAAATGTCTTACGGCGAAAGTTTCGACCTCACTGAGCACGTAACTATAACTCCCGAGGATGCGTCGGATAAAACGTTCAAGATAACTTCTTCCGACAGCTCGGTCGTCGAAGTCGATGAGTGGAACCCCGCAAGTATAAAAGCGGTAGGCGCAGGAACGGCGACAATAACCGTAACGTCAAACGACGGCGGGTTCACTGCAACGTTCGAAGTAACCGTTACGATAAATGAAATTACCGCAGGCGATAACCAACTGACCGTGTCGGAAGGCGGCAATTACTTGTTGTTTACGGGAGGGGAAGCTGGAAAAGAATATGTATTTACGGGTAATTTCGACGGACTCGGCGCAATTAAGGATGGTAACGTCGATTGGGATAATTATTCAACGGAAGGTACGTTGACGCTGACCGCCGATTCGGAAGGAAAAATCTGGGTTTACGTATATTCGGACTCAGCGGGAACTAAAAACCTTAACGTTGCGTTATCGCAAGGCACGGTTACTCCCGACCCCGACCCTGACCCTGCAGAAAACACAATTACCGTCTCGGACGGCTACGGATATTATATTCTGAGCAGTCTCGGCACCGAAGGAGCGTCGTTTACTTTGGACGGCTGCGTGGAAGATAAGATTTACAGTGTTTCCGCCCTCGACGAAAACGACGAAATAATTTCGGGCGTAACGATATACGTCGGAATAGATAGGGGTAACCCCGTCGAATTTGTTTACAGCGTAGGAATCAGGTCGATAAACGTTGAGTGCGCGGAAAATTTGACTAACGTAACTATATTAGTGGAAGAAGTCGACAACGGCGGTGAAAATCCCGGCGGCGGTTTAACTCTCGGTGAAACGTATACCACCACGTACGACGATACAGTCAACGGTTTAGAATTGGAAATTACCGAAGCCGGAAACTATATTGTTACAATCGTAGACGCGGAAGGTAGTTATTCTGTCGGCGAATATACAATCAACGGCGAAACAGGCAATAATGATAATAACGGCGAAGCCGTTACGAAAACGTTAAGTCTTCAGGCCGGCGATAAAATAATTATTAAAATTAATTTCGAAGGACTGAACGTTACGGTTACCAAAGCGTAATTAAATACAAGACGTAAAAACGGACGGCTTTTAAGCCGTCTGTTTTTTACCGTTGACGAACGGAAATTAAATTGCTATAATAGATGTATGACCGATTTGCATCTGCATACCCGTTTTTCGCACGACAGCGAAGAGACGGCGGAAAATTACGTGCTTACCGCCAAGGCGCGCGGTTATAAATCTCTCGGATTTACCGAACATTACGATTACGACGTTTTCCTGGACGGCGGTTTTAACGAGTGTCCGTTGCCCGACCTTTCCGCTTATTCGCAGGAGATTTCCGACCTTTCCGCGAAGTACCCCGAAATAAAAATTTTAAAGGGAATCGAACTCGGCTATTCGGCGGGCGCGACGGAAAAGTACAAAGAACTTTTGCAAAGCGGTAATTTCGATTATGCGATTTTGAGTGTGCATACTGTTAAAGGCAGAGGCGACTGTTATTATACGCGTTTTTTCGACGGGTTTTCCAAAAAGCAGGCTTACGAAGCTTATTTTAAAGCCGTGCTCGAAAGCGTTCGTTCGGATATTAATTATCAGATTGCAGGACATATCGGATATATAGAAAGATACGCGCCTTATAAAGAAAAGCGCGTGATTTATTCGGAATTCGGCGACGTTTTAGACGAAATTTTAAAAGAAATCATTTTAAGAGACAAGTGTCTCGAAATCAATACTTCCGCGAAAGGAACGGGGCATATTACCGTCCCTGACTTAGAAATTATCGAACGTTATTTATCGCTCGGCGGTAAAAATTTTTCTCTCGGGAGCGACGCGCATTCGGTATCGAGATTTGCCGAAAATTTTACATCGGTCAAAGATTTTCTCGTCTCGCTCGGAGTGACGCATACCTGCCTTTACGAAAAAGGCGTACTTTTTAAAGAAAAACTGTAAAAATGCAAAATTTTTTGCTTAAAACACTTTACTAATTTAGCGTAGTAAAGTATAATAATAAAAACGGATATAAATACGGAGTAAAAAATGAACGGTAAAAAAATCGATGAACACATTGACGAACTATACGAGATATTGCTGAAACTTAAAACGAAAGCCGACTGCAAAGCTTTGTTGGAAGATTTATGCACGTTTAAAGAAGTCGAGCAGATGGCGTTGAGAGCGTATGCCGCGAAACTGTTTATGGAAGGAAAGACGTATATCGAAATTATCGAAGAAACAAAGCTTTCCAGCGCGACGATAAGCCGCGTATCGAGAGCGGTGACGCACGGGAGCGGAGGATATAAAACTTTTGTCGGAGACGGAAATGAATTATGAAGAGCGCGTTTGCGAAAAGATAAAAAAGCTTTTTGAAAACTACGGTTTTAAGCGTTACAAACTTTCGAGTTTCGACGAATATTCTCTGTACTCGGAAAATCTGAGTTTTTTCGGAGGGAAGGACGTCATTTCTTTCAGCGCGGGAGGCAAACTTCTCGCACTGCGTCCCGACGTAACTTTAAGCATTATCAAAAACGGCAGATTCGGCAAGGACACGCAAAAGCTTTTTTACGACGAAAAAGTTTACCGCAAAACCCCGAACGGAAGTTTTGCCGAAGTCAGCCAGTTGGGCGCGGAGGTGATAGGAAACGTAGATATTTTATCCGAAGCGGAACTTTGCTTGCTTGCCCTTAAAACACTGTCGGCAGTAGGGCGCGATTACGTTCTGGACCTGTCGCATACGGGCGCGGTTTCTAAGATTATGGAAAAACTCGGCGTAAGCGACAGCGATAAAAAAATCGTTCTCCGTTGCCTCGAAAGCAAGAACGCGGACGAATTTAAACGGTTTGCCGAAGAAAAAAAATTAAATAAAGACGCGGTTGAAAGTATAGTAAAACTTATGACTGTTCCGTCCGAACGGGCAAGGGACGTGCTCGGAGAGATAAGCGGTTCGATTGACTTATCGGAAGAATTGAAAGAGCTTGACGAAATTATTAATTTTGCGGCAAACGGTAAAATCAACATAGATTTTTCGCTCGGCGGAGATACGGAATATTACAACGGATTGTTTTTCAAAGGCTACGTTAAAGGAGTTCCGCGCGCAGTGCTGTCGGGCGGAAGATACGACGGACTTTTAAAAAAATTCAAAAAAGGCGAAAGCGCGGCGGGGTTCGCGCTCTACCTCGGGGAAATATGCAAGTATACGGAAGATAAACCGTCGCGTCCCGACGCGGTGCTCGTATACGGCGGCGGGAACGCGCGGACAGCGTTAATACGCGCGGAAAAACTCAGGTCGGAAGGTATCGGACTTTTAACGGCGAGAGAAATTCCCGAAGGTTTCGAAGGTGAAATTTATTACGCGGAGAACGGCGATGATTAACATAGCTTTGCCGAAAGGCAGACTCGGAGAAGTAGTTTATTTGCTTCTTGAAAAAGCGGGTTACGGTTGCGGGGAATATCCTGCCGACGGAAGAAAACTGATTATAAACTGCGGAGAAAACGGAGTGAATTATTTTTGGGTCAAACCTTCGGATTCCGCGGTCTATGTGGAACTCGGCGCGGCGGACGCGGGAATTGCGGGCAAAGACGTTCTCGGCGAAACACAGCCGGACGTGTATGAAATTATGGATTTGAACGTCGGAAAATGCAAATTGTGCGTTGCCGCAAAGAACGGTTTCAAAGACGATTTATCGAGACCTTTAAGGGTCGCGACAAAGTACGTAAACAGCGCGGAAAATTACTTCGCTTCAATAGGCAGGGAGATAGAAATAATCAAACTCAACGGTTCGATAGAGCTTGCGCCCGTACTCGGACTGTCGGACGTTATTTTCGATGTGGTCGAAACGGGCGCGACGCTTAAAGAAAACGATTTGTGCGTTTTAGAGGAAGTGACAGATGTAAGCGCGAGATTTATAGTTAACAAGTCCGCTTATAAATTCAAAAGCAAAGAAATAAATTTGCTTGCGCAAAGTCTTAAAGGAATATTAAAAAATGGAAATATTAAGATATAAAAATCAGAGCGCGAAACAGCTTTTCGGAGAGAGGGAAGAAACGTCTTCCGCTGTTGAAAGCGCGGTCGGACGGATAATAGCGGACGTGCGTGAAAACGGAGATAAAGCGCTGAAAGCGTATGCGGAAAAGTTCGACGGTTTTAACGGCGGCAGTTTCGAGGTTACGGAGATTGAAATTTCAAAAGCGGTGCAAAGCCTTTCTTCCGATTACATAAAGATGCTCGAAACTTCGGTCTTCAATATAGAGAAATTTCATAAAAAACAGCTTCGCAAAGGATTTGAAATCGACGACGGCAACAGAATCGTCGGACAGAAGATAACTCCCTTAGAGCGCGCTGGAATATACGTTCCCGGCGGAACGGCGGCATATCCGTCGACGGTGCTTATGAACGCGGTTCCCGCTAAAATCGCGGGCGTAAAAGAGATTGTAATGACGACTCCAGCCAAAGCCGACGGCAAAATACGCGCGGAGGTTTTGGCAGCGGCGAAAATATGCGGAGTAGACAGAATTTTCAAGGCAGGCGGCGCGCAGGCGATAGCCGCGCTTGCGTACGGCACGGAAAGTATACCTAAGGTCGATAAGATAACGGGTCCGGGCAATGTTTACGTTGCGGCTGCGAAAAGGCTCGTATCGGGCGTTTGCGGAATAGATATGATTGCGGGTCCGAGCGAAATTTTAATCGTTGCGGACAAAGGCGCGAACCCCGCCGTCGTAGCGGCCGACCTTTTGTCGCAGGCGGAACACGACGTAAACGCTTCTGCGGTTCTTCTAACGGACAGTAAGGAACTTGCGGAAAAAGTCGTAACCGAACTCGAAATTCAGGTCGGAAAACTTCCGAGAAAGGAAATCGCGCAAACGTCGCTCGACAACAACTGCAAAATAATATTAACGGACAGCATAGATTGCGCAATCGAACTTTCCGATAAGTACGCGCCCGAACATTTGGAACTTTGCGTCGGGAACGCGTTCGAGTATCTCGAAAAAGTCAAAAACGCAGGCTCGGTGTTTCTCGGCTATAATACTCCGGAGGCGGCGGGGGATTATTACGCGGGTCCGAACCACACTTTGCCTACTGGCGGAACGGCGCGTTTTTCTTCTCCGCTCGGCGTAGACGACTTCGTTAAATCAACCCAGTATATTTATTATACGAAATCCGCTCTCGAAAGCGCGGCCGTGGATATAATAAAATTCGCGGTTTCGGAAGGGCTTGACGCTCACGCGGAAAGCGTAATCGCGAGGCTGGACAGATGAGCAGGTATATTTTGGAACGGCTTGAAAAATTTGAACCTTATACCGTCGGCGAACAGCCTAAGGACAACGGATATATAAAACTCAATACCAACGAAAGTCCGTATTTTCCGTCGGAATACGCCGTCGGCGCAATCAATGAGACGTTATTGAAAAATTTAAGACTGTATTCCGACCCCGAAAGCTCCGAGCTCGTAAAAGCAATTGCGGATTATTACGAAATTAAGACGCAAAACGTAATGACGGCGAACGGTTCCGATGAAATTCTGGCTTTTGCTTTTGCGGGTTTGTGCGGGGAAGGCGCAGTTTTCCCCGACGTGACTTACGGATTTTACAAAGTTTTCGCAGGGCTTTTCGGCGTCGCATTCGACGAAATACCGCTCAAAGAAGATTTTACCGTAAATACGGACGATTACTTGAACGTAGGCAAAACCGTGGTTCTTGCCAATCCTAACGCGCAGACGGGAATATACTTGCCTTTAACCGAAATCGAAAAAATTGTAAAGAGCAATCCGTCTTCGCCCGTCGTTATAGACGAAGCTTACGTTGATTTCGGCGGGGAGAGCGCGGTTTCTCTAATAGGAAAATACGGCAACCTTGCGGTTGTCAGGACTTTTTCGAAGTCGCGTTCTCTGGCGGGCGCGAGAGTAGGGTTCGTTATGGCGGACGAAAGACTTATTGACGATTTTAAGCGCGTCAAATACTCTTTCAATCCGTATAACGTAAACGGCGTTTCGGCTCTGCTTGCGGCAAATGCAATTAAAGACGAGCAATACTTTAAAAGCTGTACCGACAAAATTATCTCAACTCGCGGACGGCTTATTTCGGAGCTTGAATTACTCGGCTTTAAAACTCTTCCGTCGCTTGCGAACTTCGTTCTTGCTGAACATTCAGAAACAGACGGAAAAACTTTGTACGAAAAGCTCAAAGAGCGCGGAATTCTCGTAAGACGTTTCGGCGGCGGGAGAATAAATAATTTCGTGAGAATAACTGTCGGAAGCGAAGAACAGATTGACGCGCTTTTAAAAGCCGTAAAGGAAATAATAAAATGAGAAAAGCAGAAATTACGAGAAGGACAGACGAAACGGATATAAAACTTTCTCTCTGTCTTGACGGCGGAGAAAGTTTTATCGATACGGGATGCGGTTTTCTGAATCATATGTTACGCCTGTTTGCCGTTCACTCCGGGTTCGGTTTATTAGTTACGTGCAAGGGTGATACGGACGTGGACTTTCACCATACCGCGGAGGATGTGGGAATTACCTTGGGTTCTGCGTTTAAAACCGCTCTCGGCGATAAATGCGGAATAGCCAGATACGCGGATATAATTCTGCCTATGGACGAAGCTTTGATTCTCTGCGCCGTAGACGTAAGCGGACGCGGGTATCTTAATTTCGACGTCGAACTTCCCTCTGCAAAGGTCTTCGACGGCGAGAACGAAATTACTTTAAAGAAAGTCGGGCTGTTCGATACAGAACTTGTAGAGGAGTTTTTTAACGCGTTCGTAAGGGAGGCGGGCTTAACGCTTCACTTCAAAAAGCTTTACGGCAAAAATACGCACCATATTATAGAGGGTACGTTCAAAGCGTTCGCAAGGACGGCGCGGGAAGCGGTAAAGATAGTCGGCGGGGAAATTCCGTCGAGCAAGGGTATACTCTGATGACGGGCGTAATCGGTTACGGGTGCGGAAATTTGTTTTCGCTCATATGCTCTTTGAAAAAAATAGGAGAGCGGGCGGAAGTTTTTACCGAACCCGACGAAGCGTATAAGTATGAAAGAGTTATTCTCCCCGGGGTCGGCGCGTTCGGCGGAGCGGCTATAAGACTCAAATCGGGCGGTATGGATAAAGCGGTTTTAAGTCTTGCAAAAAAGGGCGTTCCCGTTTTAGGAATATGTCTCGGTATGCAGATGCTGTTTGAAAGAAGCTATGAATACGGAGAGCACGAAGGACTAAAACTGCTAAAAGGCGAAATACGTTCGCTTTCGGAAGATACTGTAAATTTAAAAATACCGCATATAGGCTGGAACGCGCTGAATTTCAAAAATAAAAGTCCGCTTTTCAGGTATGTCGGCGAGGGCGAGTACGTGTATTTCGTTCACTCTTACCACGCTAAAACCGACGAAAAGATATTGGCGACTGTCTGTTACGGTACTCAAATATGCGCCGCCGCGGGCGGTGAAAACGTATACGGAGTTCAGTTCCACCCCGAAAAAAGCGGGGACACGGGGCTGAGAATCTTAAAAGGTTTTATTGAGTTATGATAATTTATCCTGCAATAGATATTTTGGGAGGCAAAGTCGTAAGACTTTTAAAAGGCGACTACGGTAAAGCCGAAAACTATTCTTTAACCTGTGTCGAAGCTGCGCTTAATTTCAAAGCGCAGGGCGCATCTCATATCCACGCGGTAGATTTGGACGGCGCAAAGAGCGGAACCGCCTGCAACGCGGATAAAATCGCGGACGTCATATCCGCGTCGGGCGCGTTCGTGGAGGTCGGCGGAGGTATAAGGAGCGAGGAGCAGATTATAAGTTATCTTAACTCGGGCGCGGGCAGGGTAATACTCGGGACGGTTGCCGTGCGCGATTTCGGTTTCGTTATGAAAACGGCTGAAAAATACGCGGGAAAAATAGCGGTCGGAGTCGACGCTTTAAACGAAAAAATCGCCGTATCGGGCTGGCGGGAAGTAACGGATATAAATTCGGTCGATTTTTGCAAAAAACTTCGCGACGCAGGAATTAAAGACGTGATTTATACCGACATATCGCGCGACGGAACTCTTCTCGGAACCGACTTGAAAGTTTACGAAAAACTCGTCAAAATAGAAGGTCTTAACGTCACCGCGTCGGGCGGAGCAGCGTCGCTTTCGGAGATAAAACTGCTCAAAGAAATCGGCGTCGACGCGGTTATAATCGGGAAAGCGCTGTACGAAGGCGCGATAAATTTAAGAGACGCGTTAAGAGCCGCGGAGGAATAACATTGCTTGCAAAGAGAATAATTCCCTGTCTCGACGTTAAAGACGGCAGGGTTGTCAAGGGAAAAAATTTTACTTCGCTTTCGGACGTGGCAGAGCCCGTCTCTCTTGCGCGAAAATATTCGGACGGCGGCGCGGACGAACTCGTTTTTTACGATATAACTGCGAGTTTCGAGAAACGCGCTCTGTTTACCGACGTTTTACGCGATGTTGCTTCGTGCGTGTTTATCCCTCTTACCGTGGGCGGAGGGATAAATACTTTGGACGATTTCGACAGGGTTTTAAAGTGCGGAGCAGATAAAGTCAGCGTAAATACGGGAGCTTTGAAAAACCGAAATCTTATATCGGACGCCGCTAAAATTTACGGCAGTCAGTGCGTAGTGCTTTCTATGGATGTAAAGCGGGCAGGAGGAAAATTTACCGTGTTTGCAGGAGGCGGAAGAGTCGATACGGGGCTCGACGCTCTGCAATGGGCGAAACGCGCGGAAGATTCCGGCGCGGGCGAAATAGTGGTGAACAGTATCGATACGGACGGCGTCGGAAATGGTTTCGACGTAGAGATGCTCGAAGCGGTAACGCAAACCGTAAACCTACCTGTGGTTGCGAGCGGCGGAGCGGGCTGTATAAAAGATTTCACAGACCTTTTTAAAAGCGTTAGCGCGGACGCGGCGCTCGGCGCTTCGGTATTCCATTACGGAAAAGTTAATATATCAGAACTTAAAAAAGAATTGAAAAATAGCGGAATAGAGGTGCGTTTATGATTGAAATTACACAGCTTAAATTCGACGAAAACGGTCTTATTCCCGCGGTAATCGTGGATTTTTATACTAAAAAAGTGCTTACGCTCGCCTATATGAACGCGGAAAGCCTCAAAATCACGATAGACGAGGGCAGAACTTGTTTTTATTCGCGTTCGCGCGGGAAACTGTGGCGCAAGGGCGAAACGTCGGGGAATTTCCAGCGCGTCGTAAGCATTAAAACCGATTGCGACAGGGACGCGCTTACAGTCGAAGTTATCAGGAACGGACCAGCCTGCCATCTCGGCACGGACGCCTGTTTTAACGATTTCGTCTGGCTTTCCGCAAAAGAGCGCGAAGAATTTTCGTTCGATACGCTATACGGACTTATACAAGACAGGAAATTAAACGGGAAAGACGGTTCGTACACGTCTTATCTTTTCGAACAGGGAACGGACAAAATTCTGAAAAAAGTCGGAGAGGAGTGTACGGAAGTTATAATAGCGGGTAAAGGCGGAGACAGAGCCGAAACGATTTTCGAGATTGCGGACCTTGCTTATCATCTGTCCGTGCTTATGGTTAATATGGATATAAGCTGTTCGGATATTCTCGGCGAACTTAGCAAAAGGCGCGTAGTGGACAAAAAAGTTAAACAGCGGAAAATGCAATAAACAGACGGAGGGAGAAAAAATGTCTTATGAAAAAATACCTTACAAAACGTTTTTAGCGGAGAGCGAAACTCCTGAAACCTGGTTTAATTTAAAAGCGTTTATGAGAGACGGACACGAACCGTTTTTAAATCCCGCGACGGGCAAACCGAGTACGGAGGAAGAACTTGAAACGGTTTTCTGCAAAGAGTGCGTAAAACAGGAGCTGAACTGCAAAGACGCCGAAATCGAAATACCCGGCGGAATAAAGAGTTTTTACAGAACTTTCCGTCCTTCGCCTCTCGTTCGCGCGTATTTTTTGGAAAAGGTTCTGGATACTCCCGCCCAGATTTATTATAAATTCGAGGGAAGCAATACGTCGGGTTCGCACAAACTCAATTCGGCGGTTGCGCAGGCTTATTACGCAAAACAGCAGGGACTGACTTCGATAACCACGGAAACGGGCGCGGGTCAATGGGGTACGGCGCTTTCTATGGCGGCTGCTTTTTACGGGCTCGAACTCGACGTTTTTATGGTCAAAGCGTCCGCGAGGCAGAAGCCTTACAGGAAAGAAGTTATCAGAACTTTCGGCGCAAGGGTTGCCGAGTCTCCGTCGGATACGACCGAGGCGGGCAGAAAGATTTTAAGAGAATATCCCGAAACGGGAGGTTCTCTCGGATGCGCTATATCCGAAGCGGTTGAAAAAGCAATTAAAACTCCCAAATGCAAATACGTATTGGGCAGTGTTTTAGACCACGTTTTACTGCACCAGTCGGTAATCGGCGTCGAAAGCAAAACCGCGCTCGATAAGTACGGTGTATATCCCGATATAATAATAGGGTGTGCCGGAGGAGGTTCGAATCTCGGCGGGCTGATTGCGCCGTATATGGCTGAAAGGCTTCAAGGCAAAAACAAGACCGAGTTTATAGCCGTCGAACCTGCGAGCTGTCCGTCGCTTACGCGCGGAAAATACGCATACGATTACTGCGACAGCGCTAAAATAACTCCGCTTGCAAA
This sequence comes from uncultured Christensenella sp., assembly GCA_910586345.1. Classification (GTDB taxonomy): domain Bacteria; phylum Bacillota; class Clostridia; order Christensenellales; family Borkfalkiaceae; genus Coproplasma. Next base: position 92,564 of record CAJUHC010000003.1, read on the forward strand.
AATGTATACCTTAGGTTGCGGGTTTACGCCTTCGCCTGACCACGCGGGCGGACTCAGGTATCACGGTATGAGCCCGATAATATCCAAACTTTACGACGGCGGATATATTCGCGCAGTAGCGGCGGAACAGACGAAAGTATTCGGCGCGGCTGTAAAGTTCGCTAAATGCGAGGGTATTCTTCCCGCTCCCGAATCGAGCCACGCGATATACGCTGCAATAGAAGAAGCGCTGAAATGCAGATTGACGGGCGAAAAGAAAGTAATATTATTCGGACTTACGGGAACGGGCTATTTCGACCTTGCCGCGTACAAACAGTATAACGACGGAACGCTTACCGACTATATTCCCTCGGAAAAAGACCTTGAAAAAAGTTTAAATTCTATTCCCGCGCAGAAAAAAACACAGTAACTCACAAAACTTTGTGCGCGAGTTTCAAAGCGGAAAAACGCGAATAATTATTTGATTTAACAATTCTTTTTAACTATAATAAGTGCGTTATGAAAGCGAGCAAAACCGTAAACTTAACAAGCGGAGGAGTATGGAAACTGTTGCTGGCGTACTGTCTGCCGTTATTCGGCAGCGCTATAATACAGCAGTTTTATTCTCTCGTCGACCTTGTAGTCGTCGGAAATTTTGCAAAAGAGGGTGCGCTCGCCGTTGATGCGATAGGCAACGCGACGGTTATAATAAACGTTCTTCTGGCGTTCGCTCTCGGCGCGAACGGCGGGTGTTCGGTAATAGTGGCGAAGCACTTCGGCGAAAACGACAACAAACGCGTTCGAGAAACGGTAAACACCGCGTTGATTTCTTTTTCGGTTTTATGCGCTGTGATAATGGGCGCGGGCTTCGGATTGGGTAAACCGTTGCTGAAAGGTTTAAGCGTACACGGCTCTTATTTCGGCGACTGTCTTGCATATCTGTACATATACGCAGGTTCTTTGCCTTTCGTTTTTTTATACAATCTCGGTTGCGGTATCTGTTCCGCGCTCGGCGACAGTAAAACTCCGTTTATATTTTTAGTGATTTCGTCGCTGTTGAATATCGGGCTCGACTTTCTGTTCGTGTGCGTATTTCATCTCGACGTTGCCGGCGCGGCCTGGGCGACTTTCATTTCTCAGGCTATTTCCTGTACGCTTACCGTAATAGTGCTTTTTTTCAAGCTTAAATCAATTAAGACCGAAGAAAAACCCAAAATTTTCGATAAAAAGCTTTTCAGGGATTTGACAGTGACTTCCGTTCCGATAATATTACAGCAAAGTTTTATTTCGTTGGGGAATTTCTTTGTCAGCAAACGTATAAATATGCTCGGCGAAGACGCGACTACGGGTTTCACCACCGCGTTCAAACTCATATGTATGTCGAATATGGGCGTAAGCGCTTTAACGAACGGACTTTCGAATTTCGTTTCTCAGAATAAAGCGGCTGGAGAATTTGCGCGGATTAAAAAGGGTTATTTGGCGGTGACTTGCTATGCGCTGATAACGAGTCTGATATTTCTTGCTGTATTCGTTTCCTGTCCCGAATTTTTGACGAAACTTTTTATTCAGAAGGACAAACTCACCGAGGAAGCTATGAGATGTTCTGTGTCGTTCATAGTCATAGTTTCGTGTTTTCTGCCCGTAATCTGCGTTAAAATAGTTGCCGACGGCGCCGTCCGCGGAAGCGGCGGTAATCTCGGTTTTACCGTAAGTACTTTTATAGACCTTATTTTAAGAGTCGCGCTCGTCTATATTCTCACGGGCGCTGGTAAAGGCTTTGACGGCGTATGCTGGGCGTGGGGAATAGGTTGGAGTATAAGTACGCTGTTCGCTCTCGCGTTTTTGTTCGCTACGTTCCGAAAGTACCCAAAATCTGCGACTTCGTAATTTTGTTTTAAAACGAAAAAAAGGAGGACTTTCCGTCTTCCTTTTTTCACTTATATTGAAAAATGCGCCGACTGTAAAACCCTTGACAAAATACCCGAAAACGTGGTATTTTTAATCTATGGAAAAATATAAAAAATACTCCAAACAGTATTTTCTGCCGAAAGAGCGGTGTCTTGACTGGGCTGAGCGCGACTGCGTCGGGAAAGCTCCCGTCTGGTGTTCGGTCGATTTGCGCGACGGAAACCAAAGTTTAGTCAAGCCGATGTCCGAGGACGTTAAAGCGGAGTTTTTCAAACTCCTTTTGAAACTCGGATTCAAGGAAATAGAAGCGGGATTTCCCGCCGCTTCGGAAACGGAATTTAAATTTATTCGCCGTCTGATTGAAAAGGATATGATTCCCGACGGCGTTACCATACAGGTTCTCACGCAAGCGAGAGAACATATTATTAAAAAGACGTTCGAGGCGGTTAGAGGCGCGAAAAACGTTATAATTCACGTTTATAATTCGACTTCCGCCGCACAGCGCGAACAGGTATTCAAAAAGGACAAATCCGCGGTAAAAAAAATCGCCGTCGAAGGTGCCGGACTGTTGAAAGAGCTTACCGAAAAAGAGGGAGCGGATTACCGTTTCGAGTATTCGCCCGAATCTTTTACGGGAACGGAACCCGAATACGCATTGGAAGTTATAAACGCTGTGCTCGACATCTGGAAGCCTTCCGCCGAAAAAAAAGCGATAATAAATTTACCTGCAACGGTTGAAAATTCAATGCCTCACGTCTATGCGAGGCAGACGGAATATATTTGCAGGAATTTGAAGTACAGAAACGAAACGCTCGTCTCGCTTCATCCGCATAACGACAGAGGCTGTGCGGTTGCTGCCGCCGAAATGGGGCTTCTTGCGGGCGCGGACAGAATAGAGGGTACGCTGTTCGGAAACGGAGAGCGTACGGGCAACGTTGATTTGATAACCCTCGCTATGAATTTATATTCTCAGGGCACGGACCCGAAACTCGACTTTTCGGATATGCCTGAAATATGTTCGCTTTACGAATCTTTTACGGGTATGAGCGTATATCCGCGTCAGCCGTACGCGGGCGGGCTGGTATTCGCTGCGTTTTCGGGTTCTCATCAGGACGCGATTGCCAAGGGAATGGAATGGCGCGCGCAAAACGGGCTTGATAAATGGAACGTGCCTTATTTGCCGATAGACCCTGCGGACGTGGGAAGAGTTTACGAAACGGATGTTATCCGTATAAATTCCCAGTCGGGCAAAGGCGGCGTCGGTTACGTTCTTAAAGAATATTTCGGCGTGGATTTGCCGAAAAATATGAAAGAGCAGATGGGCTATAAAGCGAAAGCCGTTTCGGACAGACTCCGCAAAGAACTGCGTCCGGAAGATATTTACGCGATTTTCGAGGAGAATTATATCGCTCCGCGTACGTATTTCGATATATCGGACTGTCGGTTCGAGGAAGACGGCGAAGTGCGCGCGGAAATAACTTTTACCGTCGGCGGAAATGAAGAAACGGTAAAAGCTTGCGGGAACGGCAGGTTGGACGCCGTTTCAAACGCAATCAAAGAAAAGTTCGGAATCGATTACGTTTTGGACGGCTACGAACAGCGCGCGTTGACTTCGACTTCGCGTTCAAAGGCAATGTCGTACGTCTGCGTTATCGATAAAAACGGAACTCTTTATTGGGGAGCGGGCGTCGACGACGATATTATCAAAAGTTCGTACAAGGCGCTTGTATCAGCGGTCAACAACCTTTTAAAAGGAGATATATAAATATGCATCCCGAACCTATATTCGAGATTTTCGGACAGGGAGTTTATCTTTACGGTATATGTATGGCGGTGGGAATAATCGCCTGTTTCGGTTTTCTCGTATTTACTATGCGTTACAAAAAATTCAACGACGCTTCGTCGGACGCGGTAATTTTTATCGGCGTTTTCGGAACGGGTTTCGGAATATTTTCCGCTATGCTGTTTCAGGCCGCTTATAATTACATCGCCGACCCTACAAAGGGTTTCGATTTAGGCGGGGCTATGACTTTTATCGGCGGACTTATAGGAGGAGTAGTGAGTTTCGTAGCGGTATGGAACCTCTATATTTACGTTATCCGCCGGCATACGAAAATCAAATGGCTGAAAGCCGAGATGAACGCGGGGCTTACGGACGCTCTCCCGTTTATTCCGATAGGAATAACCATAGCGCACGCGTTCGGAAGATTCGGCTGTTTCTGGGCGGGTTGCTGTTACGGTTTGGAAACGGACGCCTGGTACGGACTTCCCTGCGCGGGTTACGCTAGCGGAAATTATATTCCCGTACAGCTTTTGGAAATGTTTTTCCTGCTTGCGCTCGGCGCGGTTATGGCGGTGCTGTACTTCAGATTTAAATTCAATTACAATTTCGCGGTGTACGCGATAGCATACGGGGTATGGAGATTTATAATCGAATTCGTGCGCGGAGACGTAACCGAGAGAGGCAAACTTTTCGGAGATACGCTCTTTCCGTCCCAGATATGGAGTATCGTAATGGTAATATTGGGAATAGGTTATATTTTCATACAGATGTACTTTTTCAGTAAGCTTATGAAGCATCCGGAACTTAACGAGTGTAAAGCTAAATCCGAATCAGAAACCGAACGAAAAAGCGCATAGGAAAATTTAAGCGTAAGCCCGACGAGCGTTGATCTCGTTGGGCAAATTATTTAATTTGTTTGATATAAAAATAAATATTGACTTAACGTGAACTTTTATTGAAAAATTAGAGTATAACAAATAGATATAAAAAGGAGAAATTTGTTATGAAAAAATACACAATTTATGCTGACAATAATTTTTTAAACAAGGATACGAAGGCATATTACACGCTTGATTATTATGGCGGGGAAAATAACGATGATACTAAATTTATTCTTACTTTTAAAAATACTTTTTGTTGGGAAAAAATTAACGATTTAAAAAATGCAAAAGCTAAGGCTGAGAATATTCTGATAAGTGATTTATCAGAAATAATTACTCTGGAAAATTTGGATGAGTGTACGATAGTTTCTGTGCCTAGGGCAAAAGCGCTGAACACATATGTACCTGAACAACTCTGTTTGATTGAGGCAATTAGTTGTGCTACTAAATCAATTAATAATGCAGTTGATGGTACTAACTATATACTGCGTTATAAGAATACTAAAACTACACACTTAGGTCGTGTTACGGGCAGAATTTCAGCTCAAGGAAATATACCAAAGGGAAATAATGCTAACGACGGACCCGAACCGTATCCCGGTATTACTCGTGATACCTGCAACATAAACGCGGATAGAATAAAAGGACAAACTATAATTTTGGTAGACGATATTTATACCGCCGACTGTAATGTCGACGAAGATTGTATACAGGCACTGTACGATGCAGGAGCAAAAGAAGTTATTTTTTATTCATTTGCAAAAACAGTTAAGAGGTATTAATGAATTATTCTGAATTATCATTGGAAATACTGGCGCTTTTAGAGTGTCGATATATTAAAACGATTGCCCAATTTTGGCGCGATTTCGGGGAAATTGCTTTAATTGAGCAATTTGTTTCCGATAATCAGACGGTTAAAGAAAAAATTGAATATCTGCGCAATCAGTTTGAAAATGATGATAGAGATTCTTATGGAATAATCTGCGCTTTTGATGATGATTTTCCTTGTATAAACAAAAAAGCAAAAGAGAGTGAAAAACCTTATTTGCTTTTTTATAAAGGAGATAAAGCATTATTACAAGACTTAAATAACAATGTGGCTGTAATAGGGGTAATTGACCCGACTGAAGAAATAGAGCAACGTGAAAAGGCAATAGTCGGTAAGCTTATCGAGAGAAATCTCACAGTGGTAAGCGGGCTTGCAAAAGGCTGCGACGAAATTGCACACAGGGTTTGCGTTGAAAACGGAGCCAAAACTATTGCCGTTCTGCCTTCGACGTTAAATAAAATCTATCCTGCTTCTAATCGTGAATTAGCGGAAAGGATTGTTGAAAATGGCGGACTGCTATTAACTGAGTACTATTATGAGCCTTTGAGTAAAACCGATGCTGTTAACCGTTACATTGAAAGAGACAGGCTGCAGGCTATGTTTTCAAAGGCGGTTATAATGATAGCTAGCTACAGAAGCGGACAAGGAGATAGCGGTTCCAGACACGCAATGGGTAACGCGGAAAATTATGATATTCCGCGTTATGTAATGTATAATAGGGAAACAGACTGCGCAGATAAGCGGTTTGGCTTGAATAAGGATTTTGTCGATAAAAGAAAAGCCGCTGCTTTATCAAAGGGTTCAATTGATGAAATAGTGAATTTAGAGCCTCCGAAGACTATCCGGCTTTCCGACGGTAAACCCAGACAAATGAAGTTTTTTTAATATGTATAAATATATTTTTGATTTGGATAATACGCTTGTATTTACAGACGATTTAAATAACGAAGCATATAATTATGCGCTGAAATTTTTGGGGAAAGAGCGTATTTCAGATGTCAAGAGAATAACGAGAGAAATTGTATTTTCAAAATATAATTTGACAAAATCGGAAAAGAAAGATTTGGTGAAATTAAAACAGGCATACTTTGCCGATAATATAAACAAAATCAATAAAAACGAAGATTTATTGAATTTGATATTGGAATTAGGTCCGGCGGAATGTATATTATGGACTAAAGCCGACGAATGCAGAGTTAACGCGATTTTGGAATATTTAAATTTAAATGATGCTTTTTCTTGGGTTTTATATAGTAAAAAAACAGATACTGAAAAAGATATTGAAAAAATTTGCAGGCATTTTAAGTGCGCCGAATCGCAGTTAAAATTTTATGAAGATAATATTAAGATATGTAATAAATTAAAAAATCATAATGTCGCTGTTGTTTAAAATATCCGAAAGATTTTAATAATATATTTAAAATAAAGTAACTTTACTTTAATCGAAGTGCATAACAAAATTTTAGTTTCACATACTCCTCGTAGGGTGTTTTACGCCCTATGAGGAGATTTTTATATGAAAGCTACTGGTATAGTGCGTAGAATAGACGAATTGGGAAGAGTGGTAATTCCCAAAGAAATAAGGAGCACGCTGAGACTCAAATCGGGCGACCCGTTGGAAATTTTTACGGACCGCGACGAGCTTATGCTTAAAAAATATTCGCCGATAGCTTCTCTTGAAAAGTTTTCGGAGGGAACTGCGAAATCGCTTTCCGATTTGTCGGGGCATATAGCGGTCATTTGCGATACGGACGAAGTTTTACACGCGTCCGGCAGAGGTCAGAGAGTGTTCGACGGAAAAAGTCTTTCCGAAAAAATGGAAAAAATTCTCAGAGAGAGAAAAAGTTATATAGCTAATCTTTCCGAGGGCGGGGACGTGGTTCCCATTACCTCCGACGGCGTCAGTCAGGTTACGGCACAGATAATAGTGCCTATCGTATGCAACGGCGACTGTCTCGGCGCAGTTGCTCTCGTTTCTACGGAGCAGGGCGCGAAAATCGAAGCGGGCGCTTGCAAGCTTGCGCAATTGTCCGCAACTATACTTGCAAACCAATTCGAATAATTAAGCCGTATTACTATTGTAACGCGCTAATAAATACTGAAAAACTCCGCACAATAATTGTGCGGAGTTTTTACTTATGTTCAGTCAGAAACAGTCATTTATCAAGGGTGCGATAATAATTTCGATAGGCGGATTTGTTTCCAAGCTTTTAGGCGCTATATACAGAGTTCCTCTTACGAATTTTCTCGGCGGAGTGGGAATGGGTATTTACCAGATGGTGTATCCTTTATACTGTATATTGCTTACGGTTTCGGCTTCGGGAATTCCTACCGGCGTCGCCCGATTAATATCGTCCGGCAACGGCAGCGGCGCGGAGAAGCAGGCGTTTTTGCTATACGGCGCAATAGGAGTTATAGGCACGTTTCTGATGTTTATGCTTTCGGCTCCTCTCGCTTCGGTTCAGCAGGAGCCTGCAATAAAACTTTGCTGTATAATGCTCTGTCCGTCGGTTTTTTTTGTGTCCGTTCTTTCCATAGTACGGGGATATTTTCAGGGCAGAGGAAATATGTATCCCACCGCGGTAACGGAAATTTCCGAACAATTGATAAAAGTTATTCTCGGCTGTATTCTCGCATACGCTTTCCGTTCGAATCTTCCTCTCGCGGTTGCTTCCACACTGTTTGCGGTTACGGTAAGCGAAATATTTTCAACCGCAATCGCGCTCGTATGGTATTTTAAAAAACGCGCAATACAGCCTCTTTATAAAATCCGCTCCGTGCGCTATTCCGCGATAATGAAATATACCGTGCCTCTGACTTTGACTGCAATCGCGCTTCCCGTAAGCCAGCTTATCGAAAGCATAATCGCGGTTCGTCTTTTACGCGGAATGACCGACAATGCAACTGCGCTTTTCGGAATTTTTTCGGGCTGTGCGGTAACTATCGTAAATTTGCCCGTTTCGGTGACTTACGGGCTCGCCGCGGCGAGCGTACCGCAGATTTCCCCGCTTGCGGAAAAAGGCGATATCGACGGCGCGAAACAAAAGGCTTACAAATCGCTTCTGATAACTTTCGCTATTTCCGTACCCGCGGCAATCGCATTGTTTGCGTTCGCTCCCGTCGCCGTGAAATTGATTTTTTCGTCGCTCGGCGGCGATGAAAAAACATTGCTTGTCAGCCTCGTGCGGATAATGGCAGTAAACTCCGTGACGCTTTCGCTCGTCCAGACGTCGTCGGCTTGTCTGACTTCGCTCGGCAGTCCCTTAAAGAGTACGATAACGCAATGGGTTTCCGCGTTTTTCCGCGTCGCGCTTACTGCGGTGTTGATTAAATATACAAATCTCTCGATAACGGGAGCGGCAATCTCGGCGAATTGCAGTTATTTAGTTGCGGCTTTGATAAATTTTTGGTATATTATCAAAGAGAAAAAGAACAAAGGTGAACGCAATGAAAATAACTTTGATAGGCTTGGGAACGCGCAAAGGCGACTTGACCAAAAGAGCTGAAAGCGCTTTAATGCGCGCGTCTAAGATTATAGCGCGGACGGGTAACACGGAATCTTTTAAAAGTCTCGAAGGTTTTAAAGCCGAAACGCTCGACGGACTGTTCTTGTCGAGCCGTAATTTCGATACGCTGAATAAGAATCTTGCTTCCGCCGTGATAGACGCGTCTAAGACAAGCGACGTATGTTACTGCGTGGACGGCGCTGTTTGCGAAGACGAAGCCTGCAAGATTATTTTGGAAAAACACGCGGATACCGAAATAATAGAGGGCGTATCTAAGAGCGCCGCCGCCGCCGGAATTTCAAGACTCAAAAGTTTGCAGTATACCGCTGTTTCCGCTTACGATATAAATTCGTTGAAGAGCTGCCGCGCTGCGACGGTTTACGATATAGACTGCGAATTTATCGCGGGCGCCGTCAAGCAAAAGCTGACAAAACTTTTCGGCGAAGAAACCGGATGTTCGTTCGTGCGGGGCGAAGATTGCGTAAAGATAAAGATATACGAAATCGACAGAATGAAAAATTACGATTATTCCTGTGCCGTTACTGTGGAAGAGGGTGATTTTTTAACAAAGGACAGATACGATTACGACGACGTGGAAACGCTTATAAAACTTCTGCGCGCGCCGAACGGCTGTCCGTGGGACAGAGTCCAGACGAACGAAAGCATAAAAAGCAACGTGATAGAAGAAGCATACGAACTCGCGGACGCAATCGAGCGCGGCGACGACGACGGAATCGAGGAGGAGACGGGCGACGTTTTATTGCAGGCTGCTTTTCATTCGGTTATAAAAGAGGAACAGGGAGTATTCGACGGTTCGGACGCCGTTACGCATCTTGTAAAAAAACTTATCTTCCGTCACTCGCATATTTTCGGCAAGGATAAAGCTACGGACAGCGCCGAAGCTTTGGGAGTATGGGACAAAAACAAGACCGTTGAAAAACATCAGAGTACTTTCAGCGAAACGCTCGAAGCGGTGCCGGCAAATTTTCCCGCGTGCATGCGCGCTCAGAAAATACAGAAACGCGCGTCGAAAGCGGGTATGGATTTTTCTTCTGCGGAATCGGCTTCGGCTAAACTATACGAAGAATTGAAAGAACTTTCCGACGCAATTTCCGCGGGCGATAAAGACTCGGTTTCCGCCGAGGCGGGCGACGTATTGTTTTCAGCCGTAAACGTCTGCCGTCTTGCGGGGGCGGACTGCGAAGACGCTTTAAAAGGCGCCGTAAAAAAATTTTCCGACAGATTTAAAGAATGCGAACGGCTGATTACGGCGGACGGCAAAGAAATGACGGATTTAAACGAATCCGAACTCGACGAATATTGGATAAAGGCGAAAAATGCGGTTAAGTCAAATTAAAATAGGCGAGCTGACAGTGCCGAACAACGTGTTTTTGGCTCCGCTTGCAGGTTACACGAACGCGGTTTTCAGACAGATGTGTTACGAGCTCGGCGCGGGGCTGACGGTAACGGAAATGGTAAGCGCGAAGGGGCTTTGTTACGATAACGAAAAAACCAAAGATTTATTGATGGTAACTCACGGGTATAAGGGAATAAAGGCTTGCCAGATATTCGGAAGCGAACCCGAAATTATGCGCCGCGCGGCGGAAAGCGAAGCGATAGCTCCGTTCGCTTTAATAGATATTAATATGGGCTGTCCTATGCCGAAGATTTACAATAACGGCGAAGGAAGCGCGCTTATGAACAATCTGCCGTTGGCTTCGGAAATAATTTCGGCGGTAAAGGAAAGCGGTAAAGCGGTTTCCGTAAAATTCCGTATCGGTCTGGACGGGGACAGGATAATCGCATCGGAATTCGCTAAGATGTGCGAAGATTCGGGAGCGGATATGATAACCGTTCACGGCAGAACGCGCGATAAAATTTACGCTGGCGGAGTTAATTACGGGGCGGTGGCGCAAGCTAAAAACGCGGTTAAAATTCCCGTTATAGCGAACGGCGGAGTTTTTTGTAAAGACGATGCGGAACGGTTGATGCGCGAAACGGGCGCTGACGGGGTTGCCGTCGCGAGGGGCGCGATGTATTCGCCCTGGATATTCGCGGAAATATGCGGAAAGCCCGTTCTCGATAAAAAACAGCTTATTTTAAGTCAGCTGAAAGACACGCGCGAATATTTCGGAGAACGTTTCGCCTGCGTCTTTATGCGCAAGATGATTTCTTTCTACATAAAGGGAACGCAGAATTCCGCTAAACTTCGCGTAAGGCTTTTTCAATGTCAGACCACCGGGGAAACGGAAGAAATATTGAAATCGATAGACTTATAATAAAAACGGTATATTTTTATACTGTTTTTTATTTTATACATTGAATTCGGTCCGCGTAGGATTATAATAATAGTTAAGCTGTAAGCGGTACTGCTTTAATTTAATCGGAAAATTAAAAGGGGTACCCCTTTTTGCGTTACAAGAGTAACGCAAACGCTTTTTAAAGAGGAAAAATTAATAAAAAGAGGAGAAAAAAATGAGAACTAAAAAATCAAGAACTTTTATTTTGTTTGCTTTGGCGGCGGTAGTCGTACTTGCTTTGTCGTGCTTTTTTATCACGGCCTGCGACGACGATGAAAAGGTGGAAACGTATAAAATAGAATGGAAAATAGACGATAAAGCGTCGGTTAAAATCGCGGGTAGCGAGACTTTGCCTTCGGAATGGATAAAGGACTCGGAACTTGCGTTTACGGTTTCCGCGCCGGACGGATATAACATTTCAGTAAAGGCGTATTCCTTGCTCAGCGCGAAAGACGGCGCCTATAAATTTACCGTAAACAGGGACGTAACCGTAACGGTTACTTTAAGTAAAGTTCTTGACGGCATTACCGTAACGGGATTCGACGCGGACGCGCAGTATTACGACGAAGATACAATTCCTTTAACCGCATTTACCGTGACTGCAAATTATAAGCTCGGGGACGAAGTCGTAACTTCGGGAATATCTATTACATATCAGAACGGACAGAAATTGACGACGGGGGATACGCGGTTTACGGTAAACTTCGGCGGCAAGACAGCGGAAATTACGCTCAATAAAAAAGTTATATCGCCTTATACTTTCAATACGGCGGAACTTATACTCGAAGACGATGTTCCCGTTATAGTAGTCAACGGGGTTTATAACGCAAGCGGCGACGCGGCAACTGTCGAAGAGGGAGTAGTCGGATATATTCACGACGCTATGGAAAGAGGCACGTGGGTAACGAAAGAATTCAAAGCCGAAGCCAAGGCGCAAGAAGATAAAACTTTCGTTTTGAAGTTGACCGTACTCGGCATTACGCCCGGACACCAGTATTTCTTCCACATTAAGGACGGTTCTGACAACAGTAACTTTACCTGCCCTGAGATTTTGAACGAATCCGTTATAATAGGCAATAAAAACGAGGATATTTACAGCGGCACTATTTTTGACGACAGCAAAGCTTTGACAGATACCAAAGGCGCGAAATATTATATAGGTTTCTGCGAAGACTGGAATCCTACGACTTTAATGATTCATTACGAGTGGAAAGACGCGCCTAAATTTTCAAACGCAAGTCTGGAAGCTAAGGACGGAAAGCCTTATCTCGTATTTAACGGAACGGGAAAAGTTACCGAAACCTCTCTTTTGGAGTTTATCAATCACCTTGACTTAGAGGACGTCAGCAGCAATAACGCGAAACTCGCCGATTACGTAAACGACGGCGCTGTCGCTTACGAGGGGGGAATTATTCTGGAAATAGATGCGGAAAACGGTACTTTCAAAGTATGTCTTCTCTTACAGGACAAAACTGAGGATGGTTCCGTCGTTAAGGACGGCGCTAACTTCTTTGCCCATTTGGGTATGAAAAACGGTGATTATTATCCAAACGTCGGATTGACGCCCGCTGACGCGAACCAGTCGATAACCTGCAACGGTTTGACGTTCTCTTTCACGGACGCGGACAAAATCGGACTTACCCAGGATTGGCAGAAAGGATTGCTCTACATCAACGTAGCTGCGGCTCAAGAAGCCGGACAGGAGTAATGTCATATAAAATAAAAGCAAAAAACTAATATAAAGCTTTCGGCGCAATTCGACGGATTGCGCCGTTATTTTTTATTTTTCGTCAGCTTGCAAGCACTATAATACCATTTGCAATGCAGGTCTATGTTGAACTCGCCCTGTTGGAAAATTTCTGTATGGATTTTACGCTCCTGTACTGCGCAAAGCTGACGTGCGGAAATCACGCTTCGGTCTGGCGGGTGACGGCGGCTTCGGCGTTGGGCGCGTGCTTTGCCGTTGTGTTTCCGCTGTTCGGATTAAGCGGATTATGGTCGGCCGCTGTAAAAATCGTTTCGGGACTGATAATTTGTCTTTTGGGCGGAAAGTTTAGAGGTTTTAAAGCATACCTTAAATTAACGGCGGTATTTCTCGTCTTTACGTTCGTGCTCGGCGGAGCGCTGATAGCTATATTTTCTCTTGCGGGATTGGATTATTCCGCGGGAGAGGGGTATATGCTGTCTTCCGTACCGATAGGAATTCCTATGTTCGGCGCGCTCGTACTCGTGATTCTTGCGAGAAAACTTGCTTTAAGACTTAAAAAGACTGACAAGGCGACCGTAAAATGTAAAATCTACTCCGGAGAAAAATACGTGGAACTTTCGGGTTTTTACGACAGCGGGAACAAAGTATACCATTCTGGACAGCCCGTCAGCGTGATACCTATGATATCCGCCCTGAAAATTATAGACGAAAGCCGAATAAAAGACGAAGTAAAAATACATACTGTTGCAGGGAGTAAAAAAATAAAAGTATTTACCGCGGATAAAATAGAGATATACTCGGGAGATAAAGTAAACGTCGTAAACGGCGTAAAAATAGGAATAAGCCCGCGCACGGCAGGCACGGCGGTATTGCACCCCGACCTGATGGAGGATTAAATGTTTGAAAAAATAAAACACCTGTTATCTCTGATATTCGGCAGAAATACTCTCGACTATATCTGCGGAACAGAGGCTTTGCCTCTTCCGTTTTCGCAGGAGGAGGAAAGCGATAAAATTTCGCGTTTGGAGCGGGGGGACGAGCAGGCTAAGTCCGAACTCGTCGAGCATAATCTCAGACTCGTCGTTTACATAGCCAAAAAATTCGAAGGTTCCGGAGTGGACGGGGACGACCTCGTTTCGGTCGGAACGATAGGACTTATAAAGGCTATCAACTCTTTCAAATCCGAAAAAAATATAAAACTCGCAACTTACGCTTCGAGGTGCATAGAAAACGAAATTCTTATGTATCTTCGCCGTATGTCGAGGTTAAAACAGGAAGTAAGTTTCGACGAACCGCTCAATACCGATTGGGAAGGCAACGAACTTCTTTTGTCGGACGTTATGGGAACCGACGCGGACAGCGTTTATTCCGATATAGAAGGCGGAGTGGAGCGCGAACTGTTGCAGGCTTCCCTTTCGAAACTGTCTCCGAGAGAACAGAGAATTATGCGTATGCGTTTCGCGCTCGACGGCGGAGAAGAAATGACGCAAAAAGACGTCGCGGACAAACTCGGCATTTCGCAAAGTTACATATCGAGACTGGAAAAAAAGATAATTTCCAAACTCAAAAAAGACATATCGAAGCAAATCTGACGTTCTGAGTCAAATAATCGTAATCTTTCCGTACATATTCCGAAAAAGGGGGAAATAATATGTTACAGAAAGTTATTATTTGCGGGGTGGACACGTCGGGACTTCCGTTGCTGTCCTCGAAGGAACAGGAGGAGCTTATGCTCGCAATCAAAGCGGGCGACGAATCCGCGCGCGAGAGGTTTATAACCGGAAATCTGCGCTTGGTTTTATCGCTTGTCAGAAGGTTCTGGGCAAAAAACGCAAACGCCGATGACGTGTTTCAGGCGGGTTGCGTAGGGCTTATAAAGGCTATCGATAATTTTGACGTTACCGTCGGAGTCAAGTTTTCGACTTACGCCGTGCCTATGATACTCGGCGAAATCAAAAGGTATCTGAGGGACGGCAACAGTTTGCGGGTTTCGAGAAGTATACGCGACACCGCGTATCAGGTGCTCAAAGTGCGCGAAAAATTGGAAGCGGACGACGAGGACGTGACGTATGATAAAATCGCAAAGGAAATGAATATCGCCGTGTCCGAAGTCGCTTACGCGCTGGACGCTATTTCCGACCCCGTTTCGCTGTACGAGCCCGTGTACAACAAATCCGGCGACACGCTCCTTTTAATGGACCAGATATTCGACGTTAAGAACAACGACGAAGTATGGACGGAAAAGGCGGCGCTGTATGAGGCGATAAGCCGTTTGGAGGGCAGGGAAAAGAAGATACTGTTTTTGAGATATTTCGAGGGAAAGACACAGACGGAAATATCGCAGGAAGTCGGTATTTCGCAGGCGCAGGTTTCACGCCTTGAAAAAACCGCATTAAAACAAATAAAAAGCTGTATATCTTAATAATTTAACGAAAGCCCGCCGCGATTTTTTCGCGGCGGGCTTTCCCCGTATGGTAAATATTTGTTTTTTTATCTGTTGACAAATAAAACTTAATATATTATTATAATAGTGGTTTACAATGTAATGCTTTAAACCTAAAAGAGGATATTTAAATGCTGAAAAGAAGAATAATAGAATCTGCGATAATGGTTTTATGTGTGGCAGTGGTGGTTCTTATAATCGTATTTTATTCGATATTTGCTTCGGATAAGATATATTCAGAGAGCGCAAGCCATCTTACCGAGATTTACGGTCAGGTTAATATAAATTACAGTTCCACCGTACAGAGAAACTGGAACATACTCGGCGGCTGGGCTGATTACGTAAAGGAAAAAGCCGAATCCGCGGAAGATACGGGGAATAAAGAACTGACCGATTATATAGAAGCGAGAAAGAAAGACTGGGGATTTACATACTTTTATTTTATTGACGAAAACGGCACGGGTGTCAGCCGCGACGGAAAGGTTGTCTGTACGTTCGAGGGCATAGAAAATTATATTCCGGTACTTAAAGGTGACGAGGAAGCCGGAGTAAAACCCGACAATATCGTTATGGCCACGGAGAGGCTCAGAGACGGCGAGACAAGCACGACAACCGTAACGTTATTCGCTGTTCCCGTAAATATCAAATACGTAGGTCAAGATTATATAGCCATCGGAGTTACGTTTAATACTACGGATATGAACAAGACTTTGGACATCAACGCTTTCAACGGCAGCGGCGTGTGCAGAATAGTGACCGAGGCAGGCGGCGTACTGATGTCTTCCAACGGGAAAGAGGACAGCCGTTATATAGAAAATTTGCTTGCATCCGTTGAATTTACCCGCGGAAGCGCCGAAGATTTGCGCAACAATTTAAAAAACGGTAAATCAGACGTAGCAATGTTCAAGTACGCTAAAATAGAATATTATATCGTTAACTTGCCCGTAGGTTTTAATAATTGGAGTATGATAGGCATAGTTCCCGCCGAAATTCTCAATCACAGTATGAATAATTTCAGGTCTGTTACCATCGGGTTTATGACGGGAATATTCTTATTGCTCGGCGCGGCGGGCGTAGGCGTAGTTTTTGCGTATCAGTTGAGGAGAGCAAAACAGAAAGAGTTGAATCTCAAACAGGAAATGAACGTAAAACTCGAACAGGCGCTCGACATAGCAAAGTCCGCCAACGAGGCGAAGAGCAATTTCCTTTCAAATATGTCGCACGATATAAGAACTCCTATGAACGCGATTATAGGTTTCTCTACTCTGCTTGCGAAGAATGCGGAGAAACCCGATACCGTGCGCGAATATGTCAAGAAAATAACTTATTCGAGCCAGCATCTTTTAGGATTAATCAACGACGTGCTCGATATGAGCAAAATCGAAAGCGGAAAGACCGCTTTAAACGTTGAAGAATTTTCTCTTCCCGAATTGCTCGAAGCGCTTTATTCTATGGTTCTTCCGCAGACGAAAGCCAAGAAGCAGAATTTCGATATGCACACCAAGGGAGAGATACCCGAACGCATTTTGGGCGATAAACTTCGTCTTAACCAGATTTTACTCAATCTCTTGTCGAACGCGGTTAAATATACTCCGGCAGGAGGCAGTATAGGACTTGTAATCGAGGAGATGGAGCAGAACGTACACAGACACGCTCATTTGCGGTTCGTTGTTAAAGACAACGGACTCGGTATGAGCGAAGAATTCGTACAAACGATATTCCAGCCGTTCTCGCGCGAGCAGACCAACGCTAAGAAAGAAATCCAAGGTACGGGGCTCGGAATGGCTATTACCAAAAACATCGTAGATTTGATGGGCGGTACGATTTCCGTCGAAAGCAAACAGGGTGTAGGAAGCGTATTCACCGTCGAACTCGAACTTGCCGTGGCCGAGGAAATGGACGACGACGATTTCTGGCAGCGTCACAATATTACGCGTGTCCTCGTCGTTGACGACGAGGAAGATATATGCCTCAACGTCAAAGAACTTATGGAAGGAACTGGCGTCGATATATCGTACGCGGTAAGCGGAATGCGCGCGATAGAAATGGTCAACGAATCGCGTACGGAAAACAATAATTTCAACGTTATTCTACTTGACTGGAAAATGCCTGAAATGAACGGCATAGAAACGGCTAAGAGAATTCGCGAAATCGTCGAAACCGAAATTCCTATTCTCGTTTTGACTTCTTATAATTTCGAGGAAATAGAGGACGAGGCTAAACAGGCCGGAATCGATTTCTTCCTGCCCAAGCCTTTCTTTATGTCTAATTTCCGCCGCGCGGTTGAACACGTACGCGGTACCCGAGGCAGCGACGAAACGGCTTCCGCTTCCGATACGGATGCGGTTTCGCTGAACGGTCTTAAAGTGCTCGCCGCGGAGGACAACGAAATAAATGCTGAAATTCTTACCGAGCTGTTATCAGACGAAGGCGTCGTCTGCGATATAGCGCACAACGGCAGAGAAGCGTTGGAAATGTTCGAAAAATCCGAACCGGGACAATACGATATAATCTTTATGGACGTGCAGATGCCGGTTATGAACGGTTACGAAGCGACGCGCGCGATACGCGCTTGCGCACACGAGAACGCGAAAACTATTCCCATTCTCGCAATGACCGCGAACGCGTTCGACGAAGACGTTAAGTCCGCTTTGGATTCGGGTATGAACGCTCATATGTCGAAACCCATAGATATAGATAAACTTAAAATTACTGTTGCAAAAATGCAAGGAAAATTATAATGACCTCGAAAAAGAGAATTTTAATCGTAGACGATTCCGAAATGAACAGAGCGTTGCTGGAAGATATGCTGTCGGACGAATACGAAATTTTGGAAGCGGAGAACGGTATGCGGGCGGTCGCGATACTCCGCGAACACGAACTCGATATTTCGCTCGTACTTCTCGATATAGTAATGCCGGTTATGGACGGATTTGAAACTCTCGCGATGATGAACAAGCAGGGGTGGATATCGCATATACCTGTAATTATGATATCGGCTGAAACAGCCTCGACTTATATGGACAGGGCTTACGGATTAGGCGCGGTAGACTATATATCCAGACCTTTTGACGAACGTACCGTAAGACACCGCGTCAACAGCAACGTTATACTCGGAGAGAGCAGAAGGGAACTTTCGTTAAGACTTACCGAACAGGTATACGAAAAAGAAAAAGACAACCGTCTTATGATTGAGATTTTGTCTCATATCGTAGAATTCAGAAACGGCGAAAGCGGACTGCACGTACTGCACGTACACGCGATTACCGAGCTTTTATTAAAAGCCGTTATGAAAAAAACCGATAAGTATCGTCTGAAACCGAACGATATTACGCTAATCTGCAACGCGTCGGCGCTGCACGACGTCGGTAAGATTTCAATACCGTCCGAGATTCTGAATAAACCGGGCAGATTCACTCCCGAAGAATTCGAAGTAATGAAAAACCATACCGTCGAAGGCGCGAAAATGTTACGGGAAATACCGCTCCGAGAAAACGAGCCTCTTATTAAAATCGGTTACGAGATTTGCCGCTGGCATCACGAACGCTACGACGGAAGAGGTTATCCCGACGGTTTAAAGGGAGAGGAAATTCCCATTGCGGCGCAGGTCGTGTCTTTGGCGGACGTATACGACGCATTGACGGCAAAGCGTGTTTATAAGCCCGCTTATTCTCCCGAAAAAGCGATGGAAATGATTTTAAACGGCGAATGCGGAGCTTTTAACCCTCTGTTGCTCGAATGTCTTAAAGACAGCGAAGAACTGCTTAAAAACGAACTGACGGTGCTTTCGATGGGCAACGCCGCCGATAAAGAAATTCAGAATACCGTGGCGACTGCTCTGAAAACGGGCGGAACGGACGTTTCCAACAGGACGATAAGACTTCTCGAACACGAACGTATGAAATCCAAGATTCTTTCGGATTTATCGCGCGAGATTATGTTCGAGTATTCCGTGTCGCCCGAGATGATAATTCTCACCGACTGGGGTTCCGAGTATCTTGGAATGCCTATAAACATTATGGAGCCGAGAGAGAGCGAATTCGGTACAAAATTCTTCAAGCGCAAAGATTTTTCGTCTGTTCTCGACAAACTGAAAAAGACCACTCCCGAAAATTCGGAAATAGCGGAAAAATACGCGCTCACTATCAACGGCGTTAAAACCTGGTGCAAAGTAATAGCCAAAGCTATGTGGTCGGATACCGAACCTCCCGAGTACGAGGGCGCAATCGGTAAGATTATAGATATAAGCGAGGAAACCGAGGAACTTAAACAGCTTGAAGAAAAAGCCAACCTCGATTTCAGAACGGGTCTTTTGAACCACGAAGCGGCGAAAGAAAAAATAACCGCGTTGCTGTCGTCGGGACGCGGCAAGCAGTACGCGCTCGTGTTCTTCGACCTCGATAATTTTAAACAGGCGAACGACGTTTACGGACATCTGTTCGGAGACGAAGTGCTTGAATATCTTGCCGATACGGTAAGAAAAAATACCCGTAGTTCCGATATTGCGGCGCGTATGGGCGGAGATGAGTTTATAGTCTTTATGGGTTACAAAGGTTCGATAGAACCTCAGGTAAAGAGAATTTTTTCCGCGCTTACGGGCGAGTTTAAGGGCTTCCCCATAAAAGTAAGTATGGGAGTCGCCTGCGTCGACGGCGGAGTTCAGGACTACGATACTCTGTTCGAAATGGCGGATAAAGCGGCGTATTCGGTTAAGCGCAGCGGAAAAAATTCGTTCCGCATTTACGACGAATCGCTGAGCGGCGTCGTCACGGACAGGGATTAAACGGAGGGTTTTTATGACCGTTAAAGAATGTTATGAAGTTATGAAAGGCGACTACGACGACGTACTGTCGAGACTCAGAACGGACGAAAGGATAAAGAAATTTCTTTTAAGAGTTCTCGACGATATGTCTTTTACCCAGCTGTGCAACGCTTTGGAAAACAGGGATATGGAAGAAGCTTTCCGCGCGGCGCATACGCTCAAAGGCGTTTGTAAGAATATGTCGCTGACGAACCTTGCTTATTCGTCGAGCAACCTCACGGAAGCGTTGCGCGGCAGAAGCGATTACGGCGAAGATATAGACGCGCTGTTCAAAAAGGTGAAAAAGGATTACGCGTTGACTATGGCGTGTATCCAAATGCTGTAAATATAAATAAAATTAACGCAAACATATTGCATTTTTCAATTCGGTATGTTATAATTATCTACGCAAAAAGGAGTAATAAAATGTTACAGAAGTCTAAATTGAAAAAGGGCATCAACGCCAGCAGAAAAAAGATTGCGCTCTTGGAGCAGAAGCGTACCCGTTCGCAGGCGGCTTTGGTTTACGCTCTTTTGAACCATACTACGCCCGCCGACAGCGACATTGAATACTTCAATCAGTTTACCGTTCAGATTGAAAACGAGCGTGCGCATATGCACGAACTTATGGCGGAGCTTGAAAAACTCGTTTAATCGTCTGTGAAAAACTATCAAACGGATTAAAACGGCGGGGAGCGGTGAAACGGCTCGCCGCCTTTTCCGCTTTCTCATCGTGAATTTTTAAAATTTTTTTTAGATAATTTGAATTTTCGGGTATATTTAACTTAGACAAAGTCAAATATTTTTGTGTGGACAATAAGTTTACAAATAAAAAAAGAAGTGATATAATATGAAAAAATTCGACAAGGAGGACGGCGAATGTTAATTGCGGATTGGATAGCCATTGCTTTAATAGCTCTTTTTGCATTACTCGGTTTGCTTTTGGGCTTCGGTAAAGGACTTCGGTTTTTTACGAAAGGCATAATCGGCTTTATAATTTCTATATTCATTTGTTACAGTCTGGGCGGATTTATAATAAAAATAGGTTTCGTAGACAATCTTTTAGTACAATTCAGAGGACTGTTCGAGGGCAAAGAGGAATGGTATTTCAAGTTCCTGCTTGCAATCCGTATCGATATAATCGTATACTATCTGGCGCTGTTTATAGTAGTGCAGATTCTGAGAATTATTATCGTAAAGATAGTTTCCAAAGTATTCGAAATAAAGAACGTGTTTTTGGAATTTTTGAACAGAATATTCGGACTCGTGCTTTTCTGCGGAGTACTCGTTCTGTTCACTATGATAGTTTTCCAGATAATCTATATTATCGGCGGTTCGTCCGCGGAAAGCTTTACTTCTATGATTGCGGGAAGCAAATTAAAACTCGATTGGTTCTATGAACACAATCCGCTTGCAAAGATTGTAGAGCTGTTGTTTAAACTCGAACTGAGAATACCCGTGCAGGCCTGAAACTAAAAACAATTAAGTGCGGTAAGCAATATTTTTATTGCTTACCGCATATATTATTATAAATATTTTTTTGAAATGCAATTATGGAATTCAATTTTTCTCAGCTCAAACAAAAGGACGTAATAAGTTTAAGCGACGGTAAAAATCTCGGTAAAGTCTGCGATATAACCGTTTCATATCCCGAAAATAATTTCGTCGGCATAACCGTAACCGGCTGTAAAGGATTCAGATTTTCCAAACAGGAAATTTTCATTCCGATAAAACAGGTTGCGAAAATCGGAGAGGACGCCGTTCTCGTCAGGACGGAACGCGACAAGCACCCTCAGCCCGAGCCGCCTTGTCCGCCGAAGCGTCCTCCGCACAATTGCCCTCCGCCCTGTCCGCCCTGCCCGCCCGACAGACGCAGTTACGACGAGTACGAGTAAATTTGCTCCGCGTATCGGAGCGAATTTTTATAATATATTTTCTAATTTTAATCTATAACCGTCGGGCAGGTTTTTAGCTATTTCCTGCAATACTTCTATTTTGCCGAGCGCAAGTTCGTATTGTCCGCAGTAAATCAGTCCGCAGGCTTCGCTGAGCCAGTAATCTACGTACGAAATATCGTTATGCGGGATAAAAATATGAAGTTTTTTCTTTTTGTCCGACCAAAGACTTCTCACCGCGTAACCGTCTTCCCGGTTCGCCGTTTCGTCCTCGACTTTTCTGTAAAGCGTTTCGAGAGCGTCGTGAAATTCTCCGAACTGTTTTTTTAAATACAAGTCTACGCCGATAAACAGAGCGAGGCACAGAATAAACGCAACGAGCGTGTAAATTATGGATTTTACCATTCTCCGCGCACCTCCATATCGAGTATTCTGTATTTTTCTCCGCGCTTCTGGAAATAAACCCTTCCGTCGCCGTTAACCGTCATAGCTACGACTTCTTTAAGTTTGGTTTTCTGTTCTTTCAAAAATTTATCGAGACTGTCTTGCCCGATTCCGCACGCGGTAAGATTTTTTTTGTTCGTTTTTCCGCTTTCTATAAGCAGAAGAGAAAGGGAAGAAGACGAGCGTTCGGGATTTTCGAGCGCCGAAAAACTTCCGTTCGCTTCGTATAAGCCGTAATAAACGTCGTCGAGAGAAAAATAACCAGCAACGCGCATACTTTCTATAAGGTCGCTTACGTCGAGATTGTTCTTTTTAAGTTGGTATTCGTCTATGCCGTTTTTATTTATCACGACCGACGGTTTTCCGCATATAGCCGTTTTGGCGGGTTTGAACAGTAAGTCTAATATCACGACTATCTGGTGAAGAACGAATATGGCTACTATCGCTATTACGCCGTAAAGAAGCGGAATAGAGGAGTCCGCCATAGGTATACAGGCAAGTTCCGCAATAACAAGTGATATTACGAATTCGAACGCCTGCATTTCGCCAATCTGGCTTTTACCCATAAGGCGCATAACGAAAAGCAGGGTTATAAATATAATCGCCGTGCGAATGAAAATCAGAGCCATAAAATAAGTTTGTACAAAAATATTTTCAATATTCTTGTAAATTGCCGTTGCTGTATGTTATAATGTTCCGGTGAATAATTTCAGTACCGAACCGACGCGGAAAATTTTAGACAGGCTCGGCAGTCCCGATAAAAAACTAAAAATAATTCATATAGCGGGCACTAACGGCAAAGGTTCTACCGCGGAATTTTTTACGAATGTCCTTGTTTTTGCGGGGAAAAAGACGGGAACATTCACTTCGCCTGCGGTTTATTCATACAACGACCAGTTCAGAATAGACGGAACTCCTCTTTCGGATAAGCATATTGAAAACTATTTCGGACAGGCAAGAGCTGTTTCCGAGGGTATAAATGCGTCTGAATTCGAAATCGAAACGGCGGGAGCACTGTACGCTTTTTATAAAGAGGGGTGCGAATGGGCTGTTATCGAGTGCGGTATGGGCGGTCTTACGGACGCGACGAACGCGGTTTTCCGAAAAGAACTTGCCGTTATAACTTCCGTATCTTTGGAGCACACCGGGTATTTGGGTGATACAGTTACGGAAATATGCAGGCACAAAGCTGGGATTATAAAAAACTGTCCCTTAGTCGTAAATTCATACCAGACCGACGAGGCAAAACGGTATTTCGCAAAACTCGGCGCGGTTTTCGCCGACGTAAAACTTTGCGGAGGTTTTGAAATTTCCGTAAACGGAAATTTGCAGGCGTACAATGCGGCTACGGCGATAGCCGGCGCGAAAATTTTAGGTTTTGACGATAGCGCTGTTTACGGTGGAATAAAAAATACGCATCCGCGCGGAAGACTTGAAAATTTCGAAGTTTGCGGACGGAGCATAATATTGGACGGCGCGCATAATCCTGCTGCTTTCGAACCTCTTGCGGATTTTATTAGACGGCGCGCAGGTAAAAAGATTATAATTTTCGGCTGTCTTTCGGATAAGGATATAGACGGAAATCTCGGATATTTAAAAGGACTTGCGGACGGTATTACGGCAGTGGAGTGCCCGGGTCCGCGGGCGAGGAGTTTATCCGAAACGAGTTCCGTCTGCCGTAAATATTTTAAAGACGTAAAGACTGCTTTGAGCATAACCGAAGCATTGGACACGGCGGACGCGCCGACGGTGGCGGTCTGCGGTTCGTTCACGCTGTTGAAGGAGGCAAAAGAATGGATAGAGAAAAGGCTATAATAGCAATCGAAGTTTTACTCGACGCGCTCGGCGAAGACAGAACGCGTTAAGGTAATATTCACGACGGAAAAGTTTTTGGCTTGCGTAAGTATCAAAAAAGCTGGCAGTAAAACGCTTTCTTACAGTATCGCAGGCGAGTTCCCCGATGGAAAGAAAAGAGAAGTTTTCGGTTTATTAAAATAATGGTTATAGGAAAAAATATTTTTAGAAATTACACATACGTTATGGCGATAGTTAATCTTACGCCCGACAGTTTCTGGAAAGAAAGCCGCAACGACGAATACACCGTTTTAAAAACCGTTGAGAAGGCGGCTGCGGACGGTGCGTCGGTAATAGATATAGGCGCGCAGTCTACAAGACCGGGTTATACCGAAGTTTCCGCCGACTGTGAAATTTCGCGTTTCGAACGGCCGTTAAAACTTATAAAGCAAAATTTCGATATACCCGTTTCGGTCGATACCTATTTTTCCAAGAGCGCGGAAGCCGCGCTCGCTCTCGGCGCGGATATGATTAACGATGTTTGGGGGCTTGCGCACGACGAAGATATGGCGCAAGTGATAGCTAAGCACGGAGCGTCCGTATGTATTATGCATAATGCGAAACAGACGCTTTCGGGCGACATCTTCAATCCGATAGTTTCGTTTCTTAAAAAGGGCGTTTCCCGCGCTTTGGATTCGGGCGTCGACGGAAATAAAATCTGTCTTGACGGCGGAATAGGTTTTGCAAAGACGCGCGAACAGAACTTCGAACTTATGAACGGTTACGATAAACTTTCCGCGCTCGGCTATCCTCTGCTTTTGGGTACTAGCAGAAAATCTATGTTCGGCGGAAACGCGGAGGACAGGCTTTTGCAGACGGTTGAAAGTACTCGCCTTGCCGTGAGAAAAAAAGTTTTGTTCGTCAGAGTTCACGACGTTAAAGAAAACGTTTCTGCGATAAAGGAGGAATATGAACGCAGTCAAAATACGCGCGCTTGAAATTTCCGCCTGCCACGGCGTGAACGGTTTTGAAAAGACGGACCCTCAGCGCTTTATTTTCGACGTTGACATCGAAACGGATTTTTACAAAGCTTATAAGACGGACGAAATAGACGATACACTTAACTATTCTGAAATTTGCAAACTGATTACCGAAATAACGCAGAACAATGTTTTTAACCTCATTGAAAAACTTGCTTACGAGTGCGCGTTTTCCGTAATGGAAAATTTCGGAACTGCGGACAAGACGACGCTGACCGTTTACAAACCCGACGCGCCTATGAAACGAAAATTCGAAAGCGTAGCGGTTACCGTAGAATGCGAAAGGGTAAAAGCTTATCTATCTCTCGGTTCGAGTTTGGGAAACAGGGAAGAAATTCTCGGCGAAGCCGTAAAAAAACTTAATTCGACGCGCGGCATAAAGGTCGAAAAAGTTTCCGATTATATCCGCACTCAGCCGTACGGAGGCGTAGCAAAGAACGAATTTTTAAACTGTGCCGTATGTGTTTCGACGTTTTTGTCTCCGCATATTCTGCTTGACGAGATACACCGTATCGAAGCGGAATGCGGCAGAGTGCGCGCGGTACGCTGGGACGACAGAACTCTCGATATAGACATTATATTTTACGGCGATAAAACCGTCTGCGACGAAACGCTTATTATACCGCACCCCGATTACGAACAGCGCGATTTTGTTAAAATTCCGTTAAAACAAATTGCTCCTCATCTGTTAAAATAGGTATTATGACAAAAAATCTTTGTGCAATTTGCACAAAGATTTTTAAAAAATATATACAAATTATATTAATTATGTTATAATCGTCAGCAAGCGGACAGACCCGATAACAGTATTAACGGCGACGGTAATGACAGTCGTCAGGAGAGTGTATTTTGGAAAAGATAGGCATTATAGATTTAGGCTCGAATTCTGCAAGACTCGTAATAGTAAATCTATTCGCGGACGGCTATTTTATGGTAGTCGACGAATTAAAAGAAAGCGTAAGGCTCGGACAGGATATGGAGCGCGACGGCTTTTTGAAGCCGCAGCGCGTTGCGGAAACCATCAAGACTTTAAAGATGTTCCGTAAGCTTTGCGACGCAAGCGGAGTTACGCGTATAATAGCGGTAGCGACCGCGGCGGTCCGCCGTGCCAAAAACCAACGCAGTTTCCTTGATGAAATTCAGGCGAGCTGCGGAATTAAGATACGCGTTTTAACAGCCGAAGAAGAAGCTGTTTACGTTTACCGCGGAGTTATAAATACGATGGACGTGCCTAAGGGAATTATTCTCGAAATCGGCGGCGGTTCGACTAAAATCGTTTATTACAACAGGCGCAATATATTAAATTACGCAACATTGCCGTTCGGCGCAGTGACGCTTACTGGCTTGTTCTGCGAGGAAGGTCTTAAACCCGAAGAGGTAGCAAAAAAGATAGAACAATTTTTCATCGAACAGTTAAAAAAAGTCGAGTGGTTAGCCGAAGTGGACCCCGACGTGCAGATGATAGGCGTAGGCGGTTCGTTCAGAAATCTGTTCAAAATAAGCAAAATGGTGCATAAATATCCCCTTGATAACGTGCATAATTACACTATGCTGACGGAAGATTTTACGCCCGTTTACGATATGATTAAAGTTCTCGACCTCGATAAAAAGAAAAAAATCAAAGGTCTTTCGGCGGAGCGCGCAGATATTCTTCCCGCGGCTCTTGCAATAATAAAATCGTTTATTTCGTTTTTCAAGTTCGAGCGTTTTATAATGTCGGCGGCGGGGCTGAGAGAGGGCATTATGTTCAATCAGGCGCTTCCTATAACCGAAGAAAAGCCTATTTCGGACGTTTTGAATTACTCTCTTACGACTCTCGTAAAATATTACGGGGTAGACGAAAAGCACGTGGAGCACGTCGTAAATTTAAGCATACAGCTATTTAAACAGTTGAGAGTTTTACACAAGTTCCCCAGACAGTATCTGAGAGTTCTGAAAGTCGCCGCGACGCTTCACGACTGTGGACAGCGTATGAAATACTACAACCATCAGCGGCACAGCTGTTATATGATATTGAACTCCAATCTTTACGGAGTATCTCACAGGGATATTGTGCTCGCAGCGTTTACGGCTTGCTGTCATAACAGGGAAGACATCAACGCTTACGATTGGGCGCGTTATCGCGAAATACTTAACGAAGAAGATATCGAAATCGTCAAACGTCTCGGAATAATGCTCAGGATAGCCGAAAGTCTCGACAGGTCTATGTCGGGCACGGTCAAATCGATAAACTGCGATATTCTCGGCGATTCAGTGATAATGAAGACGGAAGTGGACGCGGACGCGACGCTTGAAATACGTAATGCTATGACTGCGAGCGCCGAATTCAAAAAATGTTTCCATAAAAATCTTGAAATACTGTAATTTACGCGGAAACGCTCAGCCGTACTCCGTACCGTAAAATATCCGGAAAATGCCGCTCGGTAAGCGGCATTTTAGTTAACTTCAATGAAATATATACTCGCAAGCGCATCTCCGAGAAGGCGGGAATTACTGTCGCTGGTAATTCAGTCTTTCGAAGTATCGCCCGCAACGGCGGAAGAAAAAGTTAATATATCGATGTTTCCCGAACAGACTGCGGTGGCTCTTGCCGAGAGCAAGTGCGACGAGGTGTATGAAAATCATAGGGATTCGACGGTAATCGCCTGCGATACGGTAGTGTCGTTCGAGGGCGAAATTTTGGGTAAGCCCAAGGACGCCGACGATGCTTACCGTACTTTGAAAAGATTGTCCGGTAAAACGCATTACGTCGTGACGGGCGTTTGCGTCAGGAATAAAAATAAACGGATTACCGGTTTCGAAAAGACGGAAGTAAAATTCAACGTGCTTTCGGACGAGTTTATAAAAGCTTACGTTGAAGGAGGTTCGCCTCTCGATAAGGCGGGAAGCTACGGAATACAGGACGGCGGTATCGTAAATGAATATTTCGGCAGTTATACGAACGTAGTCGGACTGCCTGTTAAACTTGTTAAGAAAATGCTTGAAGAGGTATGCTGAGATGACTGCGCTTGCGATAGATTTCGGTTCGTGCGAAACTAAAATATATATTCCCGGTTGCGGGGTGGTGCTCAAAGAAGCGACCTGCATTGCCGTCGAGGAGGTAAACGACGGAGGCGAAAGGGTTATGAGCGTAAAAGCCTACGGCGACAAAGCACGCGCGCTTTCCGGACGTGCGGCAGTCAATACCCATATAGTGAACCCCGTATTCGAGGGAGATATAGTAAACGAAAATCTCGCCGCCTGTCTTTTGGAATATTTTCTCGAAAAGGTAGAGATAACCCGTAAGAAAGCAAAACGCGCCGAGGTGCTGTTTATTCTTCCCTGCGGATGCAAACCCGAATTGAAAGAGAAATATAAAAGACTTGCGGACGAATGTCGGATAGGTTCGGCGTTTTTTACGCTGACTCCGTTTGCGTCGGTACTCGGTCACAACGTAGCTATAAACGAGAGTACGCCGATGTTTTGTCTGGATATCGGCTACGGTATAACGAATATCGCCGCGCTCTCGCAGGACGGACTAATTGCGGGAGTTAACGTCAACCTCGGCGGAGGAAATATAGACGTTCACATAATCGACGATTTTGCCGATAAACGCGATTTGAAGATAGGAACTCTGACTGCGGAACGACTTAAAAATACTGTGGGCAGTCTTTTGAACGACGATAATAAAATGACGATTGCGGACGGGAGGGAAATTTCGAGCGGAGCGCCCGCGCAGGTTGCCGTAAATTCGTCGCAGATTAAGGAAATTATAGAAACTTACGTCGATAAAATTTTGGAATACGTTTCGGCGGTAATGGCAAAACTTCCTGCGGAAGTCGCTTCGGGAATTATGCGCGGAGGAGTTTATCTTTCGGGCGGACTTATTAAAATGGACGGACTTGCGGAGTATATCGAATATAAGCTCGGCGTAACGGTGAACGTATCGGAAGAGCCTCAGCTTGCCGCCGTGATAGGCGCCGGTACCATACTGTCGAACGACGCGTTGTTCGAGCGTTTTGCTTACGAGTAAAATTTCAGTTAAATAAAAAAGGCGGGCTGAAAGCCTGCCTTTTATAAAGAAAGAATAAAATGTATTTGAAATTTGCGCAGTTATATGGTATAATATTTTAAGAGGTTAACAGAGATGTGGAGATGGGACCAGGGCAGGTTACTGTATTTTCAGTTTGATGTATTAAAAGAAATCGCAAAAGCCCTTGTAAAATTTGATAATACTGATTTGTCAAAGTGTGAAGATTTGTTTCGTAACATACTTGTGAATGATACGTGAATGCCGTTTTTGCCGTCACATTATACCATTAAACGCAATTATTCCCGCGTAT
>CAJUHC010000004.1:0-24223 GCA_910586345.1 uncultured Christensenella sp.
GAGTAAACGTTTCTTCCGCGTTTATCGTGTGCCTGACGGTCACCTTTTCATCGTCTTTTTTGTTTTCCATACCGTACCTATTATATCATTTCGGAATACTTGCTGTAAAGCCCGTCGAGCTGTAATTTTATTCCTTCCGACTTTTTTATAAGTTTGTTTACGCGAACGTAGTCCGCCGCAATTTCTGGTTGAGATAAAAGTTTATTTATCTCGTCCTCTTCGCGCTCCAATTCGGAAATTTCGTTTTCGAGATTTTTTACGAGCTGTTTTTTCTTTTCTTCCTCCGCCCTCTCTTTTTTGGAACGGTAAGCTCCGGAATTTTCCGATTTTTTTACAGGCTGAGTCTCGATTTGACGCGCGCTTTTCTTTTGCGCGGTAAAGCCGTCATAACTTCCGTCAAAGCGATTGAGCTTTCCGTCCGCTATCTCGACTATGCTTTCGGCAATAACCGAAATAAAATATCTGTCGTGCGACACGAAAATCAGCGTTCCCCCGAAATTTTTCAAAGCCCTTTCAAGCCCTTCGCGAGCAGGCAAATCGAGATGGTTCGTAGGTTCGTCCATTAAAATCACGTTTCCGCGTTCGCATTCTAAAACGCACAGAGCAAGTTTCGCCCTTTCTCCGCCGGAAAGGGATTCGACGCTCTTTTCCATATCCTCTGCAAACAGTCCGCACCGAGCCAACGCAGAACGGACTTCCGTCTGAGTTAAACCTACGTGTCTTTCCCACAGTTCCTGCAATACCGAATTGGAACCGTTAAGGTTTGCCGTTTCCTGGTCGTATAACGCAAACTTTACGAACCTTCCGACTTTAACAGCGGGATTGCCTTTTAAAATTTCTTTTAAGAGCGTTGTTTTTCCTGCGCCGTTTTCTCCGACTACCGCGATTTTTTCACCGCGCTTTACGTTAAGATTACCGCCGTTAATAAGTTGTTTTCCGCCTCTTTCCAAATTAAGTCCGTTTATTTCCAGAACGCGCTCGTAAGGCTGCACGTCGTACCCGAATACGAACGAAGGCGGTTTCGGCGGTGTAAACGGCTTTTCTTTGAGTTCCATTTTTTCAAGCTGTTTAACTCTGCTCTGCGCCGATTTTGCCGTCGACGCACGGACGATATTCTTATCTATATAGTTTTGCAGCTTTGCTATTTCTTCCTGTTGCGCTTCGTATTCTTTTAAACGGCGAACGGTAAGTTCCTCTTTAAGCAATTTATATTTAGAATAATTACCGGAAAACGCAGTCAATCTTTTATTTTCTATTTCCAGAATACGGTTCACCGTTTTATCGAGAAAATACCTGTCGTGAGAAACGACGAAAATTCCGCCGCCGAAAGATTGTAAATATTCTTCGAGCCAAAACAAAGTAGAGATATCGAGATGATTGGTAGGCTCGTCCAAAATCAAAAGGTCGGGACTCTCCAAGAGAAGCCGTGCAAGTTTAAGGCGCGTTTTCTCTCCGCCGGACATACTGTCTATAACTCTCTCGTACATTGACGAAAAGCCCATACCGTTAAGCACGGTTTTTATTTTAACGTCCACGTCGAAACAATCGCGCGCCGAGAGAAATTTATTCAAACTTTCGATTTTCGCGCTCAACACGTCGTATTCTCTGCTCGGAAATACGGCGTCCGAAAGCTGAGCCGAAAGAGAAGAAATTTTCTCAACGGCGCAAAGTTCTTCTTTAAAAACTTCACGCATTTCCGCGTAAACGGTATTACCGCTCGCATATCCGCCGTTCTGTTCGAGATAGCCGATTTTTAATCCGTTCTTTTTTATAATCGTTCCTAAATCCGCTTCAAGTTCGCCTAAAATGAGTTTTATTAAAGTCGTCTTCCCTTCGCCGTTGCCGCCTATCAGACCGACGCGCTCGCCTTCGTTAAGCGCAAAAGCGACGTTTTCGAATATTAAATTCCCGCCGTAGCTAAATGCAGCGTTATCAATAGTTACTAACATATTTTAAAAATCCCACTCAGGAATATAATTTTCAGCCGCGCTTTCCATATCTTGGATAAATACGTTTTTAAGACCGTATTCCGCGACGGCGGAAAGCACCTTTTCATATTCGCGTTTCGTTATTTTACGCTGTAATTCATTAAAATTTTGAATTTCGCCGAAAGGAGTGTATTGGCTCATCAAACTTAAATATACGCTTTCAGGCAATTCGGAAACAAATTTGACTATATTTACCGAATCGTAAGTTGCAAGCGGCAATATAAGATGTCTTATTATGCAACCCGAAAGCATTTTGCCATCGTCACGCATTTTAAGCGGTTTTTCCGCCATAAATTTAATTGCGGGCAAAGCGTATTCGGCGTAATCGGCACGTGCCGTATAACGTTTCGATAAAAGCGGGTCAATAAACTTCAAATCGGGTAAAAATATATCCGTGAATTCATCCGCCATTTTCAGAGTGTCCGTCGTTTCATAACCGTGCGTATTGTATACTATCGGAATTCGGGGACGGTAAATTTCAAGAGCTTTTGCTATATCTTTTAAATAATGAGTCGGGTTTACGAGATTAACGTTCTCGGCTCCGCTATCTTCGAGTTTTTTAAATATATCCGCAAGTTCGGCGGCTGAAACGTCTTTGCCTCTCGTATTGCGGGAAAGTTCGTAGTTCTGGCAAAACACGCATTTTAAAGAACAGCCGCAGAAAAATATGCATCCGCTGCCGTTTTTAAACGATACAGGCGGTTCTTCGTACGGGTGAAGATAATATTTAGCAATGCGTAGATTTTTTACTCCGCAAGCGCCGTTGTTAATTTGTCTGTCTGTTCCGCATTTTACCGGACACTGGATACATTTCATTATACTTATTATAATTTATTTAAACCGTAATTGCAACATTTGTTTGACAATTATCTGTGTATTGTGTATAATAACGTAAAACCTATAAAGAGTGTGCGAGAGAACGGCTCTTAGACCACACAGCAACCTGCCGAGCAAGGTGCTAACGCCGAGGACTATGGGACTTATAATGCAATTAACCCCGCTCGGCTTGTGCGGGGTTTTAATTTATCAAAAGAGGATATTATGAGAAAATTATTCACAAGCGAAAGCGTTACCGAAGGACACCCCGATAAACTCTGCGACAGAATTTCCGACGCTGTCGTCGACGCGATTTTGGCGCAGGACGCAAACGCAAGATGCGCAATCGAGTGCTGCGCCGCTTTCGACAGACTTCTGATTATGGGCGAAGTAACGGCAAAAGCGTCGGTAGATTACGAAGCCATAGCAAGGAACACGATTAAGGAAATCGGCTATAATTTCGGGACGTTTGCTTACGATAAATGCGACGTAACCGTTGCGATTCACCGCCAAAGCCCCGATATAGCTATGGGAGTCGACAGCTCTCTTGAAAATAAGGCGGGCGGTTCGGAGGAAGATTTATTAGGCGCCGGAGACCAGGGAATGATGTTCGGCTACGCTTGCCGTGAAACCGACGAATTAATGCCTCTGCCCATCGCTCTTTCGCATAAACTCGCGTTAAGACTTACAGAGGTCAGAAAATCGGGACTTCTCTCCTACCTGCGCCCCGACGGTAAAACACAGGTAACAATCGAATACGACGGAAAAACGCCTAAAAGAGCCGACGCCGTAGTTATTTCGGCACAGCACGATGAAAACGTTGCGCAAAGCAAAATTAAAGAAGATATACATAAATACGTAATAAGCGTAATTCCCGAACAGCTTTTGGACAAAGATACCAAGTATTTCATCAATCCCACCGGAAGATTCGAAATAGGCGGTCCCGAAGGCGACAGCGGGCTTACCGGCAGAAAGATTATCGTCGATACCTACGGCGGAAGATGCGCGCACGGCGGCGGAGCTTTCTCCGGCAAAGACCCTACCAAAGTAGACCGTTCTGCGGCGTATATGGCGAGATATATATGTAAAAATATAGTTGCGTCCGGACTTGCCGACGAAATAGAGTTGCAGATAGCTTACGCAATAGGGGTTTCGAAGCCCGTATCCGTGTTCGTCGATTCTTTCGGGACCGGTAAAATTTCAGATAACGAAATTGCAGATATAATAATAAAAGAATTTGATTTGCGTCCCTACTCCATTATTAAACGTCTCAAACTTAGAGCGCCGATTTACTCTCAGACGGCGGCTTACGGTCACTTCGGAAAATCCGGACTGCCCTGGGAACGCGTCGACCGCACCGAAGATTTAAAAAAATATTTATGAGTAAATTGGGCGAACTTTTAGGCAATTTTTTATTTCCGCAAGCATTCACCTGCGATATTTGCGGAATAGAAACTTTCGAAAGCAATCTGTGTCCGGCTTGTTCCGAAACAGTAGTCTTTAACAACGAATCCGTATGTCCCGTCTGCGGAAGAAAAACTAAATTCCCGATAATATGTCTTGAATGCAAGGGCAATGCACCTGTTTTTAAAAAAGCCGTATCTCCCCTTGTTTATGAAGGCGGAAGCGTAATACTTATCGCCAAATTCAAAAACGGAAACGGTTATTTAAAAGAGTATTTCGCAGATTTAATTGCGGAAAAAGTTAAAGATTTGCCTCGTATCGACTGTATAGTTTTTGTACCTATGACCGAAAAAGCAGTTCGTAAAAGAGGTTATAATCAATCGGAACTGCTTGCGTTATGTTTGTCTAAACGTTTGAATATTCCTGTAGTTAAAAATGCAATCGTAAAAAACAAAGATACTAAGGAACAAAAACATCTCAACAGAAAAGAACGCGAAAACAACCTCAAAGGTTGCTTTAAAATCGGAAACCGCATTGAGATTAAAAATAAAAATATATTGCTCGTTGACGACGTACTCACAACAGGAGCAACAAGCGACGCTGTTTGCAAGGTATTACTCTCGTCGGGAGCTGCAAACATCTTCCTCGCAACCGTTGCTTCTGTTGAATATACAACCGAAATTTAAGATAAAAACAATTGACAACCTTGTTTCGTTTTGATAGAATTATAAAGCTGTTTTTAAATAAAAATTATATCAAACAGACAAAACTTAAACGTATGATTTTCGCTTGTAAGCGGTAACGTGCTTAAAAAGTAAAACTTAATATTTCCATACGGAAGGATGGCAGAGCGGTAAGCTCTTCACGCTTCGGTACGTCGAATACGGCGGTCTTGTAAGGAGCGAAGCGACGGAATAGCGATTGTTCGCATTGCGCAATCGCGTCAAACAATTGATTTCAATGGGTTTATTTCCCTAAATCTTTCTACAATGGGATTGCTTGACTGCTCGAAACCTTGCTAAACGCCCGATTGTCGGGGTAAAAAGGCTTGTTTTGAGCGTTAAATTGTAACAGCGAGAGCGGTTGACAATTTCTACAACGGAAGTCTTAATTTATAGACTTCTACAAATATTTCTACAAAATCATTTTTGCTTGATTTTGCAGATAAAAACTTAATAAATCTATTTGGAAAGTTGGCTGAGTGGTCGATAGCGGCGGTCTTGAAAACCGTTGAAGTGAGAGCTTCCGGGGGTTCGAATCCCTCACTTTCCGCCAAGAGCAATCGCGTTCTAACGCCGACAAAATGCAGTATATTTTAATTAACGGACTTGCGGGCTTTATTGCCAAATGGCAACCCAAGCCGCTAACGTATGAAAACAACTACAATGTTCGGGAAAACGGAAAGTTCGTCAGAGCGCAGTAAAATGAAAAAGCAGCGGAAACAAGCCGTTGCTTTTTTCTATTATCCCACCCAAGAGAACCCACCCTATGGGGCATAAATCAAATAGTTGCTTTTCGTCATAGATTTACATTTTTCAATTTTTTTTACGCCGAAAGTGTTACAGTGTTACATAGTGGCGTAAAGTTAATACTATACGCCACTGCGGGCGGCTGTCGCCGCCCGCACATTGTCGCAACGCTTGTAATTGCGTTACACATTACAGAGTGGCGTATAAAAGCAATACTAATGATTACTTATTATCGAGCGCTCTTTGCACGGTAACTTTTCCGTCTTTTACAGCGATTAAAAACTTACCTTTACATTCCGGGCAATAGATTTCTATTGTAGAGCCGTCGCTCGCTTTTAACAATTTATACCCGCATTCGGGGCAAACAACGTAGTAGGTCATTGAATTTGCTCCTTATGATTTTGTTTTAACCGTTACAGTTCCGTTGCGAACAATGATATGTATATAATTATCGCATTTCGAACATTTTATATAGCCGTCCATACCGTTCTGTGATTGCACGAGTACGTTTTTACAATAAGGACAACACGCATAATACAAATGAATATTTTTCTCATCCATTTATTCACCGACTTTTATAAAGCCATTATTATTCATTTTCCTTTCTAATCTTTTGGGAAGATTTATGGAACGAAAAAAGAACAACAGCCGACCTATCAACCAAACAAATAAAAGTATTTCGGAAAGAATACAACAAATGATTTTCCAAAATAAGTGCATACGTTTCCAGAGCGATTTATTTCGTTCGATATGACCGTCTATAATACCGTCTATTACTATCGCACGATAAACATAAGAGCCATACACGGTGCTATGGCATAATGGTAATTCAACCGTATCTTTTTCCATATTTATAAGTTTGTTTTTGTCTTTTTCAAATAATTCAAATACATTATGTTCGCGACCGATAATACTGATTTTCGGTGCGAATAAAATATATACGCCGCATAATGCAATAAAACAACCTACGCCGATACCCGAATAAGCGTTTGCAATATTTATCGTGTTTGTTTCCGATTGCATATTCAAAATAGACATTTGCGTTGTTAGAATA
Source organism: uncultured Christensenella sp. (assembly GCA_910586345.1). Taxonomy (GTDB): domain Bacteria; phylum Bacillota; class Clostridia; order Christensenellales; family Borkfalkiaceae; genus Coproplasma. The sequence continues at coordinate 6,732 of CAJUHC010000004.1, forward strand.
GCAATTAAAGCAACACAAAAATTGATAATCTTTATATTGCGATAATAGTGTCCCTTATTTTTTATGCGAAACAAACCCGTAATAGCAAAGCCGAGTTCGACAAAAGAAATAAATGCAAGCAACAGCACATATATCATTCCGTTATCTTTTAGTTTGCGTTCTATAAAAAACATTCGTACCATAAACCCTATATAAAAAACGCTTGCAATAAAAAGAAAAACCGCAATCAATATATTGCGTTGTTTGAAAGTGCGTTTATTTGGTTTAATACCGAGTACGCACTCTAATTTTGCAAATAAAATACCGAATGTGTAAACTGCGATACTAATCATATTATAGTCCGTAAAAAGTCCGATAACAAGTTTTCCGCAAGCGAGAACGGTCGAAAAACACAAGCCTATTATTGTTTTGTATAGTGTTTTTTGTTCAAACGACAATTCTTTATATTTACGAAGTAAATTCCTCATTATCGGACTTCCTTTGGACTGAGTGAATTAAACGCCGGGCGTTGTGGACGTGAGAAGAAGATGCACTACCATAGGTTCGTCATACCCTTCCACGTTTGCGAACTTGTTGAATTCGGTTACTTTGATTTTGTACGTCGTACCTTTTTTGAGCGGTCCTATGTCCGCTTTTGCGGTCAGATACATATTGTAACTGATAGCAAGCGTATCGCCTTCGACAAGACAGTTATCGATAGGTCCCATATCCATCGTGAACGTATCGCGTTGGTGCTTCATTGCTTCGCGGTAAACTTTGTAAATCTGCGGTTCGTCGCCGATCGCGTCGATAACGCAGTTGCTCGCATACAGCCAATCGGCTACTTTGAGCCAGCCCTCATAATCGGGTTGCCATTCCGCCCACCAACGATAGATTTTTTCTACTATCGCATTTTCAAAATCGGTGCGGTTATGGGCGTTCGTTTTAATGTTCGCCAAAACCTTTTTGTAGCCGTCTTGTCTTTGTTTGAAATAAATTGTTTCGTTCATTTTTTCACTCCTTTTAATTTTTTTATTTAACACCGTGTGAACGAGCGCGTATGTTGCGAATTGAAACTTTTATATCAAATCGGCGTGCAACAAATCGTTGCCTTTTTCAAGTAGGTTAGCAAGTTTTTCTTCGTTGTCGTCAATTATGGGCAAAACTTGCTTTGTTTTATTGACGGTAATTTTTTTGTAAATCGGGTAGTTTACTGCGCACAACGCGATACCGATGATGCCGAGTATAATTCCGCCGACAAATGCGGGTATGCTATTTTGCATAAGCATTACAAGACACATTCCGCCACCGAGAACAAGCGTTGCAATTACGCCAAATATATAAGCGAAAATGCTTGCACCCATTGTTTTGGCACGTTGTAAGCCGTCAAGAGTATTAAACAAATCTTCCGCTTGTCTTTCGAGTTTAGTAAGTTCTTGTTTGTGCTTTTGTTTTCTATCACGTTTCAACGAGATAGTCAACCCGTCCACTACGGTAGGCGTAGTACCCGTAATTTCCCAACCAAACGCTTCGTACATATCTATTGCTTTTGTTTGTTGGTTAGCCTTAACTGTTACTGTCTTATATTCATAAGACACAAAATCTCTGTCCTGCATTTTTTGCTCCTTTTATTTTGATTTTGTCTTACGTTGCCACTCCGACGCGCGTTTCGGTTGACTTTTCCGTGAGACAAGTGTATCATATACAATATGCGGCAAAAAATCAACCGCCTAAATCGGTAATGAGACACTATGCCCGAATATGTCAGCGCAAATAAGACAAAAAAGGAGATTTTGTATCGTGGAATATGCACCCGAAGAATATACCAGACACTATATTGTGCAAGCACTTTTCAAATTGATGTCGGCTTACGAATACGAAAAAATAACCGTTACCGATATAGCCGAAAAAGCGGGCGTAGGCAGAGCGACTTTTTATCGTTACTTTAAGAGCAAGGAAGATGTTATCACTTTTTACTTTGAACACAATACAAAAGAGTTTATTTTCAGTCAGCGTTGTTACCCGCGTTGTAAAGAAGATTATGTTAAAGTCGTAACAAATGTTTTGACGCTTTTCAAACAAAACAAAGAGCCTTTCAAACTGTTGAGAAAGGCGCATTTGGAATATATTTATCTTGATTATCTGAATAAAAATTTTATTGTTACTTTTGAAAACGAGCACCCCGATAAAAATAAATATGCGCCGTATCTTTATTCGGGTATGCTATTTAATGTTTCTATGGCGTGGCTTAATAACGATTGCGACCAAGAAATAAACTCTGTTGCCGATATGATTGTAAGTTCTATATATTTTCAATGATTTTGTGTTCGCTTGTGCTTACCGCCTTATGGCAGGGTATCACCGCCTTACAAAATTGTCAAGGGCGGCTATTGAACATCTACAAATTCTCTACAAAATGTTATCAAAAATACGATTTTTACAGGCATTGTTATTAATCAGTAAAAATCAATAAAAGGCAATAAAAAAGCTGAAAACCCTGTAATTAAGGGGTTTTAAGCTTGATTTTTGGCAAATATGTAACAATAACGATAGGCAACGAGCGGTAGGAATAAATCAACTGTCGGGACTTGAAAACCGTTGAAGTGAAAGCTTCCGGGGGTTCGAATCCCTCTCCTTCCGCCAATAAAAGAAGCGATAGAACTTTGGGTTTTATCGCTTCTTTTTACATTGTTAAGTATGGTATGCGACAATGTGCATAGCGTTAATTCATATAGATTTAACTCATTATTTAAGAATAAATCGTTTCCTCTTTCTATAAGCCTTATCGCAACCTGCATATATTAAATGCGGATTATACATAAGTTAACAATAACTTATTACTTTCAGTTACAACTATTATAACAAAAATACGTCCTGATAACAAGTAACGAGCGTTTTATTCGTTTATTATACTTTTAAAAATTCTTGATTTTTGTTTGTAAAAGTATTATATTTATTGCGTTAAACCATTAAAATTAATAATTTTCATTTATGTCACATAACAGCGAATTAACCAAAAACTCAGCAGACCGATTGGGCGAAGGAAATATAATCCCTCTCGTTTTCAAGCTGACTATACCTGCGGTTATTGCCCAACTCGTAACGTTCTTATATAATATAGTAGACAGAATGTTTGTCGCTAAAATCGAGGGTTCAGGGACGGACGCTTTGGCGGCTTTGGGCATAGTTTTACCTATTACGCTGATAATCCAGGCTTTTGCCAACCTCATAGGGCTTGGAGGCTCTCCGCGGGCGAGCATCAAATTAGGTGAAAACGACAGCACCGAAGCAAATAAAATCTTTAACGTATCTTTCGTTCTACTGACAGTGACAGGGCTTATTTTAAGCGCGCTGATTTTTTTATTATCGAAACAAATAGTTTCGGCATTCGGCTGTCCGCCGAGCGCGGTCGGTTTTGCGGTATCGTATCTGAGAATATACTCCGCAGGAACTTTATTCGTCTTGCTTGCGCAAGGACTGAATCCGTTCATTACCGCGCAAGGGTTTTCGCTGATTGCAATGTTTTCGGTGTTATTCGGCGCAATAGTTAATATCGCTTTGGACCCCCTCTTCATTTTCGTGTTCAAAATGGGAGTAAACGGAGCGAGCCTTGCGACAGTTATATCTCAGACCGTTTCTTTTATCTGGATAACTATATTTTTTATTTCGAAAAAAAGCATATTCAGATTTAACCTCAAAGATATGCGCCCGTCCGCAAAAATTATCGCGAGCATTCTTTCACTCGGTTTTACTCCGTTTGTAATGACTGTTACGGAATGCGCGATACAAATTGTTTTTAATATAAATTTAAACGTTGCGACGGGCGGTAACGCCGACTATACCGCCGCGTTAACTATTATGCTAAGTGCGCTCCAATTAATATCACTACCTTTAAATGGACTCGGGTACGGTATGCAACCCTTTGTGAGTTACAACTACGGAAAGGGCGATACGCAAAGACTGAAAAAAGGAATCAAATGCGTTACCGTAATAGCTTTTATTTTCGCGGTTACAGTCTGGTCCGTCTCTCTCGCCGTTCCGCAAATATACGCGTACATTTTTTCCGCAAGCGACAGCGTGAGAAACATAGTAAAAGATTATTCCCCTCTTTTCCTTATGGGTTCGATAATGTTTTTCGTACAAATGACTTTGCAAAACGTCAACGTTGCCTTGGGACAAGCTAAATCCGCGCTTATGCTTGCGGTTATGAGAAAAGTAATAATTTTAATTCCGCTGTGTTTCACTCTTACTAGTTTTATAGGTTTTAAAGGAGTATATTTATCGGAAGGCATCGCAGATTTCATTGCAGGCGCGATAACCTCCGCAGTCATATTCGCAACGTTCCCGAAAGTCTTTAAAAAGCGTGAAGAAACTTTAAAACTTCAAGATTCCGAACCCACGAAAACAATAACCGACGAAACGTAAAGAGCGAACCCTAACGGGTCCGCTCTTTTTCATTTTTATTTATTTCAGCAAATCTTTAAAATACTTATCCAAAAAGTTTATTCTGCGCGAAAGCCAGTTTTTAAGGTAATCCGATGCGTCGGATTGCGATTTGAAATCTTTCAAAGTTTCGCTCTGGACGGGGTCTACAATCTTACCGAGGTTATCCCAACGCGTATAATTTTTCTCGAAATAAGGCTTATAAGTTTCCGTTACCGTTTCAATAAGATAAGTAAGACGGGTGAATACTCCCCTTTCTTTAAGTTCGTTCCAACGCTCCGCTACAACTTTCATAAACCAGTCGGCGTGTGCGGGCAAAGCCGTCCAGGGATTAAGTCCGTGCATTGCGTTCGTGTAAGAGTTTGCAGTAAAAATTTTATCGAGTTCTTCGAGCCCTTTCATCATACCGAAACCTGAATCGAAATCCCAAGGAGCCTGAAAAGTAAGTTTTTTATCTCCTCCCGCGCTCATATCAACCGAGAAAAAGAAACTCGACCAGTCAATGTCGTTATCGCAGGCAATTTCCTGCAAAATAAACATATCGACCCACGAATCAAGGTTCACGACCGCTTCGACCGCGGAACGCGCGTCCGTAAAATCTGCCGGTACTATTGCAGTATAATCGGAATTAAAGGTCGTATACTTTCCGTTATAAATAGCGTCGTATAAGATTTTGAATACGTTTTTAGTATATTCGGTAATAAATCTCAACTGTTCCGTATTATTGGGATTAGGACCGTACATATCGTTCTTTACGGTATACATAACGTCCCGTACAAAAGGATACTGCGAGGCAACCATCTGTTTCCCGTCCTCGCAAACCAGCGGAAACGAAGAATAACTCACGCTAAACTTAACTCCGACAGGCTCTTTATACGCATTTCCGTCATACTCGACAAGGTATCCTATATCAGTGCCAGTATAGCCCTCTACGGGTTCGTAAACGTCTACGCGGTTGGGGTTGACCTGCTGTTGTTCGGCTACAAGATACAAGCCGTTGTATTTGCCGTTTATACTGACTTCCGCAAAGCAATAATCGCTCGAATAATAACCGTTTTCGGCGAGCGACTGCTTTGCAAATTCAAACGTAACTGCATCGCGTAAAAAAGAGACGTCTTTATAACTTGCGAGGAGTACCCAGTTTTTGCACTTTGCGCCGTTGTTCAAGCCGAACAGATTTATCTTACTGTCGAATTTCAGGCGGAACGACTTTTTGTCGTAACCCGCGGTATTGTTTCCGCGCACACGCACTTTCCCGGGTACCGATTCGAAATTCTCTCCGTCGCGCCCGTTCGTAACGGTGAACTTCGCAGTTTTATATTCCTGATTATCTTCGTCGCCTGTAATATCCTGACCGTCCGCGGTAACGATATTTATGTTTGCAATCTCCTCTGCCAGCCCGAAAATTTCAACGCCCGGAGGTTCTTTATCGCCGCCCGTGTTACCGTTGCCGGTATTTTCATCGTCGTTATTCCAGTCGTCTGTATTTTCATTGTCGGTGTTTCCGCTATTATTACCGTTTCCGACTACTCCGCCGGAATTGCTTTCACAGGCAGTAAAAGTAAAAGCCGCGACTGAAAATATCAATGCGATTAGAACAGTTAAAAATTTTAGCTTTTTCATAAAATCCCCCTTTGCGGGTTTATTATAGCATATAAATTATCTAACCGCAATAGTATAGGAAGAAAATTTTTATTTAACCGCCTAACGTGACGTCCTGTTTTTGATACCAATCGAGAGCGTCGGTGAACTGTTTTTCACTAAAATCGGGCCACAAATCTTTTATTATATAGAAATCCGAATAAACAGTCTGAACGGGAAGAAAGCCCGATAAACGGCACATACCGCCCCAGCGGACCACCATATCTATTCTCGGAATATCTCGGGATATCCAACCGTTTTTCATATCCCATTCCCAACCGTAATTAACGAGTATATTGACTTTCATCCCGTCTCCAGGTTTTTTCTCGGTATACGGTAGCAAATCTTTCGGAAAGCAAACAGAACGCGTATTCCCCAAAACGTATACGTTTACTCCTTCGTTTTTTATCAGTTTAACGGCTTTCGAACACGCTTTTGAAAAAGCTTGAACCTGTTCTTTCGGCCGTTTACAGTTATCGGTCGTAAAACCGTAATACGTCAGTTCTTCTACTCCCGCTTTTTTTGCCTCGCGCAAAAGTTTAAGTCCGGCAGACAAACCGTATTCGTAACCGCCGTCTTTGTTTAAGCCGTTCAAAACAGCCCACCGTCTGTTTCCGTCGGGAATTATTCCGATATGTTTTGGTTTGCGATACATAATGATATAATTATCTGTAAACGCTTTGAAAATATAAAATAAAACGATTTACAAAAATTGCCGTATATGGTAAATTTTAAATTATGAAAAGACTGATTAACATAAGAATTCCGCTCATATTCGCGTCCGCGCTCTCGGCAGGCGTTGCGTTAAGCCGTCTTTTTATTTATTTCGACATAAATTCGTTTTATATAATCGCTGTCGTTCCCATAACGGCGCTGATTATTGCCGTTACCGCTTTATTTACTAAGAATCCGATAAAAATCATAACCGTTTTACTTACCGCGCTTTTCCTCGTCTCCGGTTTGACGAGCGGCTGCATAAAACTCAGAAATTACGGTACAAGCGAAATCGTTGACGGAGCTTCTTATACTGTTTCCGCCGTTGTCTGCGAAAAGGGCGAAACGTCGGAAAGCGAATACATAATATTGAAAAATCTTCGCGCCGACGGAGAGAAGATAGACGGTAAAATGATTGTTTACCTTGGAAAAGCCTACGGAGATTTCTGTGAAACAGGTTATAGAGTCGAATTTAAAGCAGAAATATCACGCAAAGACTTATTCCCTTACGGCAAGCTCAATAACTACGTTCAGAAAAACGTCAAATACGGCTGTTACGTATCCAATAACCTTAAAGCCGAATACGGATATTCGTTTTTCGGAAGTATACGCTCGCATATCCGCGATATTCTGTACAATAACCTCGACGGCGGTACCGCCGCGATTGCGTTCGCTATGCTTACAGGCAGTACGCAGGACGTTGACGAAGGCGCAATGGAAAATTTCCGTTACGGCGGAATAGCGCACGTTTTTGCAGTTTCCGGATTGCATATAGGAATTATATACGCGGCGATATATACTATATTAAAAAAATTCCGTCTGAATAAATACGCTGTCGCTCTTTTGTGTTTGTCGGTTTTATATTTCTACGCGGGAATTTGCGGGTTCACTCCTTCGTCTTTAAGAGCCGTAGTTATGTGTACCGTTTCAGTACTTGCAAAACTGACGCATAAAAAATACGACAGTTTAAACGCGCTCTCTTTGTCTGTAATTATAATCTTGCTTTTAACCCCGCTCAGTTTATTTTCAGTCGGTTTTCAACTGTCGGTATGCGCGGCGGGCAGTATTATACTGCTTTCGAAAAATATCTCACGTCCGTTTAAAAAACTACCCCGTAATATTTCGGGCGCGATAGGAGTTTCGCTTTCGGCACAGGCCGGAACTATGCCCGTAATGCTCTCCTGTTTCGGATACCTCAGTTGGGCAGGCTTGATTATGAATATTATTATTCTGCCGTTGCTGTCCGCGGTTTTCGTTATTATTTTTATAAGTACGCTGATTGCTTCTGTTATTCCGCCCGTTGCCGTTATACTTCCGTATACCGCTCTGCCTTTACAAGCGGTAGTTTCGGTTTTTCTCGGCACGAGCTTTGAAAAAGCAATAATAAGCGGTTTCGGTGCCGCCGCATTACTGCCGTTTTACATAGCTGTTTTGGCTTTATCGGATAAAATCAATCTGAAACTCAAATACCGTTTGACTGCCGTAACGTGCGTTGCGGTATTTGTATTCGTCAACGTTGTTTCAAACGTTTTCGCGCCTTTCAGCGGTTATAGAATAATCGTTTCCGCTAATTACGGAGGAGGCGAAGTTTTAATAAAATCGAAAGGCGAAAACATACTTATCGTTACCGAAAATCTGTCTCCAGAAAAAACGCAGTCGATGCTGAACGAGTACTATGCGTTAGATTTGACGGCCTTGATTATTCTCGGCGGCGAGAACTGCGTATCATCATACGACGGATTTGCACTTAACTGTAAAAACTTATATATTTATTACGGATATATAAACGTTCAGCCTTATAAAAACTGTACCGTAAACTATGAGAGCGAATTTAATATTAAAGGTATCGAATTTGCGTTTGCGGACGGTTACAGTTTAAACGCGAAATGCGGTAATACGAAAGTTGCGGTATGCGCGGGAGAATACGTGCCGTTTGAAAATTGCGATTTGCTTGTTACAGACTCCGACGGAAAATGCGACAGCCCGTATCGCGTAAGCTTTGAAAACAGAAATTGCGAATACTGTATATACGATTGCGGAGATTTGATTTTTGATTGCGGTAACGAAATAAGGTTAAAAAAATAAGGTGCACCCGAAACGAGTGCACCTTATTTTTTTCTGCTGTTTTAATCTGCCGCATTATTCAGATTTGCTTTCGGAAACCGAGTCGCCGTCAGCGGCTGAAACCGCCGCTTCGCTCTCCGCAGTTGCAGTCTTCTTCAAAGCCGAAGCGCTCTTTTTAGAAGTCCTGTTGTTAGTTGATGTCTTAGAACGCTTAGAAGTTTTCGTCTGAGGTTCTTCAACGATTACCTGCGTGGTCTTGACTTTAATGTATCCGCCGTTTATAAGATTCTCCGTCGAACGGTAGGACGGTCTGTAATTAATCGGCTTGTACTCTTCGTTAATCTTTACGCCCTTTTCCGAAAGAACTATGTCTATAAGTTCTTTAGCATACTTCGTGCCCCTGTCGCTTCTGATACGGAACATCGTCGGCATCTTAGCGTTACGGACCTGTTGAGTACGGTCTTCGACTTTATATTTAGTTCCTTCAAACTTCGAAGACGGAACCGATAAGAACAGACAAAGAGTTTTTCCGCGTATGGCGAAAGTTGCAAAACAATCGCGCTTGGGAACGTAGAACGCTTCGCGTTTCCACGTTATTCCGTTGAATACTCCGCGGTAAGATATGATATGGTTTTTGATTTCCGAATAACGGGCTTTCAATTCGTCGTCCGCCTGTATAATACGAGCGGTATAACTGCGGTTGTAGCGTTTAAGTTCTTCCACGCTTATTCCGCTTTCGAGTTCCTCTTCGTCAACCTCGTCTTCTTCCGTATCGGGCTGTTCGTAAGGAACGCTGTCGGGAACCTCGCCGAGAACCGAAATCTGAAGTTTGTTATCGATAAACAGCTCCTCGCGCGATTTTTCAGCCAGCTCGAAAGTAAGCTGTTCGGGTTCCGATAACGGCATTATGGTATTTTCTTCCGCTAGCTGAAGTAAAAGATATTTTACGTAATCGAGTCTGCGCTGTGAAGTCAGTTTCATAAACATAGGCGTTTTTGCAAACCTTTTACTGTCTGACTTATCAATACCGCGGAATTTTGTTTCGGCGTATTCGGCGGGATTAAGCGCTAATGCGATGCACAGCGTCTTTCCTCTGAACACTATCAAACCTAACGTTTTACGGCCTTTGTAAATACGCTGCTGTCTGTAACTCTGTTTGACTTTTACTCCGTCGTACATAGCGATTTCGTTCATCAACGCAACGTAACGCTCTTTCACCTCGTCCGAAGATAATCTGAGCTTCGCCTCGAATCCCAAAGAGTATCGTACGTAATAACGTTTTGAGTCGTATTCGGAGTCTGCGAATCCGAGTTTTTCTCTTACAGGCATCGACGTATTTGAAATATAAAGTATTTCCGCATCGAAAGTCTCGTCGACTTCCTCCTGACTGACTACGCCTAAACTTCGGGGTCCTTCGTTCGAAACGGCGGTTTCTTCTTCGTCGTTGTCGTCGTCTTCTTCCTCGTCGACGAGCAGTAATTCTTCCGCCTCTTCGGGCTCCTCTTCTTCCTCTTCCTCGTCGGAAGTAACGAGCACACCTTCGCGCAAAAGGTTAAGCTGCTGTAAAAGTTCGTCGCGCTTGTTTTGCAGTTTATGAGTACAGAGTTTTCTGACTCCGCGATTGCGCAGATAAAGAAACAACAATACGTTGCCAGCAACTAATACGGCGATAAGTATACTTAAAAGTATTACGGCCGCCAATTGCGCGGGAGATAACTGTCTTACAAGTAAAATCGAATTAAACATATTCATTATTCGTTACCCCGCTTTTGTGATTCGGTTTCGGCTTTTGCGTTTATTTCTGCCTGCGAGCGTTTATCTATGTCGCGTTCAAGTATCCGTTTTCTGCGTCTATCGAGCAACAACTGCACTCCCGCGGCGATAATCGCAATTCCGGCAACGCCCGATAACACGGATACGACAATCTTGAATACCGTATTGATACCCGTAACGGTCCAATCGAAAGTAATATCTTCGACTCCGCCGTCTTCCCATACGTAATTGGCTTTGTCTTTAAGCCCTACCGTTACCGTAAATTCACCGCCGTAAGCCGTGCGGTTGCCTTCGATAGTCATAATTTCTTCGTCGAAGCCTACGGGTATATAGGTGAGAACCTGACCGTTGACCATAAATCCGTTCGTATTCGCAACGGGTTTGGCTACCGCCTTAGGCGCAACCGTCCAGCTTAAAATTACTTCGTCCGCTTCGGTATTCTGCCAGCGATAATTGTTATTGCCTGCGATAGTGAGTTTTACGGTATATGTACCCGCGTTTACGGCAACCAGCGTGATACGTCCTCCGCTTACGTTGGTTTTACCTTCGTAATCGAGATTCATAAGCGCCATATCGAAACCTAATATTTCGGCAAGCAACTCTCCGCCGGTATAGACGTCGTTTTTGCCTTCGCCTTCTTTTATCTCCGCCAAAGCGGGAAGAGCGAGTGATTTTTTGGTTATCGAAAATTTTACGGGCGCGCTCTCAAACGCGTTGTAGTTATCCGTCGCCATAACGGTCGCACGTACATAATAGTCGCCGACATTGCCGGTTACGGGAGCCCCGGAATAATACCTGCCGTCTTCCGTTTCGCAATATGTATAAACTATAAGACTTTGACCGAATTTGACGGAAGCCGAAGGCGAGTTAGTCGCGACGTCGTATTCGCCGTAAATCCAGCCCGATATCTTTAACTCTTCTGTCAATTCGTTTTCAGCTTTATCGATTGTAAATATTATGTTGCGCTCCGCAATTTCTACCGACAGCCATTTATAGTTGTCTGCGTCTATCAAGCGCAGAGTTATATTATGTTCCCCTGCATTGACGAAGCTGCCGTGGGCAAGTTCCTCGTAAATTCCGCCGCCGTAAGCCGATACAAACGCGGAATTGTTTATTTCGGGAATTTTAATCTCGCCGTTATAAGTCTGATTTTCAACGGTAATCAACGAGCCGTCAACCTCTTTCTTTTCAACTACAAACTGTGCAAACGGTTCGCCTACGACAATGAAGTTATCGTTACCGGAGCCCTTTACAGTCGCAACGTAAGAGCCTGCCAGCAAAGGCGTCTGGGTACCGTTGAATACTGTTCCGTCGTTTGCCGTGCCGCTGTAAACCACCGTAATGTTCAGTTTATCGTTTACGAAATCGGTTATATCGACCTGCTCGTCGTCCAATACTTTCGAATAAGTCACTCCGACTATGTCTTCGCCGTAGACTCCGCCGCCTTGAACTATTTCTACCGTTATAAGACGTTCCGTTATCGTATAAGTACCGGGGTTAATCGTTGCATTGTAATTGCCGTTATTATAAGTTGCGTTTATTATGTAACCGCCCTTGTTGCCGTTCTCGGTCGCCGTAGTCGTAAACGTGAGATTAAGGTCGTCTCCCGCGACAAGCCCGTTCTGGCTTCCGTAAGTCACGCTTACATCGCTTACGTCGACGGGTCTGCCGTACTGCGAAGTTTTATTGCCTATATTGACTACTACGCTCCGCTTGTTTACCGTAAATACGCCGACACCGCTTACTATTTTATAGTTATCCGCTGCAAGTCCGATTACATTGCCGTTTTCGTCCGTTTCGAGCACGAAACCGTATGTACCCGCATTAAATCCGTTATGCAAGTTCGTTACGGTATAAATAACTTCTGAAACTTTTTTAATTACTTCGTTGGGGTCGTCGCCTCTCACAAGCCCTTCCGTTACTGTATATTGGAAAGTAGGATTGGAATTCTCGAACTCGTTGCCGTAAATCATACTGCCGTTAGGAGTAACCGTGAGAGTCGCTTTTACGACTTTAAACGAAATAATCTTGAAATCGCCGTTATAGTTGCTGTTGCCGCTGTTTGTAGCTTTGATCCAATATTCTCCGACATTGAACTTATTAAACGCTGCTGTCCAGCCGCTGTCGTCGGCATCGGGCACAGTATCGCCTGTTTTCAACATATAGCGATAATAAACCGTTCCTCCGTACGTCGCAGAAGCGTCAGGCACAAAAACGTTACCGTATACAACCGTTCTCTGTTCCTCGGTATTATTCCATGTAACGGCGTTATCTTCGGCTTTTTCGATTACCCAGTCAGCCGAAGAAACGTTTCCGCCCCACTGATAATTTGCACTGTCGATAATAGCGAACCTGACAGTATAAGTACCTGCGTTCATAGCCGTAAGAACGGCGCCTTTTTCGGTTAAAACATAATTAATTCCGTTAAAACCGCTTATACGCAGAATCATAGAGTCGAATTCGACAGTGGAACTTAATTCCACCCCGCCGAACACTCCGTTGTTTCCGCTTACGGTAATTACAGGAGCCGATACCGTAGCTTTCGTTATCGTGAACGAAGTAAACTGTTCGTCGCCGCCTAAACCCTGATATGAAGGATAATAAGCCCTGACAGCGTAATTTCCTGCAGCTTCGGGAATGCTTGCCGAATACGAAAGGCTCTGGAACCCTGCCGTATCCGTAGGAATCTGACCCGTTATAGGCGCGTATGAAATCTGTACACCGTCCGTATTTCCGTTCGATACGCTGAAAATTACTTTATTAAGTCCTGCATCGTACTGTTTGTATATCCAGCCCGTAATACGAAGACCGGTAATGTATACTTTGTTTGTTGTTACGTTGAATATAACTGTTACTTCGGACGCGCTGTCCGAATCATTCCACTGATAGTTGGCGCTGGCCTCGGAAGTGAACGCGAAAGTGACGCGGTATTCGCCCGTTCCCTGAGCGGTGATATGAAGACCTACTCTTTCACCGCCGACCGTTCCTATCTGATACCGATCGGGACCCGTGCCCTCCGTAATACCGAATACGCTATCGCCCACCGTTTTCTGGAAATTGGAAAGCGTCATTAACGACTCGACGTAATCGGCGATTTTGTTTGTTAAATCTACCGTTTCGCCCTCTTTGGGATTGTTTGCAATCGCCGTATGCAACCACGAAAGCGACATAGTACGCTTTAACACGTTAAACTGTAAAGCAGTCGAAACCGCATTGCCAGCAAACACGTAGTCTCTGTTTGTGAGATTAACCGTAACGATGTACTCGCCGACCTTTGTAGGAGCGGCTTGCGCAGTTTGCCCCACTCCAGACTTCGTGTTATAAGAAACGCTGAATTTGGGCGCGAAACGCGTCGCGTCGTATCCGATACCGTTATCGTGACCGATAAATTCTATGACTGCGTTGCGGCTTGCGCCGTAAACGCCGTTATTGTAAATTTTGTTTCCATCAGCGTCGGTTGCTTCGAGATAAATTTCGTCGTGCGTGCCTGCCGTTATTACGCGGGGCGTTACTATTACTTTGCCTGAAACAAACTTGGTTACTTTATAGTTCGTGAAACCGAGTGAAGAACCGTCGATACTCAAAACGATTTCATTACCGACACGACTGATATAAGGCATATAGCCAGTCGAGAAAACGAAAGAGTTTTCCTGCATTGCGGAATCACTTAAAGACATATACGTTTCGCCGTTCTCGAAACCGCTTACCGTGAAATATCTGTTAAACAAATCTAAACTGAGATTACTTTGCAGTATTCCGTTGGAAACGTTTGAATCAATAGCGTCTCCGTAAATTACGTTAACGTTTTTAGCCGTAACCGTGATTTCCTTTTGGGTAATCAGATACGTAGGCTTAACTTCACTATAAGGTATTTTCTCCTCGCCGACCACGAAAACAACGTTGTAATTACGGCTTACAGGGCTATTGCCTTTTAACACGTTTACATTATAAGGCGTATCGCTTGCGTTGTAATTCTGGCTTTCTATAGTCAGTGTTATACCCAAATCAGCCAAACCGTGACCATGTACGAACGCATCGTTTTCGATTACCGTAAGCCAGTCGTTTATTTCCCCTTTGTTATCCGCAAACGGATCCTTGCCCGTATAATGCGATGTCGCGGTTGCATTGCCTTCGTCGTAACCGTCGACCTGCACCGTTATTTTACGGGATACGACGCGGAGTATTTCCCTTGTCGCACTTGCAGTAAAGTTTTGCGATACTTTTACCTTAGGCGCTATATATATATCTCTTTCCGTAGCGTCGTCGTAGGCGGTTTCGTATCCGTATTCGACTTCTCCGAGCAACTCGATTAATTGAGTTTCCGAAAGCTCTGTAAAATGAGGACTGCTGAATTTGTAAGTCAGTCCCGAGAAGCGGTTGTTCGCGGGATACCCGTTAATACCGACGTCGAATTCGGGAATATTTTCGCCGTATTGAATTTCCGCGGCATAAGTACCGTTTACAACCCAACCGACATTTAATGTTGCAGGGGTTATATCAAACGGTATGCTCGCCCTGTTTGCAACGTAATTTTTGTTATCGGTTGTTGCCGTAACGCTATATTTACCGACATTTACGGGCGCATCCGTCAATCTGTTCTCGGCGCTTATTACAGTTCCGTTGTAATAAGTAACTACGAAGTCTACGATGTCCGTATCGTTAGTTACGAACGCTTTATAATATTTTTTCGTATTGCTGAACACACTTCCGTTTACGGCTTCCTGCGTACCATCCGCATTATTGAAAGGTCCGCGTATATCGACTGCAAGAAAAGCTTTTTTAATTGTATAAGTTCCTGCGCAATAATTATTTCCGTCCTGGATAACCGCGTCATCGGGGAGTTCGCCGAGTTAGCTGCAATCCGCGAATACAGCCGAATAATTGTGTCCGAAACTAATCTTGGCTCCGCTATCCGATAAGAAATCAAGCCACTTAGTGTAAATCGGATATTCGCCCGCCTCGTTGGTGTCCTTACCTCCCGCCGAAGTCAGCGCGTTAGTCCGGAGCGCGAAAATCTTCTGTATTCCTCCGTCCGTATCGCCTTCGTAAACTCCGCTTACCGTAAAACAGTTTCTCCATTCGGCGATTTCTTCTTTACCGTATGTTTCTCCGTTGATTACGCTGAGATTATAGAAGTTCTCCGCATCGGTTATCGTAATAGTTATTTCGCGTTTTTCAACGGTCAATTCGCCGCTTTCAAATCTGAAAGAGTAGTTTTCCAGAACTTTGTCCGTAAGTCCTTCTATAACGGTACTACCGTCAGCCTGATAATGTTTTATAGCGTACGTTCCTACGGAACCGCTTAAACGACCTGCCGAGTAATCGGACGTAAAGAAATTATTTTCCGTACCGAGAATATCCGCTTCGGTGTCAACAACACCGTCGGTTTTGCCTGCGACAAATCCGCTTACCGAATAAGAATATTCGGGTGCAGCGCCGCCGTAAACGACAGATTTATCGTCAGCCGTTACGGTAAGAGTCTTTTTATAGACTGTGAACACGAACGACTTTTCAAGACTGCCGTAGTTGACCGTGCCGTCCATATTTATCGTAAGCGAGTATTCTCCCGCGGAGAATAAACCTTTCTCCCACATTTCTGCAAATATCGATGTTATAGTGTCGTGTGTTCCGCTGAGTTCTGCAATAGGCTTGCCGTCACGCGTCAAATCGAATGCGAATTCGTTCTGTCCGACCTCTCCGTCGGATAATACAAGTCTTGTGAACTTTGAAACGGGTTCGGTAACTTTATGTGTCGTATCCGCATTATAACCGTTGAGATTAGTAGCCGAATACAAGCCGTAAGTCCAGCCGTTGAATTTCAAATCGCTTTCGTTTACAAAAGCGTTTTCAACGCGGGAAATTTCCGTTTCGCACATACCGTAAACGGTTTCGTAATTTCCGCCTGCAAAAATACGGTAATAGACGTTTTTGCGGCACACGTCGATATATTCAATCGGGTCAGTCACGACCGGTAAACCGCTCCAATCCAAATCTTCCGCCGAAACAGCGTTATCCGAATAGTCCGAAGCATAGAAAGAAACCGTAACATTCGTTCCGTCGTTTGCCGTTGCAAATACTTCGCTGACTTCTCCATTACGCATTATTATCAATGCGAGATGGCTTAATTCGTCATAACCGCCCTTATATCCCGTTATATCGCTTACGCTGAGATTTGCTGGCACGACCGTATGTATGGCTGTCGAGCCGTTGCTTCCGGAGAAAATCGCAGTATAATCGGTTTTGTCTTTATTCAATGTTCCGCTTATCGAATATACGCCGACCGCTTGGGTATGCGTGCCCGCGTTCGTATCGGCAAATGCCGTAGTTTTAAGCGTAATTAAGTTTGCGCCTTCAAAGCCTGCTGACGCGTCGAAAATTTCTTCCCATATGTTTTCCGCAAGTTCGCTCTGAGTAAGTTCAATACCTGTATATGTAGAGTCGGGAAGAGTTATTTCAGTGACGAATTTAACTTTTGAGAAAGTATCGTAGTATACGCTTTCTATATCGTTTATTACGACTTTGAGCGCGAGAGGTTTTACTGTCAGCACACCTTTATCTCTTCCGTCTTCCTTTACGGCGTTAACGAAATTATAGTTCGGCGCGTTCAGAGTATCTGAATCGTTAATAAACTTTATTGAGTATATGCCCTGTTTTTCGCCCTGCGTATAGTCCGCAGAATATGCAAACGTTCCGCTTACATTTATATTGGCAATAGTTTCGTTTCCTCTCAAGCCGTCAAATTTAAAAGTATCTGCATCGGATATTAGGCTATCGACGTCCGCTTTGAACGAAAGGTCTGCGGGATTTTCTTCACCGTACCAGATACCGATATTGATCTGAACTTTGATTTCCGCTTTTTCGACGGTAACGGGCACCTC
>CAJUHC010000004.1:24233-118880 GCA_910586345.1 uncultured Christensenella sp.
GTTGGGAGCAGTGGCTTTTACGAAATAAACTCCGCTATCGGCAACGTCTTTGATTTGAGCGTTTTTACCGTCCGCGAAATAAGGCAACCAGTCAACGGAGCCAATGCTCTTATAGTACCACTTTAACGACTGATTATTTACCGTAACCGCCGAGACCGTGAATAAATCATGAGCGGACGCATCGTATGTTCCGACATATCCAGTTACGTTAACATCCATTATCTCGGCGGAGGTTATTTCATATTTTCCGCTGCCGACAAAAGTTATGCCGTAATTATCCGAGATAGCTGTACCCGTTACTGTATATATGCCGATGGACCAGTTTTTTGAATCCCCGACAGCTTCTACGGAATTTAATTTTGCGGATAATCTGAACACATCGTAAACGTCGTCGGCAAGCGGGTCGCCCGTTCCGTTTTCCGTACTGAGAGTATAAACGCCGCTCTGATATAAATCAGCCGTTTCGCCGTATGTGCCCGACGCGCCGTCAGCTGTGAATTCGACCGTTATAAGACGCTTGACGACCGTAAAATCGGCTGACTTAACGGAAATTATATAATTTGCCGTTTCAAGCGTATATTCGCCGTTTTCGTCCAAAGTCAGTGTCGAATAATTATTCCAGACCGGACAGAGTTTATAAGTGCCTATAGGAGTAACGTTTGACGTAAAAGGGTCACCTACTCCGTTTAAAAGCACGACGAGTTTAATATTGTCGGCGTCGTCGTTATAAAACTCCTCGCTTCCGCCGTAATTCCACTTACCGGAAACGTCTATCGCTTCACCGTAAACGTGTCCGTTTACTCCCTCGGCTTCTATAGATAAATTATATTTATTAATTGTAAACGCACAGTCCGAAGTATTATCGAGATTGAAATTCCCGCCTTCGGCCCCTGTTACGGAAACCGTATAAGAATTTGCGTCTTCGGGTTTTTGCGTATCGGAATAATTATAAGTCAGCAAGGGCGAATCAACGTCGCCGAAATCTTTTTTCGACGGCAAATTTTCTATCTGAGCCGTCGGCATCTGACCTTTACCGTTATAAACGGCTGTAAGCGTATTGCCCGTCTTGCCCAAGTAAGACCAGACGATTTCGAGCTCGCGGGTATTTACGGTTAAATTCTGTTTACCGCTGTCCCACTCCGAATAGACTTCCTCTCCTTCACTGTTTCTGTCGAACGTGATTACGATTCTGACCCCGTATTCGCCTGCGTTCCAAGGCAAACCGTTAACAAGTTCGTCCGCGCTAAGTTCCGTTCCGTCTTTGTTGTAGAACGTATAAACCGCGCTGCCTCCTCCGCCGCCCGAACCGTCGAAAGTAGCGTCTTCGAAACCATCGGGAATCTGAAGTACGACCGCGTCGTTTAAACCCTTTCTTTCGGTATTCTGCGAACTACCGATAAACGCTCCGTTATCGCCGTAAACGTAATCGTTTAAAGTGAGCGCAACGTTTACCTGCGATGCGGTAATCGCGTAATAAAGCTTAACCTGAGCGCCGTGTTCCGAAGTATAAATAATTTCAAATACCTTACCGCCGTTTACGAACGACGCGCCTGCATAGCCAGTCTTATCCGCGTTGTCGAATTCAACGTCCCAGACGTAATTCAACGCGTCTGAGCTTAAAGTCAGGAGCGCGTAATACTGTCCGCGCGTTGCAGTAGAACCGTTGAAACCGTCGACGTCCCCCTGGTTGTTTCCCGTAATATTATCGGAGTCTTTGTTCGTTCCGTATAAAACTCCGTAATTTACTCCGTCAAGCGCGCCTGTGAGAATAGAATTCAGCGCCGTTACAGTACCCCATTCCATTGCACGGTTCGAACCGAGCGCGGGCGCGGTAAGTGTTTTGCGTTCGATTTTTGCAAACTCGTTCCATTTATGGGTATATACGCCTTTAAAGTCGAAGTCTCTCGTATTGCCCGAATCCGCCCAGCAGTAATTCGCGGAGTCTTTTATAGTAAACTCTACCGAATAGAAACCCGCGTCAAAGCAGGTAAAATCACCGTTAGACACGTTAAACGAATATCTATCCGAAGAAGTATCTATAACGCGGTCTGCGTCTTCCGCGGATTGGGTGTACCAAACAGCAGGACGTGCTCCCGTAACAGCCGCCCCTACGAGCGCGGAAGTCAGATTATAACTTCCGAATCCGCTTATGCTTCCGCTCCAAAGCGAACCGCTGTAAGTGCTTTCGGTTGCGCCCGCAGGCTGTACGGGCTGTGCCAACTGTTTCTTTAAAATTGTATACTGCGCGGAAAGATTTGCGTTTATTGCACTGCCGTCAATTTTGTAATTGTCTTTATCCGTTCCGTCGACGGCGGAAGCGTAAACCGTGTAATAACCTGCGCCCGAAGCGGAAGAAAGGTCTGCGATAACGTTCGAGCCGTCTTCATCTTTATAGCCGATTACAATTCCTACCGTATCGCCCGTTACCGCATTGTTCACGATAACCCGAGGCGCGGGTACTTCGCCGTATACCGACGAAAGACTGCTTTCCGTCCATTCGAGAATAACGGCGAGTTGATTTATAACGAAAGTAAACGTTAAAGGTTCCGCTCCTCCGTCGCCGCCGTCCGAACCTTTCCACTTAAAGTTCTCCGCAGGTATAACGGTAACGGTATACGTACCGGCAACGGCAAGTTCTCCGAACGTCTGCGAGTCTTTTTCATAAGTAAATTTAAGACTGCATTTCGTTTCGCCGTTTGCAGAGTACGTATAGGTATCGCCTTCTATGTATTCCAAGAAATCGTAAGGATTGTTTTTACCTTGATAATCGACTTCCGCTTTACCGCCCTTTAAATTAGGTTTGATAAGATACGGAGTTTTTATGTTGAAACTAAGCGAGCCGTCTTCGGGTAGTTTATAGTTAACTGCGTAAGTATACGAAGCGCCGTCAGGTTTTTCCGAGACGGTAAACCCCGTAACGGTCACTTTATAACCGCCCGCGTCTATAATATCCGTTTTATCGATTGAACCGCCGTCGGCTCTGTTATACACACAAGTAAGCGCCGCCGTTAAATTTTCGCCGAGCTCCCAATCCACTAAGGTTTCGGGAACCTGATTTTCTCCGTTATACGTAAAGTCCGTATCGGGATTGAGTTTAAACGATAATTCGCGCTGTAAAATATTTGCCGTCGCGTTAACCGTCTGAGGATAGTTTCCTTCGTATTTCCAGGTAAAGTTAGAATCTTTTATGCTGATTTCGAAGACGTAAGAACCCGCGTCCGTAACGTAAATAACGCCTTTATCTGCATCAAACGAAATCGTTGTAATCTTCGTTATTCCGTCGGTAAGAAGACCCGATGTTTTAACGTCCAAAATATCGCCGTAAGAATAAACCGCGCCGTTTGCAAGAATATGTTCGCCCTGCAAGTAATTGTTCAACGCGAATTCCCAAGCTTCGTGTTTATATTCTTTTCCGCTGTTCGACGCTTCGACTTCTACTTTGTCGATTTCTCTGCGCGATACGGTGAAACCAGTTTGCACGGCTTCGCACGTTATATCCGAAGCCAAGACTCCGTCCGCATACGAACCGATTTTGTAAACGGCTTCATATTCTCCCGCCTGCCATATACCGTTTTCGGGAGCCGTATAAGCCGAGCCGTCTTTCTTATACGAAGGCGCGCCGAGTTCTGCCCAGCCGCGAAGTCCGCTTACGTCTATTACCGCTTCGCTTTTAATGTCGCCGTATGTAAACGAGCCTTGCGACGCGGTAAAATAGAGCGTCGCCTTATTGACGGTAAATACCGTCGTCTTGTCCGTCGATTCGGTATCCGACCATTTATAATTGGGATTGATTATCGTTACTATCACGCCGTAATCATCTGCGTGGGTTACGGTTTTACCCGCGTTTGCGCCCGAAAATTTTACGCTGACAACCTCGGCGGGATTAGCCTGATGCTGAGGCGCGAAACCAGTCGCGGTAACCTGTTTAACCACGTCGGACTCGCCGTATTCTTTACCCAATTCAAAAGTTACGGACTTTATCGACGCATTGCTGAGCGAAATCTGACGGTGAACTATTTCGAATTCAAAAGGAGTTTCGAGTTCGCCTTTATCGTACCAAGCCGTTTCAGCCGTGCTTACGTGTATTTTATAAGAACCGCGCTCGGTAGGAAAATCGTAGCTTGCATAAGCGTTGTTTTCAGAATCCGTACCCGTATAGTAAAGCCTGTACGACGGAGCATCGTTAGTTTTATCTTCGTAAGGAAGACTATCGGTATCTATCTTATTCGTTGCGGTAAACTGCATCGAAGCGTTGCCTTCCACGGCTCCGCGCACCGAATAATCGGGTTCTCTTTCGCCGTACTCAATTTCGGACGGAAAATTATCGAGCGTAACGACTATCGGCGCTTTTAGCACGTTGACCGTATAAGTCACCCTCGTGGGGTCTTCGGGGTCCACTTCACCGTCGCCTGCGCCCGTCATAAAGATAAAGTCGCTGTTTTCGCCCTTTAAGAATGACACGGTAATCTTATAAGTTCCGCCGCGCTCGAACGAAATAACGCCGTCTTCATATTTCGCATATACCGAATCCGTTTCGACTTTCATATTGTCGCCGTAAACGTCGTCGGTCACCAGACCGCTTATGACGGTCGAACAGGTTTCCGTACTGTATATAAGTTCCTTATCCGCAATCGACGGACGTGCAATGCTTATCGGAGAGACCTGTACGCCTGCGAAATTTTTGCTGGCTCTTGAACCGTTAGGAGCGTTGTACGTTAATCTTATCCTTGTTACGCTTCTGGTAAGACTGTCAAGTTTATTATTATCTTTGTCGTAAAACTCCGTTGCGATATCGCTTTCGGGAACGTCTTTAAGATATATTTTCGCACCGATATTATCCCCGAATTCATCTTCAAATAAGGCTTTCACATATACGTCGCCGTAATCCAACTTTTCGGAACGCGCGATTTGACTGTTCAAATTGCCGTCGAGGCTTGTATCGATACCTGCGTAACCCTTACAAGTTACTATTAAATTCAATTGCAGAGCTTTGACTCCGTCGCCGTTATAAGGAATTTCGAGCGTTTTATCAAATCTATCGCCTTCACTCATTTTAAGCGCGTCGGCGGTCGCACCTACGTATAAACCGCTGTAACTGAGTTCGCTTTCGACGTTTACCGCTCCGCCCTCGTAACCGCTGTTCATTACAACGATTACGTAGCCTTGCAGACTCTTGATAAACGACGCGACGGTCGTTGAAGGCACTAATTCGGCAGGCTGAGTCCAGCCGGCGCGCACTTTAAGCGCAAATCTCTTCGAAGCCGCGAAAACGACGCTTTCGCTTACCGTTGTATCTTCAACTCCGTCTATACCCGATACGCCGAGCGAAATATTAACCGAAATATCGGACGCGTTCGTATCGCTGCCGAAGGAGGGCGCGGAAGACGACCATTTGACTTTCGTACCGTCGTAAGGCACCGTTTCGGTGTGATTGGGATAAACGAGCTCTAAGGCAAGACGGCTCTCTACCTGTTCCGCCGTCATACCCTGTACGAAAGCATAAAAACCTTCGGAGTTTACGAAATACGCGTTCGAACGTTCGTACCCGCTTATCGCGCCGATACGCAACTCGGCGGTCGCAGCTTCAACCGTTTCAACGGGCAAAGTAAACGACAAACCTTGATACGTAACCGTAACCGCGTTGTCTTCCGCTCCCGCAGTAAGTTTGCCGTTAGCAAACTGCACGTCATAGTCCGACGTTATAACGCTTTTTCTTCCGTCCTCCGATACGCCGTAAACTTTCAAATCTTTTTTGATTGTTTCTTCGGTGTAATCGTCGTAAACGGTTTCGACGTTCAGTTCCGCCGTTACAGATACGAACGGTTCTTCTCCGTCCGCCGATATCGGTAAACCGAATAAGCCGAAAAGCAGCGCGATAC
The DNA here is from genome assembly GCA_910586345.1 of uncultured Christensenella sp. GTDB lineage: Bacteria > Bacillota > Clostridia > Christensenellales > Borkfalkiaceae > Coproplasma. The sequence goes on from CAJUHC010000004.1 coordinate 30,113, forward strand.
AGCTTATCAAAGAAAGCACCGCGACTGCTATCAACCGTTTATTGTTTTTTAAGGTATGTATTTTCATTTCCTCCTCCAATCCCGCCTAACGGGAACCGCCGTAATATTTTTTTGTGAAAAAGCCTGTTTAATACAAAAATCTCACGGCTGACGCCGCAAGATTTTTTATTTCCGCCGTTCGGCGCACAAGGCGCGCCCAACCGCTGTGTGCCTACAAATTTTTTAGTTCCTCAGTGAGCTTACGCAAATTTTCGCGCTCGACTTCAATCAACGAAGTGTATATCCTGAAATATTGCGCGTCCTGCTCGTTATGCTTTGTATTATTCAAAATAGCTTGCAGAAGCGCCATTTGCGAACGGCTGCACTTACGTTCAAGTTCCGCAATTTCCTTTTCGCTCTCGGCAATCGCCTTTTTCAACTCGCTTTTTTTAGACATTTTTTCTCCTTTCCCCGAACGTTCAATCACTTTGACACGTGCTTACATTATATGAAATTTTATCTTATGTATTATTATACATTATTACAGTCGGTTTGACAAGATATTTACTTAAAAATTTTAACATAATTTTCACATTATCAACAATTTTATCCAATTTATAATACTCTAATTATAGTTATAAGTCAAGTAAAATTCGTTTGTATTACAAAATTCGAAAAACCCTAAAATTCAGGAGGTTGCATAAAAACAACCTCCTTTCAATAGAATTTTTTACGTTACATAATTTCCAACAACGCGTTCAGCCTAAATTTATACGTCTATTTGTTTAATCGTGAGCGTTGTATTAACACCGCCGCCGAGAGTCACTCCGACTGCAAGCAATGCGGAAATAGCCATATCGATTACGTCGCCCGCGTTAAGCGCAATCAAAAAGCTTCCGTTATACAGCGAACCTACGCCTACCGATAACACGCGCGATATTGTCGCCTGAGGAATCGCGGTTCCGTTTCTTCGCACAGCCAGCGTTACCGTAGTGCCGAGCGCCGCCGAAACGTTGGTATAGTAATTAACTTCGTAAACCCCTGCAACGTTTGCCGTAATGCTGTTGGCGGGCGTGTACGCAACATTCTTTAAAGGCATCGTCGCAGCGAGAGGCAGCTGCGTCGTACCTCCGACCGTAAGGTTTAACGTCTGAGGCGTAGCATTATACAGTCCGCCGTAAGCATTCAGATTCGCAATGCCCGTCGGTCCCGTGGGACCCGTCGCCCCCGTTGCTCCGTTTGCACCCGTAGGGCCGGTCGCGCCTATGGGACCCGTTGCACCTGTCAATCCCGTCGCGCCCGTTGGACCGACTGCGCCCGTGGGTCCTGTTGCCCCGTTTGCACCCGTAGGACCGACCGCGCCTGTAGGACCCGTAGCCCCGTCTGCACCCGTAGGACCGGTCGCGCCTATGGGACCGGCTTCACCGTCTGCGCCTGTTGCGCCTGTCGCACCCGTGGGTCCCGTTACACCGTCTGCGCCCGTAGCGCCCGTCGCACCCGTGGGGCCTGTTGCTCCGTCTGCACCCGTTGCTCCCGTCGCGCCTATGGGACCGACTTCACCGTCCGCGCCTGTTGCTCCCGTCGCACCTGTGGGGCCTGTTGCTCCGTCTGCGCCTGTTGCTCCCGTGGGGCCTGTTGCTCCGTCTGCACCCGTTGCGCCCGTCGCGCCTATGGGGCCTGCTTCACCGACCGCACCTGTGGGTCCCGTCGCGCCTGTTGCACCTGTCGGACCTGTTACGCCGTTTGCACCCGTTGCACCCGTCGCGCCTGTGGGACCCGTTATGCCCGTAGCTCCGTCTGCGCCCGTTGCTCCCGTTGCGCCTGTCGGACCCGTTATACCGTCTGCGCCCGTTGCTCCCGTTGCTCCGTCTGCACCTGTTGCGCCCGTTGCGCCTCTCGTACCTCTGGGCCCCGTGGGACCGGTCGGACCTGTTGCGCCAGTTGCACCGTCCTCTCCCGTAGCGCCCGTCGCGCCCGTGGCGCCCGCGGGACCGGTCGCACCTGTTAAACCGCGGGGACCCGTTGCGCCTGTCGCTCCCGTAGGTCCCGTTATGCCGGTCAACGTATACACAACTTTTACGTTGCAGGGATTTCCGCCGCAACCGTCGTTACAGCAGGAGAAAAATTTCATTATTAAGTCTTTCATCATTTAATCTGTTACCTCTTATTGCGAGTATTCTATATTTTCCGCCGCTACGATTACATAACCGTTTTCAAGCGAACGAAAAATCATTCTATACATCATATGTAATATCAGCGTCTGCTGTTAAAATACGAAACTAAGCCTCAACACGATAAAAGCCCCGAACATTGAAATCCGGGGCCGTAGTTATATTTATTTCTCATCTATAAAGCCGAGTTTTTCAAAGTATTTTCTGTTGCTGAGATAGTTTTCGTTATTCGGTTTTATAATTCCCGCGGCTTCGTTATACGCGCAAGCTTTTTCAGGATTACCGAGCCTGTCGTAAATTACGCACAACTGCATAAAGGGGATAAATCCGTTATAGTCGCGGTTCACGAAACCTCCCGATTTTTCATCCGAAGGCAATTTGAGCGCTGCCCTGTACCAATAAATCGCAGAATTATATTCGCCTCTGTTTAAAAACATTTCGCCGAGAATACAGCAAGCCTGACTGCACGGCTGTGCAATTGTAAAACCGTGCAAAAGAGAATCATAAGCGCGTTCGTCTTCGCCGAGAGCTTTATAAGCCTGAAATAAATTCAGGCAGGCTTCGGACTTATTGACAGCCCAGCCGCCGCCTTTAAGAAATTCTTCCAAAACCGCGGCGGCTTCCCTGTACATATTATTGAAAAGCAATTCTCTGCCGTAATAAAATTTCTGGCGTTCGTCAAGCTTTGCCCCCGAAGCAATCGCGTTCTGATATATCCGCAGATTGCGCATAGGTTCGTTTTCTTTGACTTTTTTATGATAGATTACCGCGTCCGAATAAAATATTCTTCCGCTCGGAACGACCGCCTCGTGCACTGCGCCCGAAAAACGGTAATTCTTACTCCTTCTGAATATTCGTTCCCTGTTGTAAACGAACGTCGGTTTGTCTCCGTCGAACGCCGCAGCGTATTGCAGTATAGCCATATCGTAGTCCGCAAAACCGTCTTTCAAAGAAGCGATTTTCCCGCAGTTCTCGTCGGTTATCACGTCGTCCGCGTCAAGCCACATAACCAAATCCGAAGTCGCTTTTTCGAACGCGTAATTTCGCGCCGCGGAAAAATCGCCGCACCACTTAAAAAAATAAACGTTATCCGTAAACTTTTTAACTTCGGAAACGGTATCGTCCGCAGAACCCGTATCGACGACGACTATTTCGTCCGCAAACTTGCAGACGCAGTTCAGACACCTTGATATAACTTCCTGTTCGTCTTTAACTATTATACAAACGCTTAACGTCATAATTCTTACCCTTATCCATTATATGCAGAGGTAAGATAAAAAGATAAACCGCGCGTTTAAACGCGCGGTCTTGTTTTAATTCTTTTTTGTCGTTTACGGTCGAATTCTCCGCTTTCGATTCTTCTGTAAAGTTCGTTTGTTTTATCTTTCATAAACTCAGCAACGGCATATCTGTCGAAACCGAGTTTCACGAAATCACGGTAATAATAACTTTCGCTTACCGCCATAAGCCTTTTTTTCTTATGATAATAAACGCATCTGACAGGAACGTCCGCACCGTTCTTTTTAAAATAGTTTTCCAGAACGAGCGTAAAGCCCGAGAAAAAACCCGTCGGTTCGTCGAAGTAACCTTTGTCCGAGTCCTCGGGAAAAATCATAAGGGCAATATTTTCTTTAAGCAATCCGACGCTCTTTTTTATCGTTTTTGCAAGGCGCATATCCGTAAAGGTCGGTAAAACTTTCAATCCCTTATAAAAAAACTTTGAAAAATACGCTTCATAAAAAGATTTGAAGCCTGCGTATGCTTTGCTTCTGCCGTTTTTCCGTATATACAGAACCTCTCTTAAGTAAGCGCGACGTTCGGAGTATTTGCCCAACATCTGAAACGCTCCCCATTTTACGCTGTAAACGGGGAAAAACATTTCGTAAATCAACGGTCCGATTTTATTCGCGTGGTTGCAAAGATAAACGCATTTATCCTGCAATTTTTCACCGAGATTTACAATCCTTACTTTTCTTATGAAAATTCTCAAAAAACTTTTTACGCAAGCAAAAACCCTTTGTCTGCGTTTGGGAAGACTGTATTCTATCGTTTTCATTTATACGCGGTAAACTCCGCGTATAAGTATTTTCCGAGTACGCTTTAAATTCGCTCCGTCGATTTTTCTTTCGTACATTTTATCTCCGCTTTCACAAATTAATTCTGTCGGAAACCATTATATAATAATCCGCTCTTTCTGTCAAACGATAGGCGTTTGTAACTTAATTATGTGACATACGAAAAGAGGTTCGGCAACCGAACCTCTTTTTACCGTTTAATTTTTTTCCGAACGGAACGCAAGTTCGCCGTCCCTGACTTCGACGTAAACCGTTTCGCCCGCGAGAATATGTCCCGCAAGAATTTCGTCCGAAAGACGGTCTTCTATGCGCTTTTGTATAGTTCGCTTTAACGGACGCGCGCCGAACATATCGTTGTATCCCTCGTCAACGAGTTTCGACATCGCCTCGTCGGAAACCTGCAAGGATACGTTTTTCACAGAAAGTCTGTCGGAAAGACCGTTTACTATCTTACGGCATATTTCAGCCGCTTCGTCCTTGGTCAGTTTGCGGAAGATTATAATATCGTCGAGTCTGTTTAAGAATTCAGGCTTGAACTGTTCGCGCAGAGCCTCGTTGATATTGTCTTTCATATTGTCGTACCCGTCGTCGTCCGACGAAGAGAAACCGAAGTTCGACATCTTCTTAATCTGGCTTGCGCCGACGTTGGAAGTCATTATTATGATTGTATTCTTGAAATTGATTACTCTGCCTTTGCTGTCGGTAAGCCTGCCGTCGTCGAGTATCTGCAACAATATATTGAATACGTCGGGATGAGCTTTCTCGACCTCGTCGAAGAGAACTACGCTGTATGGCTTTCTTCTCACCCGTTCCGTAAGCTGACCTCCGCCGGATTCGTCGTAACCTATATATCCGGGAGGCGCGCCTATCAGTTTGGATACGCTGTGCTTTTCCATATACTCGGACATATCGAGACGTATCATAAGTCTTTCGTCGCCGAACATACTTTCGGCAAGCGCTTTTGCAAGATCGGTTTTACCTACGCCCGTAGGTCCGACGAATATGAACGAACCTATAGGTTTATTGGGTTCGCTAAGTCCCGCGCGGGCGCGGCGAATCGCCCTCGAAACCGCGCTGACCGCTTCGTCCTGTCCGATTATGCGTTCGTGGAGATTTTTTTCAAGATTTAAAAGTTTCTCGCTTTCCTGTTCTGTAAGTTTTATAACTGGCACTCCCGTCCATCCGCTCACTATTTCTGCGATTTCGTCGCTTCCTATCTCGGGCGCGGAAGTATGTTTCTGACCTTTCCAATCAGAATCGAGTTTTTTTATTCTTTCGTGGAGATTGTTTATCTCCTCGACGTATTTTTGCGCCTGCGTGTAGTTTTCGCCTTTCGCCGCTTTATTTTTTTCCAGATTAAGTCTTTTGATTTTCTCTTCGAGTTCCTTGACTTCTTCGGGACTGTACAAGCTGTTGAGACGGGCGCGCGACGCGGCTTCGTCTATAAGGTCAATAGCCTTGTCGGGCAAGTATCTATCCGTGATATATCTGTCCGAAAGAGTCGCCGCGGCGATAATGGCTTCGTCCGTTATAACAACTTTATGGTGCGCTTCGTACTTATCGCGCAAACCTCTGAGTATGGAAACCGTATCCTCTACCGTGGGTTCGTCTACCTGCACGGGAGTGAAACGGCGCTCTAACGCCGCGTCCTTTTCGATATATTTTCTGTATTCTTCGAGCGTGGTCGCGCCGATAGTCTGTAATTCGCCGCGGGCGAGCATAGGCTTCAATATGTTCGCCGCGTCCATATTTCCGTCGGAAGTCGAACCCGCGCCGACTATCGAGTGTATTTCGTCTATAAACAAAATTACGTTGCCGTTATTCTTTATTGAATTAATTGCGTTTTTGAGTCTTTCTTCAAAGTCGCCTCTATATTTCGCTCCGGCAACCATTCCCGCCAAATCGAGCGAAAAAACTATTTTGTTTTTGAGAAGGTCGGGAACTTCGTTCTTGATTATCGCCTGTGCAAGCCCCTCGACCACAGCGCTTTTGCCGACGCCGGGTTCTCCTATGAGAACGGGGTTGTTCTTCGTACGTCGGGAAAGAACCTGAATAATTTTATCGATTTCTTTCTTTCTGCCTATTACGGGGTCTATCTTTCCCTCGCGCGCTTTTTGCGTGAGGTCCGTTCCGTACTGAGTCAGCGACTTATCGAGCGAAACTTCGTTTTTCGATTTGCGCTCGCTCTGCGGTTTTTTCTGATTGGACGAGGAACCGCCGAAAAACGTTTTGCTCAATAAATAGAACGGGTCGTCTTCGTCTTCGCCGCCCTCGTCGAGAGGACCGTTGTTTATGGCAAGTTCGAGCCTGCTCGCAAGATTTGTAATGTTTACGCCAATAGCGCGGAATATCCGCATTGCAAGACATTCGGTAGCGGACATTATCGCAAGGAGCATATGTTCGGTACCTGCAAGGGAATCCTCGCCGTTAATATCTATGGACAGTTCCAGCGCGCGTTCTATCATATGTTTAGTACGGGGAGTATAGCCGTTTATATTCGCGCGCTTATCTATCGAACGCGCAAAATATTCGCGGTACATCTGTTCGTCAACCCCGCACGCGTTGAGAACTTTATAAGCCGTACAGTCGGGACAGTTGAGCATAGCAAACACGATATGTTCGCTGCCTATATAACTGCTGCCGTATACTTTCGCAGCCTCTTCCGCAACCGATATTACCTGTTGCAGATTGTCGGTAAATCTATTTATATATTCCATTTGGTTACCTCTTGTTTTTTATATTTATTCTTTCATTTTTCTGAAAGCTTTCGCGCAATACTGTGCGCGGTAGACGTCGCGCTCCAACGGAGTCAGCGGTTTACCTGCCGCCGCCGTAATATTCGACGGGCTTAATTTTATCGTCATACCGTCTATTTTCGAAACGTCGGAAATGTTTATATATCCGAGACAAGCGCCGAGCTTGACTTTTGCAGCAAGATTGACGAACTCACGAGTGGAAATCTTAGCGCAGTTAGTTAAAATACCGTAAGCCCTGAGACATTCGTCCTGAACTTCGAGCGCGGAAGAACCGCGCATAAGCTCGCGCCTTTCGGTCTGTTCCAATTCGCAAACCTTTTCGACGACCTCTTCAACCTGCGATAAAATTTCCTCTTCCGAAACGCCGAGAGTTACTTCGTTGCTTATCTGGTACATATAACCGACCGCGTCGCTTCCCTCGCCGTATACCCCGCGCACGGTAAGTCCGAGACGCGATATGCTCCTTACGACTTTCTGCATAACTTCGTTGACGGTAAGCGCCGGAAGAAACATCATTACCGACGCTCTCAAACCCGTTCCGAGATTGGTCGGACAAGCCGTCAAAAACCCGAACTGCTCGTCGTACGCGAATTTCATAGAGCCCGAAATTCGATTGTCTATTTCCGACATAGTATCGTATGCAAGACGCAAATCCAGTCCCTGGACTATGCACTGTTCGCGGAGATGGTCCTCTTCGTTAATCATAATCGACACGCTCTCTTCCCTGTTAATGAGAGCTGCGGAAAAGCGTTTGTTTTCGATGAGTTTAGGACTAATCAGGTGGTTTTCCATAAGGCACACCGCCTGTTCGTCGGAAACGTTGTCCATATAATAAAGTCTGAATTCGTCCAGACGCGAAAGACCGGACGACACGAGTCTTATTATTTCTTTGGCTTGTTTTTCGCCTTTGAGATGCGACGGAAACGGATAACCTTCGAGATTGCGGGCAAGGCGGACGCGCGTCGACACTACCGTGCCTTCGGAAATTTTATCCATCTTTTTTGTCCCCCCGCAAAGTTTTCTTTATAGAATTAATCTGCCTGTTCAGCCTGTCTGCTTCGGCGAAACGCTTCTTCCGCAAAGCTTCTTCAAGCTGTTCCTGCAAAGTTTTAAGCCGTCTATGTAAACCTAACGCGTCCGTATTCTTTCCCACTTTACCGACGTGCTCGACTTTTCCCTGTATTCTTAATATAGACGGAACAAGTTCTTCTTTAAACACGTCGTAACAGCTGGTACAGCCTAAAAGTCCCGTGCGTTCAAAATCGTCGTATGCGGTTCCGCAAACGGGACAAACTTTTTTTTCGCGCGAAGACGAACCGAAAAGCCCCGCCCATATATCGTTGTTGGCTTTATTGTTGAGTTCGCCGAAAAGGTCTGCATAACACAGCGCGCAGAGATGGCTTTCGAATTTATTGCCGTTTACCTTCTCCACATAGTTTATAATCGCCGTATTTTTTTTACAATGTTGACAGAGCATAACTTTTCGCACCTTTTACCTATATTATAATACTTTTTCACGGCGGGTAAACATTTTTATGCTTTTAGTTACAAAATTTTTTAAATTTCCGCGTGTGAGTAATTGAATTAATTTTTTTGCTGTGTTATACTTATTTACGATAAAAAAAAGCGGTTTTATTCCGCATTAAAAATCGGAGGAATACGTAATGAATTATTCAAAAGACATTGAAAATATGATTTGCGTCGCCAAGGGCGTTTCCGGCAGATTCGAGCACGGTCCCGCTCCCATTCCCGAAGAAGGTCAATGGATTAAGGCGAAGGAAATCAAAGACATCAAAGGTCTGACTCACGGTATCGGTTGGTGCGCTCCCCAGCAAGGCGCGTGTAAACTTACCTTAAACGTCAAAGACGGCGTTATCCAGGAATGTCTCGTCGAGACAATCGGTTGCTCGGGGATGACCCACTCCGCTGCTATGGCAGCTGAAATTCTGCCCCACAAGACGCTTCTCGAAGCGTTGAATACCGACCTCGTCTGCGACGCCATCAACACCGCTATGCGCGAGTTGTTCCTGCAAATCGTTTACGGAAGAACGCAGTCTGCATTCTCCGAAGACGGACTGCCCGTAGGCGCCGGACTTGAAGATTTAGGCAAAGGTCTCCGCTCACAAGTCGGTACTATGTACGGTACCGCGCTCAAAGGAGTCAGATACCTTGAAATGGCGGAAGGTTACGTAATCTCTCTCGCTCTCGACAAAAACAACGAAGTCTGCGGTTACAAATTCGTAGCTCTCGGAAAAATGACCGACTTTATAAAGAAAGGTCTTTCTCCTAACGAAGCGTATGAAAAATCGATAGGAACTTACGGCAGATATACGAAAGAACAGGGCGCAGTAAAACACATCGACCCCAGAACCGATAAGGAGGTTGACTAAGATGGCACTTTTTGAAAGCTATGAAAGAAGAGAAAAGAAAATACTCGGAGTTCTTAAAGAGTACGGTATCAAAACCATAGAACAATGCCGCGACATCTGCCTTGAAAAGGGTATCGACGTAGATAAAATCGTACGCGGAACACAGCCTATCTGTTTTGAAAACGCAGTTTGGGCTTATACCGTCGGCGCGGCTATCGCTATCAAGAAAAACTGCGTCAAGGCGGCGGACGCGGCTGCAACAATCGGTATAGGTCTGCAAAGTTTCTGCATTCCCGGTTCGGTTGCAGAAAACAGAAAAGTCGGTTTAGGACACGGCAATCTCGGCGCAATGCTTCTTTCCGAAGAAACTGATTGTTTCTGCTTCCTTGCGGGACACGAATCTTTCGCGGCGGCAGAGGGCGCTATTAAGATTGCAGAGAACGCTAACAAAGTAAGAGTTAAACCTTTAAGAGTTATATTGAACGGTTTAGGCAAGGACGCCGCTTACATTATTTCGAGAATTAACGGATTTACGTATTGCAGAACCGAGTTCGACCCCTATACGGAAAGCGTTAAAGTCGTTGACAGCGTTGCTTTCTCCGACGGCGCGAGAGCGAAAGTAAAATGCTACGGCGCCGACAACGTTCCCGAAGGCGTAGCTATAATGAAACTCGAACACGTTTCGGTTTCCATTACGGGAAACTCCACTAACCCTACGCGCTTCCAGCACCCCGTTGCGGGAACCTATAAAAAATGGTGCGTTGAAAACGGAGTTAATTATTTCTCAGTCGCTTCCGGCGGCGGCACAGGCAGAACTTTACACCCCGACAATATGGCGGCAGGCCCCTCTTCTTACGGTATGACCGATACTATGGGACGTATGCACTCGGACGCTCAGTTCGCAGGCTCGTCTTCCGTTCCCGCTCACGTTGAAATGATGGGTTTAATCGGTATGGGCAACAACCCTATGGTTGGCGCGACGGTTGCTGTTGCGGTTGCCGTTCAGGAAGCATTGGCAAAATAAAAAACAAAAAATAAAATATTTTGATTACAAAAATAAGCACGGACGAAATGTCCGTGCTTATTTTTTATATACCTTACATTGCATCAATTTCAGTAAAATACTTGCATAATCGCAATAAAAAACGAAGCATTTATCCCATTATCTTTACGGATAATACTTTAAAAGAGCATTTTATTAATAATAGATAATTCCGCCCGTTATAAAAAAGCCGATAATAAATATCCATAAGAAAATACAAAGCACTATTAAACCGAGCTGAATGCTTGAAATTATTATTCCCGCTTTAGCCAGAGTTTTGCTTGTATTATCGGTCGTATGCTTTACTTGATTATAACCGATTATACTTAAAATAAGTCCTACTATTCCCGTTATAAACGAAAATATAAAACCGAGCAGACAAAGAATATTTAAAGATTCGCTTTTCTGTCCGTAAATGTTCGCTCTGTCGTCAACCAGTCTGCCGCAATGCATACAAACGACCGCTTCATCCGCAACCTGTCCGCCGCAATAGCTACAATATTTCATATTACACCTCCGTTTTTGTATTTAATTATATTACTTTATTCTTTAACTGTCAATATTTATATGTAAAACGGGTTTACGAATTCCATTTTCTATTATCTTTAAACCATTGCGTGTCTTTTAATTTCAACGCGTTGTTCGAACAGTAGAGTTTTAATGCGGAATCGTAATAAAAGACGATATTTCCGTTCATAGAAGTAAACTCGTTGTTCTTATAATCGAGTATCAGAGTTGTACAGTAGATATTTTCGGTATATTTAGAAGCTCTGTCTATAAACTCCTGCGCGGGAAATTCGTGTCCCTCTTTCGGGTTGAATTCCGTAGTACCGCAACAACAGCACACCGCTATGTTTTTGGGTTTGATAACTTTCAGAAGCTTATCGGAAGAAGCCGTATAACTTCCGTGGTGTCCGCCTTTGAAAAGTTCCACTTCGGGAAGTTCGTTTTTCTGAACGAGATATTCTTCGCCCTTTTCCTCCAAATCGCCTGTAAAAAGATAGTTATAAGTTTTCTCCTCGGTCTGCTGGGTCAACAACATACATACGGAGTAATCGTTCTCGTCCTTTGTGTCGTTTTCGTAATAATAATTGTACAGTATATTCATCGAAATCTTTTTATCGCCGTCTAAATAATACTGCCTCTTCGCGCCGTCCTTTTCATACCAGCATTTATCTGCCGTATAAACAGCCGTACCTCTGCTTTCGGCGTATTCGACTGCTGTGCGGTAATTTTCGTAAATTTCCGTGGTTGCACCCGTTCGGGCAAACTGAATGAGCGTACCTATTTCGTATTGATATAATATTCCTGTTTTAGTTTCGCCGGCATTATTGCCTACGAACCCCGAAATATGGTCCCTATGCGCGTGAGTTGCGATTACATATTCCAAAACTCCGTCGGTACAGTATTTATCCAAATAATTTTTTATCGTGACGGCGCTGTCGCCGCGAGAACCCGCGTCGATTAAAACTTCGGTATCTCCGCACTTTATAAGAGTGCAGTCTCCCGTATATTTATTTCCGAGTTCTAAAAAATGAATAGAAAGGTCCGCGTTGTAAATTTCCGTTTCGCTTCCCGTAAGGACTTCGCCGCCCCTCGGTTTGAAAGGACCTATCTTCATAAAATAAAGAACTAAAACGACGGCTATCGCCAAAATAACTATTACCGCAACCGCCGCGGCTAATCCGGGATGTTTTTTAGCCGCTTTAACGGCTCTTTTCGCTCTTTGTTTTTTACTCGCCATTTTTTATACCGTTAAACACAGAAATTTTACTTCAATAATTTAAGCTGCTTCACTATCTTCTCGCGCATCGAGATAAATTTATCGAGCTTGGCGCGTTCGTCTTCCACAAGCTTTTTAGGCGCTTTGGATATAAAGCCCTGATTATTCAGTTTACTGTCGGCGCGCGCAATTTCCGCAGTCACCTTTTCAAGCTCGGCGCCGAGTCTTTGTTTTTCTTTCTCTATATCGACAAGTTCTCCCATAGGAATATAAAGCGTACCTATCGCAAGAACTTTGGTAACAACGTTTTCGCCCGCTTCCGATGCAGAAGTCACGAACTTAATCTCCGATGCTCCCGCAAGTTTTAAAATGCTGTCCTCGTTTGCGGTTATAAGACGTTTGCTTTCGGTAGTCATATAAAGGCGTACTTTTTTTGAAGGCGGGCAGTTGACTTCTGTTTTTACCGCCCTGACCGCTTTTATTACGTCCATAACTCCCGAAAAGGCCTGAGCGTCTTTTTTATAAGCGAGTTTTGAATTGTATCTTGGATATTCCGCCGTCATTACAGTGCCTTTTCTGTCCGGCAGATTTCCGTATATCTCGTCGGTTATGAAAGGCACGAACGGATGAAGCAGTTTGAGAGTATTTTCGAGGACGAAAATAAGCACCGACAGCGCGCCGTTACGCTTGTTTTTATCCTCGGACTTCAATACGGGTTTTACGAGCTCGATATACCAATCGCAGAAATCGGACCAGGTAAAATCGTATAAAATCTGACAAGCGACGCCGAGCTCGAATTTGTTCAGCGCGAGCGTTACGTCGCGGATAACCGATTGAAGCCTTGAAATTATCCATTTATCGGCAGGCGCGAGTCTGAATTCCGATAAAGGCTTAATTTCCGCTCCCTCCGCATTCATAATTACGAAACGGCTTGCGTTCCATATTTTATTCATAAAGTTCCGGCAGGATTCGACTTTAGCGTCGGAGTAACGGGTATCGTTGCCGGGAGCGACTCCCTGCAATAAAGAAAATCTTAAACTGTCGGCGCCGTATTTTTCAATGACTTCAAGAGGGTCTACGCCGTTGCCGAGACTTTTCGACATTTTTCTTCCTTTCTCGTCGCGGACGAGCCCGTGTATAAGCACGTCGCGGAAAGGAACTTTCCGCATATGTTCGAGTCCCGAGAATATCATTCTCGCAACCCAGAAGAAAATTATATCGTAGCCTGTAACGAGCACGTCGCCGGGATAAAAATATTCGAGGTCGGAAGTATCGTCGGGATAACCCAACGTCGAGAACGGCCAAAGCGCCGACGAAAACCACGTATCGAGTACGTCTTCGTCCTGAGCGACGTTTTTGCTTTTGCAATCCGGACACTCGGTTACGTCTGTTTTCGAAGCGATTTCTTTTCCGCAGTCCGCGCAATACCATACGGGTATACGGTGACCCCACCAAAGCTGACGCGAAATGCACCAGTCTTTGACGTTCTCCATCCAATTATAATATATTTTTGCAAATCTTTCGGGAACGAAAGAAATCTTTTTATAAGTCACCGCGTCGATTGCGGGACGAGCGAGCGTATCCATTTTAACGAACCACTGTTTGGAAACGATAGGTTCCACTGTGCAGCGGCAACGGTAACAGTGTCCTACGCTGTGCTTATGAGGTACGATTTTTACGAGATTGCCCGAAGTTTTAAGTTCTTCGACCAAACGTTTTCTGCATTCGTATCTGTCGAGCCCTTCGTATTTTCCCGCGTTCTCGTTCATCGTGCCGCCGTCGGTCATAACGCGCACCACAGGGAGATTGTGACGGAGCCCGACCTCGAAATCGTTAGGGTCGTGCGCGGGCGTGATTTTAACTACTCCCGTGCCGAATTCCATATCTGCGTGTCCGTCTCCGACTACGGGAATAAGCTTGTTTACGACGGGCAGGATAACGTTCTTTCCTATAAGATGCTTATATCTTTTATCTGCGGGATTGACCGCCACGGCAGTATCTCCGAACATAGTTTCGGGACGTGTAGTCGCGACTTCGAGAGCCTCCGAACCGTCCTCCGTAAAATATTTAATATGCCAGAAATTGCCGTCCTCTTCCGCGTACTCGACTTCCGCGTCAGATAGCGCGGTTTTACAGTCGGGACACCAGTTTATTATACGGCTTCCCCTGTAAATAAGTTTTTTATTATAAAGGTTTACGAATACTTCTCTTACCGCTTTGGAGCATTTTTCGTCCATCGTAAAAGTAAGACGCGACCAATCGCAGGACGAACCGAGCTTTTTGAGCTGTTCTACTATCCTGCCCGCATACTTGTCCTTCCACTCCCAAGCGCGTTTTAAAAAACCTTCGCGTCCGACGGATTCTTTCGTGAGCCCTTCGCTTTTCATCTGCTCGACGATTTTAACTTCGGTCGCAATCGAAGCGTGGTCCGTACCCGGCAACCAAAGCGCGCAATATCCCTGCATTCGCTTGAAGCGTATCACCGCGTCCTGCATAGTTTCGTCCATTGCGTGACCCATATGAAGCTGACCCGTAATATTGGGCGGCGGCATCATAACCGTAAACGGAACTTTATCGTCGTCGCGCACGGCTTTGAAACAGCCGTTTTTCTCCCATTCGGCGTAAAGTCTGTCTTCGAATTCTTTCGGATTATAAGTCTTTTCCATCTGTTTACCTCTATACCTTTTAATTATACTTCAAACCGACCGCCGTTGTCAAACGCAAAGCTAAGACGCATAATATGTATTATTAAATTTTTTAAGGAGATTTACTTTGAAAAAAAGATTAATTACGGTACTTATTGCCGCAGTTTTTGCGATAATGATTCCTTTCGCGTTTGCGGGATGTAAAAAAGACGATAAAACCATCAGGATAAACGAGGTTACGCACTCTGTGTTCTACGCTCCTTTATACCTTGCGGACGCGCTCGGATATTTTGAGGAAGAAGGTTTTAAAATAGACATAACCAACGGCGGAGGCGCCGATAAAACTATGGCGGCGGTGCTCGCCAACGAAGCCGACGTCGGTTTCTGCGGACCCGAAGCGGTCGTTTATACTTATTTAGGCGGAAGCGACGATTGTCCGAAAGTTTTCGGACAGCTCACTAAACGCGACGGAAGCTTCCTCGTCGGAAGAGTCAAAGAAGACAACTTCGACTGGAAAACGCTCGAAGGCAAAGACGTTATCGGCGGAAGACCCGGCGGCGTTCCTCTTATGACGTTCCAATACGTTTTAAAACAGCTTAACGTTAAAGCAAACCTCGTTACGAACATAGATTTCAATCTTATGACGGCGGCGTTCGAGGGCGGTACCGCGGATTACTGCACGATGTTCGAGCCCGTGGCTTCGGAATACCAGAAAGCGGGCAAAGGTTTCATAGTAGGTTCTGTGGGACAGCAGGCGGGCGAAATACCCTATACCTGTTTTATGGCGAAGAGCAGTTATATCAATAAAAATCCCGAAAAAATCGAAGGATTGCTTCGCGGTATAACGAAAGCCATAAAATATCTCAAACAAACGGACAGCGCGACGGTCGCAAAACTTCTCGTCAAATATTTTGACGGAACCTCGGAAGAAAGTTTAAAAACTTCCGTTGAAAGCTATGCGAAAATAGACGCCTGGGTCGATAATATGGCGATGAAAGAGTCTGCTTTCAATAATTTACAGGACATTATCGAAAGCGCCGGCGAACTTAAACAGCGCGTATCGTTCGACAGCGTTATACTGACGGAAACCGCGCAGAAGGTATACGGCGAAATTTACAAATAATGCTTACGTTCAACGACATTTCTTACACTTATCATACAAAAGAGGGCGAAACGACCGCGGTAAAAGAACTCTCTTTTACCGTTGAAGACGAACAGTTCGTTTCGGTAATAGGTCCGTCGGGTTGCGGAAAAACGACTATTCTCTCGCTTGCGGCGGGACTGCTGTCCCCTTCTTCGGGAGAAGTTATCAGAACGGGCGGAGAATGCGGATATATGCTGCAACGCGATGCGCTTTTCCCGTGGCGGACGGTCGAAGGAAATATTTTCCTTCCGCTCGAAGTAAAAAAACGCAATACTCCCGAAATGCGCGATAAGGCTTTGGCGCTCGCGGAAAAATACGGACTTAAAGATTTTCTGAAAAAGACTCCCTCCCAGCTTTCGGGCGGTATGCGGCAAAGGGTCGCGCTTATAAGAACTCTCGCCGCCGAGCCTGAAATGCTTATGCTCGACGAACCGTTTTCCGCGCTGGACTATCAGACGAGACTCGAAGTCTGCGACGACGTTCAAAGTATCATAAAGGGCGAAAAAAAGACCGCTCTTTTGGTAACGCACGACATTTCGGAAGCAATCGCGCTGTCGGATAAAGTCGTCGTGCTGTCCGCCAGACCCGCGCGTGTCGTTGCAGAACACCTTATCGGGTTCGGAGACGGCAGTCCGAAAAAACGCAGGGAATGTCCCGAATTTTCGGCGACTTTCGAGGTGCTTAGAAAAGAGCTCGGAATTTAAGCTCAAAGTCTTAAATAAGGATTAACTTATGAAAAACTTAAACTACTCACGCGAACACCTCGCGTATCTGAAAAAGCAAAGAAACAAAAAAATTATTATTCACGTTTCGCGCGTACTTATCCTCGTTGCTCTTCTCGGGTTCTGGGAACTGTTTGCGCAATTGAAAATAATCGACCCGTTCATTACCAGCTCACCGTCGCGCGTGGCAATCACCATCGGCGATTTATATAAAAACGGCACTCTGTTCTATCATATAGGAATAACGCTTGCGGAGACGCTGGCAGGTTTCGTAATCGCGGTAGCGGCAGGCTACGCTATAGCGGTAGTCCTTTGGGCGAGCGATACGGTCCACAAAGTTATGGAGCCGTATATAGTCGTTTTGAACTCGCTACCTAAAATAGCGCTCGGTCCGCTTATTATAATCTGGATAGGCACGGGTTACGACGCGATTATATTTATGACCGTGCTCGTTGCGATTATAGTCTGCATTATGAATATGCTTTCGGGTTTTCTGGCGGTTGACAAAACAAAGATACTGTTAATGAAGTCTATGGGCGCGAATAAATTTACTACGCTCAGAAAACTTATTATCCCCGCCTCCCTGCCGGCGCTTATGAACACGCTTAAAGTCGCTGTAGGTCTTGCGTGGATTGGTTCTATAATGGGCGAATACATCGTATCGAAAGCAGGCTTGGGGTATCTGATAGTCTACGGCGGTCAGGTGTTCAAACTCGACCTCGTTATGACGGCTACTTTTATACTCTGTATTCTCGCAGGCGGAATGTACGGCGTGATAACTCTTATAGAAAAATTTGTAAACAAACATTAAAAGCGGCGGCGCATTTCTGCGCCGCCGTAAATATTTTATATTAAAATCAAAACATAAGCGTTTCGCGCAGTTCGCCGAGATACCACGCGGGACCGTCGAGAGCGATGCCGTCGAATTTGGATTTTAATTTTTCGGTTATGTTAAGTATATAGCAATAAGGTAAAATATTGTAATAATACCGAGGGTCTTCCTCCACGAGCATTTCAAGTCTGCTTTTTTCCGCGAGAAGAAGAAATTGCTTGAAACCGCAAATGCGCGCGTAAAACTTTAACTGCTCGCCGTCTCTTATATCTATTTTTTCTGAAATAAAAAATACAGTAACGACGCAACAAAATATAGCGACCGACAAAATCACCGCAGCCGAAACAGGCAACAGCATAAACACTATCACAGTAGGCACGCCGCCGGTCATACAAAAAAACGGAACGAGCAGAAACCGAGCGGAAGAACCTTTCGGTATCCCATCGTCGGAAAACGCAGAACCGAGCGCGAATTTTGCCATAGCAATCGCAACGCAAGGAAACGCACAGACTATTACCGCTTTATTTTCCGTGGCTATCCCGACTAACGCAACAATCGTAAAAAGGGTTGCAAATGACACAATCAGACTTGCAATCTTTATTTTTCCTGACTTTCTTTCGGTTACTTTTTTCGCCTGTTTTTTACAGTCGGACATAATATTTTCGTAACCGGATTTAAATTTTTCTTGCGCGGCGAGAGTGTAAAACACGTCGTTGCCGCCTTTGAAAAGATTTCCGAAAAGTCTGCTTTCGATTTCGAATGTATCGGAGTCAAAACCGTCGTTGCTTTTCGGACGCTCCAAATCTTTTATTTTCGTGAGTTTAAGTCCGCGTTTGCAGTCTTCTTCTATCGTTATAAATCCGCGTTCCGCCCAATACAGCATAAGCGGATTGAAAATCTCGCGAGGCTCCGCCGAAGCTCCGTAATACCGTATTAGAACATCTATCGGCGACGCGCCGCGCGGAGGAACGTATTCCAAAGGTTTTACTACTTTTCTCTTTTTCACCGCGCCGATTATGCAAGCGATAACGGGAAAGCCAAAAGCCGAAGCGATAATAACGGAAGCGACTATTATATTTTCCAAAATCACAGCAGACTCCCCCTTTTTCCGTCTTCGCTTATAAACCAATCCGGCAGTATATCCGTTGCGAATTTACGTTTTACGAGAGGCTTTATATTGAACGCATATAAATAGGGCAGAACTTCGTAATAATTAACCGCCGAAAGTTTATCTTTACCCGAAAACAGAAGAAATCTTCTGAAATTCACAAGGTCGGAATAATCGGAAAGATTGTTTTTCTCACGATGGTCTACGAACCTTACTAAAACGAAAGAGCCGAGAAAGAGAATGACCGTCGAGGCGTAACCCAATAAAAGCGGGTCGAACATACCGTGAAAGCTTACGATAATCAAAGCTAAACCCGCGCCTATCCATATCGAGCTCCATAAAAGTCTGAAAAAAAACGGAGCGTTCTTTATAAATCTCAGAACGAACATTCCGATTAGTATAGTGAACGGAGGAATTATCATTGTAAACGCGCCCGTAATGCAATGATATACCGAACATATAACGATAGGCGTAAAAGATAAAACAAACGTTAAAACTTTTAATTTATAGTGTTTCGCAGAGTAGACCCCTTCGTCCTCGCGCGCCGCGTAACTTTCGTTGACGATTTTCGCCAGAGCGGAAGTTATAAGCGGTTTATTTAAGTTTACCGTAATTTCGGCGCCGCTGCGCGCAAACAATGCGCAGAAAATATCCCTTTCGCGGACGTAAGTGCCGCGGTCGAAAAACACAGCTTTTTCATCGTTATGTACTGGCGGAATTCTCCTGCAAACGAGTTTGACTTTAAACCTGCCGACGTATTTCACGCGAATATAGCCGAGCTGAGCCCAATGTACTATAAGAGCGCGCGTAAGTCTCCTCGGATACGTTTTTCCGATAAATATCCTCTGAATATCCAAAGGAGAAAAACCCCGCGAAAGCGAGGTTATCTTTTCTTTTTTTACGTTCCTCCGCGCTCGGAGTCCGTAAAACATAGCAAGTATGTAGATTACGAGCAAACAAGCGTATATACCGCCACCTGCTATATGATACAGTATAGGTTTATACAACGTCTTTACCTCTTAACAATCAATACGCTCTCGCGAATATTACCGTACGTTCGGCGTCTTTTCCGCAGACTGCGCATTTTTTGCTCGTTTCGCCCTCGGCGAAAACTCTTGCGGTCGCGGCTGTTTTCGCCTTGACCTCGTCTTCGCACTTACGGCAGCCGCACCAACCCGCTTTAACGAAATTACCGTTCTCTACGCCTTTCAATATTCCGTCTATATCGTCGGCGTAAACGATGCGTCCGTCGCGTCTGGTTTCGGCGGCTTTCAGCATATCTTTCTGAACGGCGGAAAGTAATTTTTTTACCGTGTCTGCGATACCGTCCAAAGCGTACTCGTTCTTTTCAAGCGTATCGCGGCGGAATATGACCGCTTTTCCGGCTTCTATATCGCGGGGACCCAATTCGATTCTCAAAGGGACTCCCTTCATTTCCCATTCGTTGAACTTCCAACCGGGACTGTTGTCGGTATCGTCGAGTTCGACGCGTACGCCTGCGCTTTCAAGAATCTTTTTAACCTCTCCGCATTTTTCCAAAACCCCCGCTTTTTTAACCGCAATGGGGACTATTACAGCTTGAACGGGCGCCACTACGGGCGGAATAACGAGTCCGCGGCTGTCGCCGTGAGCCATTATGAGCGCGCCGATAAGTCTTGTGGAGACACCCCAGCTCGACGTATAAACGAATTTCTGCGCCCCGTCTTTGTCCAGATATTTTATGTCGAAAGCTTTTGCGAAATTCTGACCGAGGTAGTGCGTCGTTCCCGCCTGCAAACTCTTGCCGTCTTTCATCATTGCTTCCATTCCGAAAGTTGCGACCGCGCCCGCGAATTTTTCTTTTTCGGTCTTTCTGCCCGTAATAACGGGAATCGCAAGACAGTTTTCGGCGAATTCTTTATATACGCCGAGCATTTTCATAGTTTCTTCGAGCGCCTCCTCTTCGGTAGCGTGGGCCGTATGCCCTTCCTGCCAGAGAAACTCGGAAGTGCGGAGAAAAGGACGGGTCGTCTTTTCCCAACGCATAACGTTAGCCCACTGGTTAATCAGTACGGGCAGGTCGCGGTAAGACTGTATCCATTTCGAATACATACTACCGAATATCGTTTCCGAAGTGGGACGTATAGCCAATGGCTCGGAAAGCTCTTCGCCGCCTGCGTGCGTCACTACCGCGACTTCGGGAGCGAACCCCTCGACGTGTTCGGCTTCTTTCGTAAAAAAGCTCATAGGAATAAGCAGAGGAAAATACGCGTTTTTATGTCCCGTGGCTTTAAACCTTTTATCGAGCTCCGACTGAATATTTTCCCAAATAGCGTAACCGTAAGGACGTATTACCATAGTTCCCTTAACGGGACCGTAATCGACCAGACCGGTCTTTACTACCACGTCCGTATACCACTGCGGAAAATCTTTTTCTATATCCGCAATTCTCTCAACAAAATTTTCTTGCGCCATAAAATTCACCTTTAAATTAAAGTAGATAACATTATATCACAGTTGAAGACAAAAACAAACCGTTTTACGATTAATTTATCAAAATTTAGCAACCTTAAAATACTTGTAAAAACTCGGCGGATATTATATAATTGAATTGTATGCGGTCAATAGAGTTAAAACAACTGAAAAGCGGAACAGACGTGCGCGGAGTCGCCGTCGGCGAGGGCTTAACGCTGACGGACGAAGCCGTCGGCGAGATTATGCGCGCTTTCGTTAAATGGCTCGGCTTAAAATACGGCAGGACAAGTTTTAAAATTGCCGCGGGACACGACAGCAGAATTTCGTCCGGGCGTATTTTAAACTGCGTCAAAGAAGCTGTTCTTTCAAGCGGAAGCGACCTTGTATATACGGGTCTGTCCTCTACTCCGTCTATGTTTATCCTGCTGAAAAAGTCCGATTGGAATTGCGATGCTTCGGTTATGATAACCGCTTCGCATCTGCCGTACAACAGAAACGGACTTAAATTCTTCACTCCCGACGGCGGGCTTGACGGCAACGATATCGACGATATTCTGAAATTAGCCGAGGAAGGAAATTTTTTAACGGGCAACGGGAAATATTTTGAAAAATCGTATATGGACGAATATTCCGAAATACTCGTTGACGCCGTTCGTGCGGCTTGCGGAAAGGAATTTCCGCTCAAAGGCAAAAAGATTATAGTCGACGCAGGCAACGGTGCAGGCGGTTTTTTTACCGATAAAGTTTTGATTCCTCTCGGCGCAAATACCGAAGGCAGTCAGTTTTTACAGCCCGACGGCTATTTTCCCAACCATATCCCCAACCCCGAGGACGGAAAAGCAATCGAAAGCCTTTCGAAAGCAGTTATAAAAAACAAAGCCGACCTCGGAATCATATTCGATACCGACGTCGACCGCGCAGGCGCCGTGGATTCTGACGGAAAAGAGATAAACCGCAACAGACTTATAGCGCTTATTTCGGCAATCCTGTTAAAAGAACGGACAGGAACGATTGTTACCGATTCGGTAACCAGCGACGGTCTTACGCAATTCATAGAGAGTCTTGGCGGAAAACATATAAGATATAAGCGCGGATATAAAAACGTAATCGATAAGAGCAAGGAACTGAACGTAAACGGTATTTATTCCCCCCTCGCTATGGAAACTTCGGGCCACGCCGCGTTTAAAGAAAATTACTTTCTCGACGACGGCGCGTATCTCGTAACGAAACTGCTTATCTCTCTCTCTTCCCTCAAAGAAGGCGAAAATTTAGCGGGGATTATCTCGTCGCTTCCCGAACCTAAGGAATGCAAGGAAGTAAGAATCACGTTTTCCGAACAGGAAGACTTTAAAGCAAAAGGATTTAAGGTTATAGAAGAGCTCAAAACCATCGCCGGAAATTCCGCGGAGATGAAGCTCGCCGACAGTATTTACGAAGGTGCGCGGATAAACTTCGGAAAAGGCAAAGGCGACGGATGGCTTCTTATAAGAATGAGCGTCCACGACCCCGTAATGCCTATTAATTTTGAAAGCACCGTCAAAGGCGGAAACAAAATTATGGCGCAAACGCTTTTGAAAATGCTGAAAGGTTATTCTTTTCTCGACACGAAAGCTTTATCAGATTTTATAAACACGTAACATTCGCCGAAATTTAATTTAAGGCAAAAATATAATTTCACGCATCATAAGGAGAAATTTATGTCGTCTGTTGACAAAAAAAGCGTTGACACAATCAGAATACTGTCTGCGGAAGCGATTCAGCGTGCGAATTCCGGCCACCCCGGTATTTGTATGGGCGCCGCGCCGATAGGTTACGAACTGTTCGCCGATTTTCTGAATTTCAGTTATAAAAACCCTAAATGGGATAACCGCGACAGGTTTATACTTTCCGCAGGACACGGGTCAATGCTGTTATATTCGCTTTTGCATTTGTTCGGATATAACGTAACACAATCCGATTTAATGAATTTCAGACAGCTGAATTCAAAGACCCCCGGCCACCCCGAATACGGCAGAACGGACGGCGTGGAAACGTCGACAGGTCCTCTCGGTCAGGGCATAGGCAACGCCGTAGGTTTCGCGGTTGCGGAAGCTCATCTTGCCGCTATATTCAACAGACCCGAATATCCCGTCGTCGACCATTACACTTACGTTTTATGCGGAGACGGCTGTCTCGAAGAAGGACTCGGCTACGAAGCCTGTTCTTTTGCGGGTACGCAGAAACTCGGCAAACTTATCCTCCTATACGATAAAAACGATATTACTATCGAGGGCAATATTGACTCGACTTTTTCGGAAGACCCCGCAACGCGTTTCGCGGCTCAGGGCTGGCAGGTAATACGCGTAAACGACGCGAACAATCTTACGGTGCTTAAAGCGGCGATAACCCGCGCAAAGAGCGAACCTACAAGACCTACCGTCATAATCTGCCGTTCGGTAATAGGTTACGGTTCTCCCCTCGCCGATTCCGCCGATTCTCACGGCGCGCCTTTGGGAGAAACAAATCTTCAAAAATCAAAAGAGTTCTTCGGTTGGACGGAAGAGCCTTTCTGCGTACCTTTGGACGTTAAAGAACACTGTATCAGAATTGCAGAGAGCAAACTCGAAAAGGAACGCGAATGGAACGCAATGTTCGAAAGATATTCGAAAGCCTTCCCCGAACTCGCTGAAAAATACAAACAGTTTATGTCGGGAGCAGACCCCGATTTCGCCGCAATGCCCGAGCTTTTCAATTTCACGAAAGCCGAAGCGACCCGCGTTTCGGGCGGAAAGATTTTAAATACTTTCGCCAAATCTATGCCGAACCTTATGTCGGGTTCCGCGGACCTTGCCCCCTCCACCAAAACCGAGCTCGTCGGCAAGGGATACTTCTCTCCCGAGAACAGAGAAGGATGCAATATTCATTTCGGAATCCGCGAACACGCTATGGCGGCTATATGCAACGGAATTCAGCTTCACGGCGGACTCAGAGCCATATGCTCCACCTTCTTCTCTTTCTCGGATTATATGAAAGGCGGAATAAGAATGAGCGCGCTTATGAATATTCCCGTGACGTACGTTATGACGCACGACTCCATAGGAGTAGGCGAAGACGGTCCCACGCATCAGCCCGTCGAACAGCTTATCGCGCTCAGGTCCATTCCCAATATTAAAGTATTCCGTCCCTGCGACGGTAAGGAAACCGCCGCGGCTTATATTTCGGCGTTCACGAACAATTCTCCCACCGTTATCGTTCTTTCAAGGCAGAATCTGCCCCAACACGAAAATTCGGGTCTGCCCGCCATCACGGGAGGTTATATACTTTCCGACTGCGAAGGAACTCCCGACGTTTTACTTATAGGAACGGGTTCGGAAGTCGAGCTGTGCACGGGCGCGCAGGAGATTCTGGCAAGCGAAGGAATCAAGTCGCGGGTAGTTTCGATGCCCTGTATGGAAGAATTCGAGAAACAGACAGACGAATATAAAGAACACGTTCTTCCCGTTTCGGTAAAAGCGAGAGTATGCGTGGAAGCCGCATCGCATTTCGCCTGGTATAAATATTCGAGAGATTACGGCGAAGTAGTTGCAATGTATTCTTTCGGTACGAGCGCGCCTGCGAACGTACTGTTCGAACATTTCGGTTTCACAAAAGAAAAAGTAGCCGAAAAAGCAAAACTTTCTTTATCGAAAGTCAGAAACTGAAAAAGTAATACGGCGGTGAATCACCGCCGTATATTATATTATGGAGAACTTAATTATGAATTTAGAACAATTATTCGTTACAAGGCAGTCCACGCGAGAATTTTCAGACGAGCCTGTAAAAGACTGCGAACTCGAACGTATTTGCAGGTTGGCGACTCTCGCCCCCTCCGCCGTCAACGGTCAGCCTTATAAGCTTTACGCAATAAACGGTGAAAAAGCTAAGCTGTTCGCCAAAAATATACAAACCAACGGCGCGAACAAATGGGCGGACTCCGCAACGGCTTATATTGTAATTCAGCAAACCGAACCCGTAAAAATCGAACGCGGGACGAGAACGGTTTCAAACGAACCGTTTATCGCAAACGATATAGGAATTTTAACTGCGTATATAGCGCTCGCCGCCGAGGATACGGATATACAAAGCTGTATCGCCGGACTGCGTGACGAAAAAGGTATTGCGGAATTTCTGGGTCTTCCTGACGGTACGAGATTTCCGCTCGTCGTCGCGCTCGGACATAAAGCCGAAGGCTATCCTTTACGCGATAAAGTCCGCCGTCCTTTTGAAGATACTTATACGCTGATAAAATAAAATTTTTTCGTTTCCGAACAAACGAGACCCAAAGCAAAAATAAAACGGTTCACGGGTAAATTATCCGTGAACCGTTTTATTTATAAATTGTTGGCAAGCCCGTCAAAGGTTAAGTTTATCCCGAGCGGTAGCGAGCATAAGTTTAATTCTGTTCTCCTGATTTACTTTTGTCGCAGACGGGTCGTAATCGACCGCGACGATATTGCTGTCGGGATAAATATTTTTCAAAGTACGTATTGTACCTTTGCCGACTATATGGTTGGGCAGACATCCGAACGGCTGGGCGCAGATTATATTCGGTACACCCGTTTCGCAAAACGATGCGATTTCTGCCGGAATAAGCCATCCTTCTCCCATTTTTGCGCCCTGATTTATAATGCGGTCGGCGCATTTTCTAAGATGCTCCATTTCGTGGATAGGCATAAAAGCGCCCTGTTTTTCAAACAGTTTTTTGACGTTGCGCTGCATCTTATGCAGGATTCTGTAAACTAATTTATATATGAATCCCGACTTTTTATGATGTCCGTACATCTCGTGTTCGTTTACGTAGTTTACGACCATAAACAGTATAAAGTCAAAGAGCGTGGGAACTACGGGTTCGCAACCCTCCGAAATAAGAAACTTTTCGAGGTTGTTGTTCGCAAGATAAGAATACTTCACGTAAATTTCGCCGACTATTCCGACCTTTATCTTCTTTTCGCCCGTCCGCTTTACTTGCGCAAATCTCTCTATTATATACCGGCAGATTTTTTTGTACTTCGCATAACCGCCTTTTTTGAATTTTGCGAGTACGTAATCGAGTATTTCGTCGCGCGCCGAATCCGCCGAACCTTTTTCAGCCTCGTAAGGTTTTGTCTGGTTATAACACCACATCATAGTATCGCCGTAAATTATAGCGAACGCAAGTTTTAAAAAGAGCTTCGCACCCACGTTGAACGACGATTCTTTTTCAAGTCCCGAAAAATTGAGCGAAACAACGGGAACGTTCGGAAAATCTATTTTAACGGCTTTTCTGACAAGCGGTAAATAATTCGATGCTCTGCACCCGCCGCCCGTCTGAGTAATCATAAGCGCGGTATGCTCCAAATCGTATTTACCGCTTTTAAGAGCGTCGATATACTGCCCGACAACGCAAAGACAGGGATAACACGTATCGTTATGAACGTGTTTCAGCCCCTCGTCTATAACGTTACGCGAATCGTTCGTCAGTACTTCTATGTCGTACCCTTCCATTTTCAACAATTCCTGTATTATGAGAAAATGCCACGGAAGCATATTCGGCACGAGTATTTTGTGAGTTGATTTCATAGACTTGTCCCACTTGGGATAGTCGTTTGTATAATCGGTAATTTTCTCTTCCATAATCAAATAATTCGTTTTTTTGTTTCTTCAATCGCGGCGAGTAAGCTTCTCAATCTGATTTTTACTACTCCGAGATTGTTTATCTCGTCGATTTTAATCTGAGTATACAGTTTACCGTTTTTCTCTAAAATCGAACGCACTTCGTCCGACGTTATGGCGTCGAGTCCGCAACCGAACGAGACGAGCTGTACGAGATTTACGTTTTCGTGTTTAGAGGCAAAATCGGCGGCGCGGTAAAGTCTTGCGTGATAAGTCCACTGGTTCAATACGTTGACTTTAACTTTTTCGGTTTTATCGAATATACTGTCTTCCGAAAGAACGGCAAGTCCGAGCGACGTCAATAACTTGTTGATGCCGTGGTTGATTTCGCTGTCGAGGTGATAAGGTCTTCCGGCAAGAATTATTACCTGTTTATTTTCGGCGGCGGCTTTTTTAAGTATTTCTTCCGCCTTGTTTTTTATGTCCGTATGATAAGCTTCGAGCCTTGCAAACCCCTCTTCGAGTCCCTTAGCGATTTCGCGCTTACGAACTCCGTATTTTGCGAAAACGGAGTAAAGTCTTTTTACTGCGTTAGAACGCATATTCAAATCGAGATAAGGCATTATAAAATTATCGTCGTTCAGCCTTTCGTTATTTGCTTTCAAAAGTTCCGGATAATATGCGACTACGGGGCAGTTATAATGGTTTGAAGAACAGTGTTCGTCTATATTATAACTTTCGCAGGGCAGAAAAATAAAATCCGCGCCGTTATCGAGCAGGCTTTCAATATGACCGTGCATTAATTTAGCAGGATAACAGGCCGTATCCGAAGCGACGGTATGCTGACCTTTGAAATATAAATTTCTCGACGACTTTTCGGAAAGCACTACCTCGAAACCTATGCTCTCGAAAAATCCCGCCCACAGCGGAAGCTGTTCGTACATTATAAGCTGTAAAGGAAGTCCTGCTTTCCCGCGCTTGCCTTTAACGCCCTTTACGGACTCCGAAAGCCTTGCCTGTTTATATGTAAATATGTCCATTTCCGAAGAAGCGGCGGGCAGCCCTGCACCCCTTTCGCACTTATTGCCGGAAACGTATTTCCTTCCGTCGCCGAAAGAGATTATGTTTATATTGCAGTTAGAAGTACAGCCGCGGCAGTTTGCGGATTTAGAAGCGTAATTGAATTTTTCCAGTTCCTCGGGACCGAGCGTAGTGCTTTCGCCGGAAATATTCTCCATAGCGTATAGCGCCGCGCCGAACGCGCCCATAAGTCCGGCTATACCGGGACGAATCACCTGTTTGCCCGTTTCTTTTTCAAACGAACGCAAAACAGCGTCGTTCAAGAACGTACCGCCCTGAACGACGATATTCTCCCCGAGCTCGTCCGCGCTCGACGCCCTTATTACTTTATAGATTGCGTTCTTTACTATCGACGAAGAGAGTCCGGCGGAAATGTCGTCCACTCCCGCTCCTTCTTTCTGTGCCTGTTTTACCGCGCTGTTCATAAATACGGTACAGCGGGAACCGAGCTCTACGGGGTGCTTCGCGTACAATCCTTCCTGAGAAAACTTATCTATCTCTATTCCCATTGCGCGCGCAAACGTCTGTATGAAAGAACCGCAGCCCGACGAACAAGCCTCGTTGAGCATAATAGAATCTATTGCGCCGTTTTTGATTTTAAAACATTTTATATCCTGTCCGCCTATATCGATGATAAAATCGACTTTCGGATTGAAATGTAACGCGGCTTTGAAGTGCGCGACCGTTTCGACGATTCCGAAATCGGCTTTTAGCGCACTTTTTATAAGGTCTTCTCCGTAGCCCGTCACGGCGCTTGCACGGATTTTTATTCTGTTGCCGCCGAGGGCGTAAATTTCTTTAAGTTTTGAAATAATAACGTCGAGAGGCTGCCCGTTATTCGACTGGTAATGCGAATAAAGTATACGGCAGTCGGGAGTTATAAGCATTAGTTTCGTAGTCGTCGAACCGGAGTCTACGCCGAGATAACAGTCGCCCGTATAATTCTCGATTTCGGCGAATTTCAAATCCGTCGCACGGTGCCGTTTTACGAATTCGGTATATTCTTCCTTGCTCAGAAAAAGCGGTTCGCCAGTGATAATCTCGTCGCTTTCGCGTACGCTTTCGACTTTCGAAATAATTTCGTCGATATTTTCGGAATTTACGCCGACCGAACCGAGAGCCGCGCCGATAGACATAAAACAAGGCGCGTCTTCAGGAAACACCGCGTTGTCTTCCGTGAGATTTAAAGTGGTTACGAAAGCTTTTCTCAAAGCTTTCAAAAAGTGCAAAGGTCCGCCCAAAAACAATACTTTGCCTTTAATTCGTCTGCCCTGCGCAAGTCCCGAAACCGTCTGGTCTACAACAGCCTGAAAAATCGAGGCGGCTATATCCTCCTTGCTCGCGCCCTGATTAATCAAAGGCTGAACGTCCGATTTTGCAAAAACTCCGCAACGCGACGCTATAGGATAAGTTTTTCGAGATTTAAGCGCGTATTCGTCCATTTCCGTTACGCTGATATTTAAAAGCGTCGCCATCTGGTCTATAAAAGCGCCCGTACCGCCGGCACAGCTTCCGTTCATACGCTGTTCCGTACCGCCGGTAATGAAAATGATTTTTGCGTCCTCCCCGCCCAATTCAACGGCCGCATCCGCGTCCGGATAATATTTTCTTATAGCGATAAAGGCAGCCTGAACCTCCTGTACGAAGTTCAGTCCGCTTCTCTGTGAAAGACCCAATCCCGCGCTTCCGGTTATGCTTACCGAATAATCGCCGCCGAATTTTTTGCGCAAATTTTTGAGTTCGTTTAAAACAGTTTCTTTTACGCGCGCGAAATGACGGACATAGGATTTATAAATAATTTTCCTGTTTTCGTCGATTACGCTGACCTTTACCGTAGTCGAACCGACGTCGATACCCATTAAATTTGTCATTTGCTTATCCGATAATTTCTTTTAATGTATTCATTATAACACAACCGATAAGCATTTTCAAATTTATTGATAAGAAAATACTGTAAAAATTTAAGTCTTATTATTAATTACTTTTATGCAGATATTTATTTTTCGTGGCGATTCCGCCCCTTATATGTCTTTCGGATAAGTTTTTGTTCAATACTCCGCGAACGTCGGTAAACAAAGATTTGTCGATATTTCTCAAACGTTCGGTTACGTCTTTATGTACGGTTGATTTTGAAATATTGAAGTGCAGCGCCGCCGCGCGCACGGTTGAATTGGTTTCTATTATATATTTTCCCTCTTTTATTACTCTTTCTGCGATATAGTCGTACATAATTCGCACCTCCGCGTACTAAAATAATATGCCGTTTAAGGTCGTTATATGCCGAAATATGGTTTATAAGAGCGTTTTTAAACGAAAAACGGGACTTACAAATTTGCAAGTCCCGTTCTTCATATTGGAGAAAAAAACGAATAATCCTATTTATTTATTCATTACCGTTCGCGCCGTCAGCAACTGCGGCTTCTTTCTGCCCGTCTGCCGTTTCCGATACAGTCAAAGCGTTTACGCGTTTTTTTGCGCCGAGGATAACGAATACTCCCCAGACTGCAAGTCCGATAGAAATAACTACCATAATTACTATAGCGGTTATAAGCCAAGCGGGTAATAAATAATATTTTGCCTTAGCATTCATAGAATTGCTCAGCGATACCGTATAAAGAATATTTTTAGAAGCTCTGCGGAGCACTGTCAAATCCGCGTTGGAATTCGCGTCCACGTTCTGCCATCTTCTATCGGCAAGAGTGCTGAGATTTAAATCGCCGCCCGCATAAATCATTTGTTTGGGATTCATATATCTGTTCGTATTGAAATCGCAGATTACGGTGCCCTTGAAACCCCATTCATCTCTCAGAACGGTTGTCAGCAGTCTGTAATCTCCGCCCGCCCAGGTTCCACCGAGGCGATTGAACGAGGACATAATGCCCGTCGCTTCGCCGTCTTTGACCGCAATCTCGAAAGGTTTAAGATATATTTCCCTAAGCGACTGTTCGTTCAGCCAAGTGCAAAGTCCCGTAAGAGAACGATGCGTTTCCTGGTCGTTGGCGACGAAGTGTTTCATATAACAATACACTCCTTTGCTCGCCGCGCCCTTTATTTCCGCAGCCGCCATAACTCCGGAAATAAATCCGTCTTCCGAAAAATACTCGAAATTTCTACCGCCGAACGCAGTCCTGTGTATATTCGCCGCGGGAGCGTACCATCCGCTGTACGGCGTTCCGTCGCCCTGCGCGTTACCCCAAAGCCCTTCTTCGCCTACGCTCTGTCCGAGTTTATAAATTAAATCGACGTTCCAGGTCGAAGCCATAACGACTTCCGACGCGTAAGCGCAGGTAAGATATATTGTATCTTCACCCATAAAGATTGTGAAACCCGCGGGACCGTCCGCATCCGTCGTCTGGTTTTTCTCGATTTTGCTTATCGGCTGGGTATTGAACGCTCCTCTGCCGACGAGTTTAACCATATCGTCTACGGTAAGACTGTCCAGAATAGCTTCCCATCTCTCATCATCGTAACCTTTGTAATCTTCCGAGTAAACCAAATCGAACATTGTTACCGTTACGGGCGCGCCCGTAACGACGGGTTTATCGAAAGTTTCGGGATTGTTATGCTTGGTTCCGCTTATCGAATCGATAAATGCTTTATCTTTTATTCTCGACTCGTAAGCAGGTTTCTGCGGCCAGGTTCCTTCCCAATCGCTTCTGGACAGAACGGTTTCGAGTTCGTCGTCGATACCTCCGTTAGAGTCCGTCTTATCGAATACGTTGGTTACCGTAGTCTGCGTCTTACCGTCCTTTTCGAACTTGTAATCTTCCGTAAGATTTAAAGTAAAAGTATCTATCGCGTTATGAGCGTCCGAACCGAGCGTAAACACGTAATCTCCGTGTTCTAAAAGATAACCTTTATAACCGTCTATAACCTTGCCTTCGTGGTCGTACGAAGCGAACGAATAAGGGTCGATTTCGATTGTTACGGTTTCGGATTTACCCTTTTCAAGCTCTTCGGTCTTGGCAAAACCGCAAAGAACTTTGTGCGCCTTTTCGACTCCGCCGTAATAAGGAGCCGTGACGTAAACCTGAACAACTTCTTTGCCCGCGATTTTTTCCGCGGAAATATTCGTCGCTTTAATAGAAAGACTAATCTTTTCCGTCGGGACGAGTTTATCTCCGAGTTTGTCTTTATCGACTATTTCGCAACTGAAATCGGAATACGAAAGCCCGTAACCGAAAGGATAGACTACACTTTCTTTGTACCATTCCTCGCCGTCGGTAAATCCTCTCGTTTCATAGTAGCGGTATCCTACGTAAATACCTTCTTCATAGCTTACGAAATAACCCTCCGCGTAATATTCCTTATCGTCGCTATCGTAAACCAAGTAAGCGTCGCCGTCTTTTTCGCCGTTAGTTCCGAAATTAACTGCCGCGGGAGCCGCGAGAAGGTCCGCAGCCCACGTATCGACGGTTCTGCCCGAAGGATTGACTTTACCGTTCAGAATTCTGCCGAGCGCGTTTATACCGGAATTGCCGGGCGCGCCTATCCAAAGACAAGCGTCCACGGTACCGTAAACCCCGCTTTCCAGCCAACCGAGCTCCATTACGGCCGCGGAATTGATTACGATAATAACTTTACCGAACCCTTCCGAAGTTACGTGCTTTATAAGGTCGGCTTCGTTGGGGTCGAGTTCGAGATAATGACGTTTGGAATCGTCCGCCGATTGTCTCGGTAAATCAAACCCCTCTCCGCCTATTCTGGAAAGCACTACGATTGCGGCGTCGTTAAAATTTTGATAACTGCTTTTAACGCCGTCGTTATAAGACGACGCAGGCGTTTCACCCGTTATGATATCGACGTCGGCGCCCGAATCGAGGTCTTTGGAATTTTCGGGACGGGGCGCACCGCTGCGTTTGTTGTCTTTATAAAATTTTTCAAGAGTATCGTTTACGATAAAGCCCTCTTCTCTCAGACTGTCGTACAGACCGACTTTGCCGTTATTGTTGCCGCCGCCGGAACCCGAACCGCCGTAAACAAGATTGACCGAATTTTTACCGAACACGCTTATTTTTGCCCTTTCGTTAAGCGGTAAAGCATCATTCGCGTTTTTGAGAAGAACGGAGCCTTCCTCGCAAATTTCTTCGTTTACTTCATTGGCGTTTTTAAACGCGTCTTTCTTGCTGTTTGTCTTAGCAACGAACTTAGCGTCGTAACCGTCGTCGTATACGGCTATTTCCCTGCCGAGTACACTCTTTATCACGTCGTAAAGAGCGGTTCCCGCAACGGTTCCTGCAACTATCATAAAGGCAAGCAACGCACAGGTTACGGATAACCATATACGGAAAAGTCTGTCTTTAAAATATTTTTTTAACATTTATTACTCCTCGCTCCAACCCTCGATATTGGATTCGATAGGCGACCAGGTCAGCACAGACGTAGAAAGTATTTTGATACAGTCTACGAGCGGAGCGGTAGCGGTAGCCGTACCGCCAAGTTTTATACCGTTACTCGTTGTAAGCGTTATAGTATTTTCACCCGCAACGAGGTTTAAAGACGCAGTTACTAAAACGTCCTGGAATTCGTGTTTGGGCGCGTCGGGTTTAGGGTCTATACCCGTTATCGATATGCCGGCGTAGTCTATCTTGTTATCATTGACTTTTACCGTATACTCGTCGCCCGTGAGAATAATAGATTCCGTCATCTCTCCGCTTACTCTCAGCGTAAGCGTCGCGTCGTCAACCGCAACGTCGGAATTGATTTTAAAAGTCAAAGTCAATCCGTTTCTGTATAAGTAGCCAACGTAGAAACCGTTGCTCGCGCCGGATACGCCGCCTTTATCGCGCATTATCATATCCAAGCCCTTTGCTTCATTGGACCAGCCTACTCCGCTAAGCGTTTTTATTTTCGTATATTCAGCCTCAAAAACGTACTGCGTTTCCTGTTTCCATTTCGCGTACAGCGTAAGATTCGCTGTCATAGGCAGATTAAAGTCGTATTTAGTTTCACAACTTTCTTCGAGGTACCAACCTCCGAATATGTAACCGTTATCGGGGTGATTGGGTTTTTTAGGCTCGGAAGCCGCAACCCCTCCCTCATATCTGAGAACCTCGGCTGCAGGAGCGCCGTCGTAGTTTAAATTATAAGTTATCGTATAGGTAGTCGTAACCGTGACCGTTTCGGTCTTTGTTTCGTCGCAGTTACGGCAAGAAATTGTTTTTAAAGTACCGTCTTCGGAAATTACGCCGCCGTCCCAATCGTGTCCCGTTGCAGCTATGACGAGACTTGTTCCATCGGTAATCTCCTTTAAGCTCGCCGAGTCTTCGAACATTTTACCGCATTCGCAGATATAATAGGACTTAGTTCCGGCATTTACGCAACTTGCGGGAACTTCGTTTACCTTTACCGAAGTATGTTTATGTTCCTCGTTGCCGTTTTGATTTTGATTTTCATTTTCGTCGCCGCAAGCAGCGAATGCAAACATACCCGTCAGCATTGACGCCGCCAAAACAAATATTCCAATTTTCTTAACAATTTTATTCATAAGAGTCTCCTTTGAAAGTCTGACGGTCTTTCCGATAACGGACGAACCGCTATCGGAATTTCAACCGTCAATTTATAAGAGGGGATACGTTAATTTTTCTTTTTACGTCTTATCGCGTAGACTGCCAAGCCCGTGACAAGGAACGCCGCCGAAGTTACGGCTACGGAAACCACGTCTACGGAGCCGTTGCAACCGCCCTTCTTGCCGTCTTCACCGCTGTCTCCTTTTTCGCCGACCGCTTTAACGTCCGTCTTTTCACCGTTTATAACCCAATAACCGTCTTCGCTGATTGTGATTACGGGAGTAACGCCGTTTTCGCCTTTGTCGCCGGTAACTTTGAATTCGGTCTTTTCTCCGTTAATTACCCAGTAACCGTCTTCGCTGATTGTGGGAGCCGCGCCTGCATCGCCTTTATCGCCTTTGAACTCGCTAAGGTCGATAACTATCTGCCAAGCGTCTTCGCCCTGGTCGCTGTGTTTGTACCAAAGTTTTCCGTCTTCGGTCTTGAACTCGGTTCTGACAATAGTTTTTTCAGCAATCTCCAAAGTAAATCTGAAAGGGAAATTATTATTTTTTACGTTATAATAAGCGGTTACTTCAAACGTGCCTGCTTCTTCGGGAATACCCGAAAGTTTACCGCTGGGAAGTATTTCAACGCCTTCGGGCAAACCTTCCGCACGCGTCCACTGTCCGCCCTTATCGATTCCGCTGCTCATATACGTGAAACCGTCGAAATCAATTCCGTATTCTTTGTCATAATCGATAAAATCAATCTGGGAAGTAAAAGCCGCGTCAACTTTGCCTTTCAGCGTCTTCTGGTCAATAGAGAACGCCGGTAAAACTTCGAAAGTTAAATTTGAAATCCAGGTTTCGCCTTTAAGATTTTCCCATTTATCATCGCCCAATATAACCTTTATCGGCGTAGTATAAGTACCTGTTTCGGTAAAGGTACCGAGTGAATTTCCGCTTGGTGCATAGAAAGTATATCCGGGAGCAATTATAAAACTTGTATTTTCATCTTCGTGCTCCGCGAGCCAGAGTCTGTCTCCGTTCGATTCGGAAATCCAGCTACCGAAGTTTACGAAACCTACCCCAAGTCCCTGTACAACCTTATAAGTCAAATCGGGGAACAGTCCGTTTTTAGCGCTGACGGCGTTGGAATTAGCAACTGCTTTAAGCATACGCTGTGCGGTTGTGCGAACCGCGTAATAGAGTGCGTCCTGTGCCTCGCCGTCGACTACGGGACGGCCTTTTTCCGTGTCCCAGGTACCGTCGATTCTTCTTGCAACGTTTCTTTCGCCTGCGTAATCACCCATAGGGAACATATGACAGCGAACCACCATATTTCCGGGCCAGCCCCAGCTCGAACCCTCGTAATAATCGGTAACCGCTAATCCGTCGAATCCCCATTCGTCTTCGAGAAGTTTTACAAACAGATTGTAGTTCGAACCCGCGGGAACGCCGCCGATACGGTTGAACGCGCACATCATACCCGTTGCTCCGCCCTCTTTAACCGCATACTCGAAAGGTTTAAGATAAATTTCGCGCATCGCCTGCTCGTTCGTCCAGGTGCAGACTCCGCCGTTAGTAGTTCTGTTCGTTTCCTGATTGTTCAAAGCGAGGTGTTTAAGATAAGTAATAAGTCCTCTGCTCGCCGCGCCTCTTACCGCGCCCGCCGCGATTTTGCCCGCTAAAAGCCCGTCTTCGGAATAGTACTCGAAGTTTCTTCCGCAATAAGGATTACGGTGAATATTCATACCGGGACCGTACCAACCCGTTATCAGAGTGCCTTGATTGGTTTCGCTGTGAATAGCTTCTTCGCCGACCATTGTTCCGAATTGCTCCGCAAGGTCATCGTTCCAGGTGCTCGATATATTGACCGCCGCACACCAGCCGAAGCCTCTTCCTCCCGCCGTCGCGCCTATTTGCGCGGGACCGTCGGTATCGTTCGTTCTGGGTTTACCGATTCTTTCGAGTGCGGCTGTATTATACAATCCCGAACTGACGAGAGTTTTCATTTCGTCCCAGGTAAGCTGGTTCATAAATTCGACCCATTTTGCATCGTCTTCTATACCGGTCAT
Organism: uncultured Christensenella sp.; assembly: GCA_910586345.1. Classification (GTDB taxonomy): domain Bacteria; phylum Bacillota; class Clostridia; order Christensenellales; family Borkfalkiaceae; genus Coproplasma. The sequence continues at coordinate 66,391 of CAJUHC010000004.1, forward strand.
CTGATAAAGCTGTTTTACGTTTTCCGCGCTCATGTCCGCAGCCTGCGACCATTCTGCGGGAATTACCGCGTCTACCACCCAAGGGTCGGTCGATTTATCCTGCGTAGATACGTACGTATTCTGCGAGTCGAGATAATTTATAGCTTCGTCGCTGAATCTTACGTCGCCCGCGGTTTCGGGCAGTTCGAGCCCCGTAGCTCTCGACATAAAGTCGACGCCGCTACCGTCCGCCGTATATTTGGACTTATCTACGTTAAACATATCGTCGCCCGAGAAAAGTTTTGTATAAGCGGTACCCGTCGTTTCGTCTTCGGTATACTCGCTGTCCGCCGAATGAGTATATTCGAAAGTTTCCCATTTGTTATGAGAATCTTTATTTAAAGAAATCTCGTATTTTCCGTCCTCTAAGACGTAATTTCCCGCGTTAAGACTCCAGGACGACATATCTCTCTTATCGAAAGAAACAGTCACCGTTTCGCTTTCGCCCGCCGCGATTAAACCGGTCTTGTCGAACGCAACGAGATTTGCGCTCGCCTTTTCGATTCCTCCGGGAGTGTAAGGCGGGTTATAGTAAACCTGCACCACTTCCTTGCCGGCGACATCGCCCGTGTTCGTAACTTTTACGCTGAAAGAAATCGTATCTCCGCTTGTCACGGGAGTACCGACGATTTCCTGAGTAAACGACGTATACGAAAGACCGTATCCGAAAGGATAAGTTACGTTTTCTTCGTACCAGGTATCGCCGCTTCCCGCCTGCGCCTCGTTCATTACGGTTGCTTTCGTTTCGTAATAACGGTAACCGAGATAAATACCTTCCGCGTAATCGACGCTGTGATACGAGTTGGAACCGTCGTCCACGAAATCGGGGTCTTCGGCAAGTTCCTTATCGAGATAATAAATATCGCCGTTTTTATCGAGTACGGTATTATGCGCAGATAAATCGGTATAATTTTGCGAGTTATCTCCGAAATTCTGCCAGGTGGGGTCTTTGCTCATATCCGTTACCCAGGTATCTACCGTTCTGCCGGAAGGACTTACGGTACCGTCGAGTACGCCTGGAATATCTTTAAGACCGCTTTCTCCGGGATAACCTATCCAGAGAACGGCGTCGACGCTGTCGCTTGTCTGAAGATAATCGACTTCCATAGGAGCCGCCGTATTGAGAAGCACGACTACTTTCGCAAATTGGGTTTTCGCGTATTCGATTAATTCCTTTTCCTTATCCCTGAGTTGGAGATAATGTTTTTCGGGCTGAGCAGGGTCGCGCAGGAACGCTTTATCGCTAATTCCCATATACGGCTCGTAATTGTCCTGAGACTCCGTTTCGAGTCTTGAAATAGTAATAATAGCCGCGCCGTTATAATCGGTGAAAGACGATTCCTTGCCCTTTACCAAATCCATTTTGGGTCCGTTTACGTCGCAGAACTCCGTAGGACGGTCCTCGTTCCACGCATTCTTTTCGAAATAAACATCGAGTAAAGCCTTATTGTAGTCGTATTCGTGTTCCGCCAAGCCGTTATAGAGCGTATGGCAACCGTGAGTCGCTTCCGTTCCTTCGCACTTGTCTTTGGGATTTACCCAAATGTTTCCCGAGCCGCCGCCGGACAAAACCATTGCGCCTTCCGACTGCGACCAATCTTCGGGGTTATAGAAACTGTGGAATACGGTTACTTTCTTATCGTTGCCTTTCAGGGGAAGGGCTTTGTCTTTATTCTTTAAAAGCACCGTACCTTCCTCGACTATCTTGCGGTTAAGTTCGTGCTGAGCTTCGTAGATTGCGTTTTTGGAATCGTATCCGCTCGTATAAGAAGCCGCTTCCGCGCCGAGTTTTTTATCGGTAAACAAAGCGTTGCCGATTACGGGAACAGACATTGCGGCGGCCATAGTAACCGCTATAAGCGCGCGCCCCGTTCTTTTTCCTGTTTTAAAAATTTTTCTCACCTTTTAATTCTCCTGATATTTTTTAAAAATTTTACGAACTTCCGTTCGTTATTCCCCCGACGCACATCCCTTGCGGAATATTCGTCCGTTAAGCAAAACGCCTGAGCGGGTTTGCTCGGTTCAATCCTGCCGAATTATTTGCTAACGCCTCCTTAAAATTAAAATTCCCTACGGTTCAAGCCAAAGAAAATACGAAACTAAAAAGAACCGTAATATTTGTGCGATTTAACTTATCGCCCAAATTATTACATTAATTTTTAAAAACAGATAAATTTTGGTTAATTCGGTATAAAAATTGGTAAATTCGGTAAGTTTTTGTTGCGTCTTATCATTTACGGTTAAAAAATCCGCCTTTCTATCGTCCTTTTTATACAGACGAGAGAAAGGCGGAAACACGTCGGAATTATTTAACCGTATTATTACCAACGGACGGCAACGGGAAACAGAATATCGAGATTGAACCGTTCGTCGTCCACGCTCATTATAAGTTCGCCGGAGTATTTATTAACTATATTGCTTATGCTTTTCGTGCCGAATCCGTGGTAGCGCGTATCTTTTTTCGTTGTCTTGGGAAAACCGTCCTCAAACTCGATTTGACTGCTGCAATAGTTGTCTATATGAATATAAATGAAACCGTTTTCTTCCTTTACTGAAAGACTGATAAACCTCCGCTCCGTATTCTCCGTAAGCTCCTTTTCGATTGCGTTATCCAAAGCGTTGCCGAAAAGCGAAGCAATATCTGTCGGACTGAGGAACGCGAGTTTCGCTCCGTCCGCAAGACAGCTGAAAGCGATTTCGTTTTTCTCGCAAAGCAATCCCTTTTCGGACAGAACGATATCGAGCGCGTCGTTGCCAGTCTGCGCGGTACTGTCGTAAAAAGCGATACACTCGCTGAGTTCGTCCAAATACGCTTTTCTCGCCGCTTTATCGTCGAGTTTTTCCAACAGTGCGAGCTGATGTTTTAAATCGTGGCATTTCGCGTTTATTATATCTATCGTTTCCTTGGACATCTCGTGGTGCTTTCTTTCGGTGTGCATCATATGCTCCAAAACCGCGTTGTCGTCGGTGAGCTTTTTCTCCTTTAAAAATCCGAACTGAATTACAATGGCGGAAACACAGCTCACCGCGGCGTACGTGCTGGTAAAAACGCGCATATTCTTAACGTCTACTTCCCGTTTAAGGTATTCCGCGAAAATATTGTCCGAGAATGAGCTGAGCAATATGCAGATTAAAATAATACACAGCGAGATTACGAAAGCCCGTCCGTCGTAAATATCCGAAGCAAATTTACGGCGCCCCGGCCAGACGAAAATCAGAAAGAACGCGACGCCCGTCACGCAGTAAATAAAAAAATCGAAGATAAAAATATCAGCCCAGGTCGGCAGTTCGACGGAAAAAAGATAGCGTATAATATTGCCGACGGAATAAGCGGTATGCTGTACGGCGTATGCGCCCGTTGCAAAATAGACCGCGCCTAAAACGTTGATTCTGAAACTGATAAAAGCCGCGGCGGCAAGGTAAATCGTTACGAAAATAAAATATACGGGCGAGTATACCGGATTCCCGCCGTTAATAACACGGATTATAGCCCAAGTCGCCGTTACCAAAAGAAAATAGCCGGAAAAACTTATTACCGTGCGCATAGGAAAATAATTTTTTCTCGGCTGATAAATTATGAATATTATAAGGCAAAACAGCAATTGAAGAGCAAAAATATAACCGTACAGCTGATGATATAAATCGCCGTACATCTGTTCGTATAACAATCCTCGCCCTCCTTGCCGTTTTATTTCACTCTTCTCTATCCGCGCAGGAATTTAAGCATATCCGTTTTAAAGTCTTTTATCCTGCGCCTAGAAAGAGGCAATTGTACTCCGTTTACCGTCACGTCCGTCTGAGTGACCTGCTGAATAAAACGAAGGTTGACGATGCAACCGCTGTTACACATTGAAAATCCGCTGCCTTCAAGCAGTTCCGCCATATCCTCCATATTACGCCGTTCCCGCAATTCGCCTTGGGCGGTATTGTATACGATATAATTTTTATCTTTTTCAATATAGTAAATCTGTGTAACGGGAATACGGAAATAACTTCCGTCGCTTTTTATGATAATGTCGTTCGCGCTCCGCGCTTCAACGTACTTAATAGCCTTTTTCAGTTTATCTTTAAAGTTGAAATACTTAATAGGTTTAACTACGAAATCGACTGCGTTTACTTCGTAACCTTCTATCGCGTATTTAGCCATTTTGGTAATGAACACGATACATATTTCGCTATCGGTCTGACGCAGTTTTCTCGCAGTGGTCATCCCGTCGATTAACGGCATTTCTATATCGAGAAAAGCTATATCGTATACGGGTTTATAGTCGGTAATAAAATCCATTCCGCTGTTGTATAGCGTAACGCTGAATTCGATACCCGATTCTTTGGAATACGCTTCTATATAATCTTTCACCTGCGACTGATACAGTCTGTCGTCGTCTACGATTGCTACCCTTATCATATTTAAAACCAATAGATACCGTTTCAGGCTTTTTGTATGACAAAAAGCCTGACGGGGACGTCCCCGTCAAAATTTAGTTAATTAAATTATATTACAACAATATACGTTTGTCAATACCGAGTTTCAAGTTAAATTACCGTAAAAAAATCGGTTCGGGTTATCGCCGGACCGATTTTTTTATTCTATTTTATATTAATCTGTATGCTCGTCGGTTTCAACAGTAATATCTTCAACAATCTCCGCAGGAGATTTTGCAAGTTTTTTCTTCTTTTTAAACAATTTTCTAAAGAGAGATACCAAATATTTATAATTTACGGCGCAATACAATAAAAACGCACAAGCATAAGCGATACAACCATATTTCAAATCGAGTAATTTAACAATAACGATAAACCCCACCGTCATAATGCTTTCTATAATAAAATCTAATATAAGACTTTTTTTGATTATTCTCGAAACAAAAATTTCAGATACGACCGAGTTCAGCATAATAACCGCTACAACGCATATCAACAGCGCGGTAAGACTGTCGAAAACGTAAGCGCATAGAAGAAAAGCGCTTAACCCTACCGCCGCCGACGCCAGATTTATTATAAGCATCAATTTTTCTTTTCTGAAAACTTTAAGATAATTGTTTGTAAGCAAACTTACTTTCGACGAAAAAATAATCAAAGGCAGCAAAACGCCGAGATAAGGCAAACTTTCGGAATAATTAGGAAGCCATTTATTCAATATCCAGCAACCGGGGAAATAAAATAAAAGCGCCAAAAACAAAACAGGCGAAATCATTCCCCTTATATTTTTATACATTTCCGGCAGATTTTCCTCTTCTACCCGTTTTAACGAAGGAAATAAAATAGGTCCCATTGCCGCGACAAAAGTAAGAAACAAACTTGTAACACTGAATGCAAACGATACTTCGCTGAAAATTATTTCATCCCAATGCCATTGAACTATCATTTTTGCACCCGACGTCAAAAACATCACCGAGTAATTAGCAATCATCAGCATTACGCCTGATATTATATTCAGTTTTGTTTCTTTAAATATCTCGACGCCTCTTATAGAACGTCCGAAATACATACCCTTATTTAAAAATAAGGCAACGGCTATGGCAATAGCGTCTCCGAACAAATCGCCAATACAGTATAAATAAAAATTCTGAACTTTACAAATCAATAATACAGTTACAAAAATTCCGTAACTCAGTTTTTGTATAATAATAAATATAGTGTATTTAGATATTCTGTTCGTTAGCTGAAATGTTGAAGAAGTATAAAGTATTATATTTTTTGTAATAATGGAAACAGCTACGAATACAACGATAATCCTTGTTGCCCCTCCGCAAAATACTATACCGGCAACCACCGCAATCACCGTAAAAATCGATGTTAAAACAAGAATAAATTTAAATTGTGAACGTATTCGTTCTTTATCCAATTCCTCGTAGTCGTATTGAGAATATCTAAGTATTAAACCGTCTATAATTCCGAAATGGAAAATAGTAACCTGTCCCGCATAAAGCATATAAATTTGCCAATACGAATATTCGAGTTTCGGAATAAATTTCGGTACAATCAAATACAGCACGAAAGTAACGATTAATGATATCGCCTGTGCCAATACTGAAATTATTAAATTAAAAGCAATTTTTTTAGTGGTTATGCTTTTTGCCATAAAGCTTTTTTCAGTTCCCGAATATAGAATTACAAATAGTTTCTACCGTTTGTCGCCAATTATATTTTTTAAATAACTCGTTAAACTTTTCCTCCGGTATGTTAATATCTTCATTTAAATCAACCGTATTTTGATAGTCGTTCGGATTAAAAAATTTGGCGCAACCAGCGTAAATTTCTCTAAACACCGGAATATCGGATAAATACAATCTTCTGCACCCTGCTACGGCTGCCTCTAACGGCGGCATACCGAACCCTTCGTACAGCGAAGGCAATATAAAACCGTAACAATTTTCATACAGCCATTTCAATTGCTCGTCTGTAACGTAATCAGTGAATATTACGTTTTTCAGATTCATATTACAAACGTAATTGGAAAACGCTCTTTTTTTACCCGCTATTACAAACGTTAAAGCGGGATTATTACTAGCGAGTTTAAGAATATATTGAAAATTTTTGTTAGGATTAACCGAACCAACAGAAAGAAAAAATTTATCGGGTAATCCGCTTACCGACTGACTTTTCAATCTTTGAATATGCTCGTACCCAAGATTAAGCACCGTAATATTTTTAATTCGTTTATAAAAATGTCTTATTCTGTTCGCTGAAAACTCAGAATCCGTAAAAATATTTTTACTTCTGTAAATATAACTTCTCACCATTAATTTCGTTTTTATTACCCACGAGCGTTTAGGCGCATAACTATTCTTCTCTTTAAACGTTACGTCGTGCAAAATTACGTGTGAACGATATAAAAACGGTGCCAGATTACCGGTACACAAAAGCGGAAGTTTTCTTTTTTTGCAAAATTTAGGTAATGAAAACTGCTCCCACTTATTTCCTGTATTTTTTCCTGTTACACAATATTCAACATTTGAGAAGCGTTCGTCTTCAGGCACGTTAGCATCAGGAGGAAGCGCTACTATAACCTTAACATCCTCTCTTTGCGATAAATACCTGACTATTTCTTTCCCTACCCGCTGGACGCCTGTAAGTCGCTGCGCATAAAATCTTCCGTTAATTATAAGTTCATTCATATTTCAATTTCCTACTCCGCTTATGCCTTAAAATTCCGCCTTCGATTATTCCGAAAAACATCCAGTGATAAAGTCTTAAATAACCCTGATTAACTTGTAAAATTATAGTAAAAATCAATAAACCTATCGCACAAGCAACCAACAACCTTGTTTCAGAATTTTTGTTGTTTTTGTAAATTCTTACTGACTTTACTATCTGCTGTAAAGTCAAAGCGTAAAAAGTTATTGCAGAAAAAATTCCAAGCGTAGCCATAAGTTCGAGCGTAACGTTTGACGGAACGTATCCCGCGTCTTCGCCAAGATACAAACCGTAATTGCCCGGCCCCACGCCGAACAGGGGATTTTCTTTAAATACTTTAAACGTTTCTTCCCAACCGGTTATTCTTCCTCCCGACGCCGAGTCCAAAGAACCTTTGAATAATCTGCCGATAAACACTTCGAATATATCGTTAAATAAAAAATAAGATATACCCAATAAAACCAAAATCACTATCGGAAAAAGCAGTTTTCTTAAAGTAACCCTTTTGCAAATCCATATAAGATAAACTATAACTATAACCAATGCTATTCCGAGAAAACCGGTCGTTGACGTCGAAAGTATCAACATTAACGCGCAAAAAATTATATCTTTAAAGTAACTTTTATCATTACCGAGCAAATACGTATAAAGCGATATTGAAAACCAAAATACCAAATAATTCGCTAAGTAGCTCGGTTCATAGAACCAAAGACGGAATCTCGGTATTCCCATAAAAAAACCGTACGTCGGCAAAAAAGGAAATTCGTATTTAAAGACGATTTTTAAAAAATATTGCAAAATAAAAATTACAAATTGAACGTAACAGGTTTTTCTTAATATATTAATAAAACAGACGATACCGTAAGTTTTTACGTAACTTGTAAAACTATAAAAAATAAAAATAATATTATAAGCTATTGAAAAATAGAAAAGAATTCCACGTTTAATACTGAACGCCGAAAATACCGAAACAAGCGAAAATAAGGCAAACATAATAATCCATATATTATAAGTGAACCTATACTTACCTTTTACAGTTAGCAGTAATGCAAATACAAATAACAAAATCTGGTCAAAACGCAGATTAACTCCTACGTTAACGCCCAATAAATCCGCGCCGATAAACAGCACGGAAAGAAAACAAAAAATATGAATAAACGTATCGACGTTTATTTTAATATCGCTGAACAAACTCTTTTTATTAAGTTTTATGCGGCTGCTGTTTTCCACTCTTATTCCCTATCCGAATTAAAATATTGCGTACAAAATTCTTATAATTATATCGATTGTTTATCAATTCCCTGCAATCAACGGTTTCGGGATTGCGTTTCAGCTTTTCGGTAAGGTCGTTTTCGCCGTTAAAATACACTACCGGCAATTCTTTATAAATTTCTCTGAAAACGTCTATATCGGAAATAATGGGTTGCGTACCGAGATACAGTGCTTCCAATGGCGGTATTCCGAATCCTTCATACTTAGACGGCTGTACAAGAAATTTTGCGGTTTTAATTTCGTTAAATAACCGCTCATCGGAAATTCTGCCTGTAAATTCAACATTTTCGTACGCATTTTCGTCAAGTTTTAAACCTGTTAAAAAATTATCTTTTTCGCCTATTATTTTTAATGTAAAACCTTCGACGCCTGAAAATGCAGACAGCAGAGTTTTAATACCTTTATGTTTTTTTACGTTACCGACATAAACGATTTTATTTTCTTTATTTACTCGTTCGGCGTGAATTTCGCAATATTCTTTAATATCTTTGGATAGCCCCTGATAATTAACATAACATTTTTTTGAATATTTCTTAAAATGAAATTCGCATCTTGAAAGAGTAAAATCCGAAACGCAAGCTATAGATTTTGATTTCTTCATTCCCCGTTTCAAAAGAATTTTCTTTATCAGTCTGTCTTTGAAACCTCTCGTAGTTTCTTTAACGTCAAGGAAAATCAAATCGTGCATAATAGAGTACACGGGTATTTTAATTCCGAAAGGAATAAGAAAATTCGGAATAATTATCGCGTCGCAGATTTTATTAAGTTTTTTATCGAACGTCCTCAGTCCTTTGAAAGAATACGGTTCGGTATCGTTTTCCACGATATTGGCGCCGTTATATTTTTCCAGATATTTCTTTTGACCGATAAGATAATATTCGTGTTCGCTGTAATCGAGGTTGTCTAAAATTCCCTCGCATACCCTTCCTATTCCGGAATGACCTATATATCTGCAATCAACCGCTATCTTCATTTCTATCCTTATATATTGACTACTAAAACGGTGCATTTACCGTTAATGTTTATATTTTCTAAATTCGCGCTGAACCAGGTATCTCCTACGCCGATTTCGTAAGCGCTGAAACCGTTGGATATTGTTCCGCTGCCTCCTACGATTACGAACGCTCTGAAACTCGAATCGGAAGGAGGTAAGATGCAATCTCCGTCAACGAAATACTTGTTTACAGTAAAATACTTGCACTGTCCGATAAGAGTTTTGACAAAATCGTACCGCATTATCGCGTCGTATTTCTCATACGTTTTAGGAGTGTATTTTTTCATATCCAATACGTCGAGAGCCTTATTTACGTGCAATTCGCGGAGCTTGCCGCTTTTATCCTTTCTGCCGTAATCGTACAGTCTGTACGTTACGTTCGACGATTGCTGGACTTCGCATATAAGACATCCCGCGCCTATAGCGTGGACGGTACCCGCTTTGAGGAAATACGTTTCGTCTTTCTTTACGGGAATTTTATTGAGTACCTGCAACAACGTATTATTTTCTATACGTTCGATAATCTCTTCCTTCGTGACGTCTTTATTAAAACCTACGTATATATATGCGTCTTCGTCAGCGTCGAGAATATGCCACATTTCGTTTTTACCGAGTTCGCCCTCGTTGGAAATAGCGTAATCGTCCGCAGGATGCACCTGTATTGACAAACTCTGTTTTGCGTCTATGAGTTTTATCATAATCGGGAATCTGTCGTAAGCCTGCGCTTTCCAGCCTAATTTGTCTTTGCCGATTATTTCTATATATTCGGTAAGCGTCTTTCCCGCAAATTCTCCGTTCGCGATTTTCGATTCGCCGTCGGGATAGGCCGATAATTCCCAGCTTTCGGCGATAACGTCCATCTCGCCTACGTCTTTTCCGAAAATATCGCGGATTTTCGTACCGCCCCACATATTATCTTTAAACGAAGGCGACATTTTTACAAGAAAATCAAGTTTCTTCGATTTATTTCCGTTGGTTTTAATGGATTTTTCTGTGCAAACGAAAACCAAATTGGTCTTTCCCGTATTGGTTATCGCGTATTTGCCCGTTTCGGTTAAAGTAATATTCTGATTTTCCGAATATTCGCTTTCTTTTTCTCCGTATTCGACGCGGGCCACGCCCTGAGTTATAAACAGATTCGCAACGACGTTCTTTTTTGATTTATATTCGTAAAATTCTCTCGGAAAGACGGTAATAAGTTTTACAATGCAATCTTCCGCTGAGCCTATAAGCTCTTCCACTCCCCAAATTTCGTACTTCTTCGGCTGAAAATCGAAATATCTTTTATTACCGGAATAGTATTTATTAGCTATATCTTTAGTATCCGCTTCTTTCGAACTGTGGGTAACGTAAATCGTATCGCGGGTATTTACTATTACAACGTTTTTCAAACCGTTTGCAACAACGAGCTGGTCGTCGACCATATTGACGATTTCAACCCCTTTGTTATTGTTGATAATTGCATTTATGTTATTTTTAATCGCCTTGTTGTAATAATTATAAAACGACGAAATATCGGTAATTCTCGTCCATTTGAACTCCGCGTCTATAAACTTGCAATTATTCGTCGCAACGGCTTTAATAAGATTAACGGGTTTTATAATTTCGGTGCTTTCACGCTCTATTACGTTACGTCTGATGTTAATCGTCCTGCATTTTTCTACAAGCGTCTTATCAAGCGACTGTAAAAGAACACTTGCCTTTGCTCCCCAAATTCCCGTATCCCACAGACTGTTTTTAGAAGGCTTAGCGCCGAAAACTATTTTCCTGCCCGCGTAAACATAATTATAACTTTCGCCGTAATTGGCAGGCTTACAAGTTATTACAGCAAGTTTATCTTCCTTAACGGCGCTTTTAAGAAGCGTAACCGTAGTATTATAATCGCCTTCTATAATACAGTCGGTAGGCGCAATTATTATTTCCTCGTCGGGTTCGCATTGAAGCGCGCAGATAATTACGGCAGGCGCGGTTTTAAGCGCGACTTCCTCGAATATAAGTCTGTATTCCAGCTCCTGAAATACCTGTAATTGTCCGCAGACAACGTTTTCATAACGCTTGTTGGTTAAAATCACAAACTCGTCGCAGAAAGGTATATTACGAAGAATCGTGTCCTGAAACATCGACCTTCCTTCGCGTATTTCCATAAACTGTTTGGGATAATCTCTTCTTGAAAGCGGCCAGAGTCTGTCGCTGCTGCCGCCCGCCAAGACAAAACATTTCATTTGTTTACTCCACTGCGGCTAATTTAATTAAATTCTCTCTTATTCTGTCAACCGTGTGTCCGGCGTCGTCTGAATTTTCGCCCTTTGCGCCGAAATAAAACTTGATTTTAGGTTCCGTTCCTGACGGGCGCACACAGCACCAACCCTCTTTTTCAAGTTCGAAATACAGCACGTCGCTTTCGGGAAGATTAACCGCCGAAACTGCGCCATCCGTAAGATTTTTCTTTAATCCGCTTTTATAATCCCTTACGGCGCGAACGTTCAGTCCGCCTATTTTTCGAGGAGGATTACGTCTAAGATTTTCCATCATTGAAACTATCTTTTGCGAACCGTCCGCGCCTTTAAAAGTCAGGCTTTGCAAATCTTCAACGTAATAACCGTACTTTTCGTAAATATTCTGCATCTGGTCCCAAAGCGTAAGCCCCTTCGTCTTATAGTAAGCCGCCGCCTCGCAAAGCGCCATTACCGCGACAACAGCGTCTTTGTCTCTTGAATGGGTTCCGACAAGACAGCCGTAACTCTCTTCGTAACCGAACTCGTATTCGAGCGCGCCTTTCGTATAATCGAGTTCGCCGTCGTTTTCGGCTTTCGCGTCTTCGAACAGTTTAATTTGCTCGCCTATATACTTAAATCCCGTCAGCACTTCCCTGACGGTAAGACCGTATTCTTCTGCAATAGCGTAAGCCATTTTGGAAGAAACGATAGTTGTAACGAGCGCGCCGTTCCTGCTGATTTTCGGAAGCAAACCTTTTTCTCTTTTTTGAGAAAGTTCATACTCGGCTATCAGCAACCCGCTCATATTGCCCGTGAAAGGAATATATTTTCCGCTTTTGCAATCTTTTGCGTATATACCGAGCCTGTCCGCGTCGGGGTCGGTCGCGAGCACTATATCAGCGCCGACTTCTTTCGCTAAATTCAAGGCGTACGCAAACGCTTTTTTATCTTCCGGATTAGGATATTCGAGCGTAGGAAAATTACCGTCGGGGGCTTCCTGCTCGGGTACGACCCATACTTTTCTGAATCCGAGTTCTTTAAGTACTCGTCGGACGGGCACGTTCCCCGTTCCGTTGAGAGGAGTATAAACTATTTTGAGTTCATCCGCAACGCTCTTGATTGCGTCTTGGTTCAGAATAAGTTTTTTCAGTTCGCTTATAAAGGCGTCGTCTATTTCTTTGCCGACTATTTTAAGCAAACCGTTATTTTCCGCAGTTTTTCTGTCCGTGCGTTTTATATCCGCGTAATCGGTTATTTTATTTACTTCTTCAATTATGAGTTTATCGTAAGGGGGAACTATCTGTCCGCCGTCGGACCAATATACTTTATATCCGTTGTACTGAGGAGGATTATGGCTTGCCGTTATAACGATGCCCGCAGTAGCGTTGAGATACCTTACTGCAAAAGAAAGCTCCGGAGTAGGTCTTAAACTGTCGAAAAGATATGCCTTTATTCCGTTTGCCGCCAGAATAAGCGCTGAATCCAAAGCAAATTCCTCGGACATTATTCTGCTGTCGTAAGCAATCGCGACGCTGCCGTTTCCGGTTCTGCTTTTTATAAAGTTCGCAAGTCCCTGCGTAGCTTTTCCGACCGTATAAACGTTCATACGGTTCGTACCGGCGCCTATAATTCCGCGAAGTCCGCCCGTCCCGAAAGAAAGCTGTCTGTAAAACCTGTCCTCTATTTCTTTTTCATCTTTAATCGATTTAAGCTCGTTTTGTGTCTTTTCATCGAAAACGGAACTTGTGCACCATTTTTTATATTCGCTTTTGTAATCCATCAGAGAAGTTCCTCTTCGTTTTTTTCTTTAAGCGCGTCGACTATTTTCTTGACGTCCTGCGCTTTTTCTTTGGGACACACGAGAACCGCGTCCGGAGTTTCCACGATAACGAGATTGTCTATACCGACCGTCGCGACAAGCTTTCCGCTTGAAAATACGGTTGAATTTGTCGTTTCGATGCAGACCGTCTTTCCTATCTTTATGTTGCCGTCCTTATCTTCCGAGTGAAGAACGTTCATCATATCCCAACTGCCGACGTCGTTCCAGCCGAATTCGCCTTGGACGACTTTGATGTTATCGCTCTTTTCCATAATGCCGTAATCGACGGAAATAGAGCGTATAGAAGGATAAATTTCTTCAATCGTATTCTTTTCGTTTTCGGAGCCGAAACTTTTGGAAATATTTTCTATACGTTCGTATATATCCGGAAGAAGTTCTTTGAATTTGCGTAAAATTACAGAAGTTTTCCAAATAAACATTCCGCTGTTCCAGACATAATCGCCGCTTTTAAGATATTCTTCGGCCGTTTTCAAATCGGGTTTTTCAACGAATTTAATTACGGGCTTGGCTTTCGTATCCGAATTCCCGAATTTTATATAACCGTATCCCGTTGCGGGAAAAGTCGGGGTAACGCCGACCGTAACCAAAGAATCGGTTTTTTCAGCCGTTTCGATAGCCGTCTTCAATACTTCGGCGAATTCTTCGTTATTTTTTATAAATGCGTCGGAAGGAGTAACGACCATTATTCCGCCGCCGTATTTTTTCTCGATTTCCATTGCGGCGTAACATAGACACGCGGCCGTATTGCGCGCGGCGGGTTCTGCAAGAATATGGTTTTTTCGTATGCGCCCTTCCGTAACGCAAGACATTTTTTCGGTCTGGGTTTTGTTGGTTACAACAAAAATATCTTCGTAAGAACAAACCCGAGCGAGACGGTCGATAGCCTCGTTTACCATAATCTCCTTACCGCTGAGGTTTAAAAGCTGTTTAGGAGTTTGTTTTCTTGAAAGAGGCCAGAATCTCGTTCCGCCGCCTCCCGCCATAATAACGCCGTAAATTTTCATAATTTATAATCCTCTGAAATAATTAAGCGTATCCGAAATAGATTTTTTAACGGATATTTCCGGTGTCCAGCCGAGCTTTCCGATTTTGGAAATATCGGCCTTTATACTCGGCACGTCTATCGGTCTGAATTTTGCAGTATCGACGCAAATTTCTATTTTACTTTCAGTCATTGACAAAATTATATTCAGTATCTCTTTTATCTGAATTGCCTCGCCTCTTCCCACGTTGTATACTTCTCCCGCGTTTCCTTTTTCAGAAAGCACGATATAAGCACGAACCACATCTCTGACGTCGGAAAAATCCCTGTAAGAATCCAGATTTCCTACCGTGATTACAGGCTTACGTTTGCCTTTTTCTATACAAGCAACTTGATTACAGAAATCTGCGACTACAAATTGAGAAGACTGACGAGGTCCGATATGATTGAAAGAACGGGTCGTAACAATATGCAGATTATATGCTTTGACGTAAATTTCAGCAAGTTTTTCCTGCGTTAACTTAGTTAGCGCGTAAATATTTTTCGGTTGCGGTACAGCCTTTTCGCTCACCGCGCGGGCATAATCTATATCGCCGTATTCTTCGCTCGAACCGACTACAAGAACCTTTGAAAAAGGACTTTGCAGTCTTACGGCTTCAAATAAATTTATCGCGCCCAGAATATTAATATTCGCGGTCATCTGCGGTTTTTCCCAAGATAATTTAACGGAACTTTGAGCCGCAAGATGATAAATCATATCCGGTTTGATTTCGTTCAATAAATTACATACTTCGGAAAAATCGGTTAAATCAAGATTGTAAACGCTGACGCCGACGTCAATGTTCTCGTGTTTTAACTTCGTCGCATAAACATCGTAACCCGCCGTTTTTAATGCGTCTATCAGATAACCTCCTACAAATCCCGCCGCGCCGATTATTAACGCTTTCATTTATTTTCCCTTTTGAAGCAATAATTCTTTTTTTGCAAGTTCCAAATCGTGCTTAGCCATAATTTCGCAAAGCTGTTCGTAACTTGTTTTCTGCGGATTCCATCCGAGAACCGTTCTCGCTTTAGAAGGGTCGCCCCAAAGATTGACAACGTCCGTAGGTCTGAACCACGCTTTATTTACGCAAACAAGCATTTTACCTGTTTTCTTATCGTAACCTTTTTCGTCGATTCCGCTGCCTTTCCATTCCAAATCAATGCCGACGTATTTAAAAGCTAACGTAGTAAATTCCCTTACCGTATGTTGAACGCCTGTTGCTATTACGAAATCATCCGGTTCGTTATGCTGAAGTATCAGCCACATACACTCTACATAATCTTTAGCATATCCCCAGTCGCGTAAGCTGTCGAGATTTCCTAATTCAAGATGGTCCTGCAATCCGCAAGCGATTCTTCCGGCGGCAAGAGTAATTTTACGGGTAACGAAATTATCCCCTCTTCTCTCAGATTCGTGATTGAAAAGTATACCGTTACAGGCAAAAACCCCGTAAGCTTCCCTGTATTCTTTAATCATCCAAAAACCGTACTGTTTGGCGACCGCATAAGGAGAATAAGGATGAAAAGGAGTTTTTTCGTTTTGCGGGCATTCTTCCACTTTACCGTAAAGTTCGGACGTAGAAGCCTGATAAATTTTCGTTTTCTTATCCAAGCCCAAAATATGAACCGCTTCGAGAATTCTGAGAACGCCCAATGCGTCGACGTCTCCCGTATATTCGGCAGCGTCAAAGCTTACCTGAACGTGCGATTGAGCCGCGAGATTGTATATTTCGTCCGGTTCTACATCTTTTACGATTCTGATTATACTCGAAGAATCCGATAAATCTCCCTCGTGTATTTTTATAGCGTTTTCCGCTAAAAGATGGTCGATTCTCTGCGTCGTAGAAACAGAAGCGCGTCTCACAATTCCGTGTACTTCATATCCTTTTTCAAGTAAAAATTCAGCCAAATAACTGCCGTCTTGTCCTGTTATACCCGTTATAAGCGCCTTCTTCATTAAAATTCCTCCAATAATTTATTTATGTTAATTTTAAATTTTTCATAAGTAAAATTCTCAGCGACTCTGAGTTTTGCTACTTGTCCGTAGCGTTCGCGCAGATTTTCGTCTTTTGCAAGGACTTCGACAGCCTGAGCATATTCGTTTACGTTTGCGTTTTGAACTTCTATACCCGTAATCCCGTTCAAGCTTACGTAGTTTACGCCGCTCCCTTCTATGCTAAACGTTACCGCAGGTTTCCCAAAAGACATAGCCTCGGCGAGCGCTATTCCGAACGCTTCGTTTTTAGTCACCGACGGAAAACAGAATATATCGCAGGCAAGCATATACGCGTTGAGAGAAACGTCGTCCACTTTACCTAAGAAACAGACTTTTTCATCGCCTTTCGCAAGTTCTTTAAGCGATTGGGTTAAAGGACCCGCGCCGCCTATAAAAATTTTGTAATCGCCGCCAAGCAGTTTGCTCGCTCTGACCAAATATTCGATTCCCTTATACGGAACGTGTCTTCCGATTGCGAAACAAATCGTCTTGCCCGCGTTAAGTTCCCTGATTTCGGCGGCTTTTTTCCTGCATTCTTCCGAAACGTTCATTCTGCTTTCGTTAACGCAGTTCGGAATAACCGTACATTTATCGCGGTTTATCGAAAGAAACTTACTTCCGTTGATGTAATTCGGACTCGTTGCAACTATTTTAGCAGACCTATTAATCAAGCGGTTTGTTTGTCCATTAAATAACTTACCTAATATTTTCTGTTTAGTTATATCGAGATGCCAATATAAAACAAGTTTGCAATTCGGATATTTCTTTAATATTTTCAATAACGAATGTGCGCCGAACGGGTTCGGATAATGAAAAATAACTACGTCCGGCTGAAAACTTTTAAAAGTCTTTTTCAATAATTTTCCGTAAGACAGCGAAAGCGACTGTGACGCGATTTTCGCGAAACAACCCGCGCGGACAATTTCCGTGCCGTCAACGACGTCGGACGAGTCGCCCTTTTCGTGATTGAAACAAAAAACTTTCTGTTCGTGCCCTTCAATCGCGCCGACTATATCTCTTGCCACTTGTTCTACGCCGCCTATATGCGGATAAAAATAATTTGAAATTTGTAAAATTTTCATTTCAGTCTCTCTTAAAGAGGTCTCTCGTATAAACCTTATCTTTGACGTCGTTTAAAACAGCGTCGTACCTGTTAGCGATTATGACGTTGCATTTCGATTTAAACGCGTTTAAATCGTGCTCGACTTCATATCCGTTAAAAGTATCCGTATTCAGCGTCGGCTCGTAAACAATCAGGTTTAAACCGTTGGCGGAAAGCATTTTCATAACGCTCTGTATTGCGGAAGCCCTGAAATTATCCGAATCTGATTTCATAGTCAGACGGTATACGCCTATCCGCACGTCCGAATTATCGCCGCCGTCCGTACAGCCCGCCGTCTTCATTATTTCTTTGGCGATAAATTTTTTTCGCGTATGATTGGACTCCACTATCGCTTTAATCAAATCGTTCGGAACTCCGACGTAATTTGCTTTAAGCTGTTTAGTATCTTTGGGAAGACAATAACCGCCGTATCCGAAAGAGGGATTATTATAAAAGCCTCCAATACGGGGGTCAAGCCCTACGCCGTTTATTATATCCTTTGAACTGAGACCTTTTATTTCGCAATAAGTGTCTAGTTCGTTGAAATAAGCCACCCGCATAGCAAGATACGTGTTTGAAAAAAGTTTAACCGCTTCGGCTTCCGTAGTATTCATAAAAAGAACGGGCACGTCCTTTTTTATTGCTCCGTCTTTCAATAATCCCGCAAAAGCTTCCGCGTTTTCTTCTGATTTTTCATCGCCTTTTTCGCAACCGACGATAATTCTCGAAGGGTAAAGATTGTCGTACAAAGCTTTCGATTCCCTTAAAAATTCAGGCGAAAATAGAAGATTTTCAAAGCCGTATTTTTCTTTCAGACTTTGCGTATACCCGACGGGTACGGTTGATTTAATTACTATTACGGCTTCCTCGTTTACTTTCCGTACCTTTTCTATCACCTCTTCAACCGACGACGTATCGAAAAAGTTTTTATCGGAATCGTAATTAGTAGGCGTTGAAACGATTACGAAATCCGCCCGGCGGTATGCGTTTTCCGCGTCGAGAGTCGCAGTCAAATCGAGTTCTTTTTCGGAAAGATAATTCTCGATTTCCTTGTCCTGAAGGGGCGATTTCCGACAGTTGATTAAATCAACTTTACTCTTTACAATGTCAACCGCGAAAACTTTATTATTCTGCGATAAAAGGACGGCAAGCGAAAGCCCGACATACCCCGTACCAGCTACGGCGATTGTTAATTTTTTACGCATATTCCTCCGACGACGGCCGACGTTTTTAGTATATATTTATACTACCTTAGTATACAGCAGAAGAACGCAAAATGCAAGTATTATTAACAAATATGTTTCCTATATTTATTATGCCTGATTTTTAAATAAAAAATAACGGCGCCGAATCATCGGTACCGTTATTTTTATTAAAATAGCGCTAAAATTTCTTCTATTCTTTCAAGCGTCCTATCAAGTCCCTGACGGGTTTCGGAAGAAACCGCGATTATGTTTCCCGAACCGCATTTGTACTCAGCCGCAATATTCTGCAAACTCCGAGCCGCCGCAGCCTTAGAAATTTTATCCGCTTTTGTCGCTATAACCGTAAAAGGGATAATGTTATAATACAGATATTCTATCATCTGTTTATCGTTCGCCGTAGGTCCGTGACGTATATCGCACAGTGCGAAAACGTGGTCCGCGCGTTTTTCGGCGAAAAAAGTTTCGATTAGCTTCGCCCATTTAGCTTTTTCCTGCTTGGATACGCTTGCATAACCGTATCCGGGCAAATCGGCAAGAATAAATTTTCCGCAATCGAAATAATTTACTAGTCTTGTTCTGCCGGGGTCTTTCGATACTTTAGCTAATTTTTTGCGGTTTGTAACCGTATTGATAAAACTCGACTTGCCCACGTTGGATTTTCCGCAAACGGCTATTACGGGTTTATCGGTTTCTATAAACTGTTCTCTCGCCGCCGCGCTTGTAATAAATTCCGCATTAGTAATTTTCAACATTTTTATAAACCCAATATTGCGTTTCTGAAAACGGTATCCACTTCCGTTACGGGAATAAAATTAATACTGTCCCGCACCGATTCGGGAATTTCTTCCAAATCTTTACGGTTCTCCGCGGGAATTATTACGTCGTGAATTCCTATGCGGTATGCGGCGAGAGCCTTTTCTTTAAGTCCGCCAATCGGCAGAACCTTTCCCCGAAGAGTAATTTCGCCGGTCATAGCAATGCTCTTTTTAACGGGTTTCTGCGTAAACGCGGACAGTATCGCCGTAGCCATTGTAATGCCCGCACTCGGTCCGTCCTTCGGCGTAGCTCCCTCAGGTACGTGTATATGAATATCGGTATTCTCGAACATCGAACCGTCTATACCGTAACTCGCGCTGTTCGAACGGATATAACTTATCGCCGCCCTCGCACTCTCTTTCATTACGTCTCCGAGCTTGCCCGTCAGTAAAACGTCGCCTTTACCGTGCATTGCGGAAACCTCGATTGTAAGCGTCGTTCCGCCGACCGAAGTCCAGGCAAGCCCCGTAGCCGCGCCGACCTCGTCGCCTTTCAACGCGCCGCCGTCGCGCTCATAACGCCTGGAACCGAGAAAATCGGCGAGATTTTTATCCGTCACGCTGATTTTCTTGACTTGTCCGTTTGAAAGTTTAACTGCGGCTTTACGGCAAACCGCGTCTATTTTACGCTCCAAACCGCGAACTCCCGCTTCCATAGTGTAACCGTCTATTATAGCGTCCACGGCTTTATCGTTTATAGATATTTCGCTCTGTTTGAGCCCGTTCGCATCGCGTTTTTTCGGGATAAGATAGCGCTTTGCAATCTCTCTCTTTTCTTCGGGAGTGTAGCCCGTAAGTTCGATTATCTCCATTCTGTCGAGAAGAGGCGCGGGGATTGTTTCGAGAGTATTCGCGGTAGTTATGAACAGTACTTTGCTCAAATCGTAAGGCACTTCGATATATCTGTCAAGGAAAGCCGAGTTCTGGGCGGGGTCCAAAACTTCCAAAAGCGCGCCTGCGGGGTCGCCGCGCAAATCGGAAGAAATCTTATCCACTTCGTCCAAAAGAAACACGGGATTTACCGAGCCCGCTTTTTTCATTCCGCTTATTATCCGCCCCGGCATAGCGCCGACGTACGTCTTTCTGTGTCCCCTGACTTCCGCTTCGTCCTTTACTCCGCCGAAACTCATTCTCACGAATTTTCTGCCGAGCGCGCGCGCAACCGAACTCGCAATCGAGGTTTTGCCTACTCCCGGAGGTCCGACGAAACACAATATCGGCGCGTTGAGACCGTCCGTCCGTTTCAATACCGCGATATATTCTATAATGCGTTCTTTAATCTTTTCAAGCCCGTAATGGTCTTCTTCGAGAATATTTACCGCGTCGGAAAGTTTTTCCGTGTCCTCGGTCCGCTCAGTCCAGGGAATATCGAGCATCCAATCGAGATACACCCGCAAAACGTTGTAATCGGGCGAGGAATTCTGCATACGCGACATACGCGAAAGTTCTTTCAGGCATTTCTGCTCCGCCTCTTCGGGCATACTTTTCTCCCTGATTTTTTCTTCGAGCTCGTCGCGTTCTTCGCCGTCGTCGCCGAGTTCGGAGTGAATCGCTTTAAGCTGTTCGCGGAGATAATACTCTTTCTGGTTTTTATCTATATTCTGTCTTACGACCGAATTGATTTTACGTTCGAGACGGATAATCTCCGACTCGTCGTTTAAAAGCTTGTCCACTTTTTTTAATCTGTCCAATGTTTTGGGACATTCCAGAAGCTCCTGTTTCAATTCAGTCTTTATTTGCAGATAATGAGCGGCGATATTAACGAATTCGTCGGGGTCGGTACATTTATCGAGACTTAAAACCGCGTCCTTTGACAGACGGCTGTCGGATGACGTAATATCTTTTAAAATCTCTTTCGAAGTACGGAAGTAAGCTTCCTCGAGAGCGGAATCGCCGTGAACGGGCGTTATTTCTTCGACCGTCGCGATAAAAGTTCCGTTCTCTTTTACTACCTGTCTTGCTTCGGCGCGGAAAAGCCCCTCCGCCGTAAGACGCAGGTTATTGCCGGGAAGCTTGGTAATCTGACGAAGTTTTACAACCGTTCCCGCAGTATAAACGTCGCCGTCGGAAATTTCGTCTTTTTCAGACTGTTTCTGCGCGCACAAAAACAGACGCGAATCGCCGTCGGCGGCTCTTTTAACCGCGGTAAGCGACATCATTCTTCCCACGTCGAAACTTACAGTCGTATTAGGGAATACCACTCTGCCGCGCAATGCAAGCAGAGGAAATTCTTGAAATTTGCCCATAAAAACTCCGTTATAAGTAAATTCCCCCGTTTAACGAGGGGGAAAAAGACTTAAAAATTTTATCTGTTTACGCCGTCTTATTATAAATTATTTTCGGCTCCGCTTTATCCGTTACGCACTCTTTCGTGACTATTACTTCCTCGACGTTCTTTTCAGAAGGAAGCTTGTACATTACGGAAGTCATAAATCCTTCTATTATAGTTCTGAGACCTCTCGCGCCCGTCTTTAAGCGGATAGCTGTATTGGCGATTTCCCTCACCGCTCCGTCGTCGACGGTCAGTTTTACTCCGTCCATCGCAATCAGTTTCTGATACTGTTTTATAATAGCGTTTTTAGGTTTCGTAAGAATATTCACGAGAGCGTCCTCGTTTAAAGGATGCAGACTTACGACTATGGGAACGCGTCCGACGAATTCGGGTATAAGCCCGAAATTAGTCAAATCCTGAGGTTTGACTTCGGCGAGCATTTCGTATACGTTTTCCTCGGTATCTTTAACGGAACCGCCGAAACCGAGAGAAGTATTGTCCCTGCGCTTCTGTACGATTTTATCGAGCCCTACGAACGCCCCGCCGCAGATAAACAGTATATTCGTTGTATCTATTCTCAGACACTCCTGCTGGGGATGTTTTCTTCCGCCCTGGGGAGGAACGTTTGCAACCGTGCTCTCTATAATTTTCAAAAGCGCCTGCTGAACGCCTTCGCCCGATACGTCGCGGGTTATAGAGACGTTTTCGCCCTTTCTCGCTATTTTATCGATTTCATCGATATATATTATTCCGCGCTGAGCTTTCTCGATATCGTAGTCGGCGTTCTGGATAAGTTTCAACAGAATATTCTCCACGTCTTCGCCTACGTAGCCCGCCTCGGTGAGAGTCGTCGCGTCGGAAGAAGCAAACGGAACATTGAGTATTCTTGCAAGCGTACGCGCAAGCAAAGTTTTACCGCAACCCGTCGGACCGAGCAAAAGAATATTGCTTTTCTCGATTTCGACGTCTCCGTCCTGCTTTTTATTCTTTTGCATATTGTTAATGCGTTTATAATGGTTGTAAACCGCTACGGATAAAACCTTTTTAGCCTCGTCCTGACCGACGATATACTTATCGAGTTCGTCTTTCAATTCTGCGGGTTTTTTCAAAGGAACGGGTTCGAGTCCCGCAACTTCGGCTTCTTTGACCATATCGCCGCAAATAGTTATGCACTCGTCGCAAATACAAACCGAGTCCTGTCCGCTTATAAGACGGTGAACTTTATCTTCGGATTTTCCGCAGAACGAACAAAATCTTTTTTCTTTCAAAATTACTCCTTTCACTTAAAATATTTTACCGTTAATTTATCAATTATCTCTTGTAAAATACTTTATCGATAAGTCCGTATTCCTGCGCTTCGCCCGCCGACAGATAATTATCCCTGTCGGTGTCGCGCTCGATGACGGACAAAGGCTTTCCGGAATTCTTAGAAAGAATTTCGTTGAGCTTCTGTTTAGTGCGCAGAATATGTTCCGCGGCAATCTTTATATCGCTCGCCTGCCCCTGCGCCCCGCCCAAAGGCTGATGTATCATTATTTCGCTGTTGGGAAGAGCGAATCTCTTTCCCTTAGCCCCGCTCGACAGCAGGAACGCTCCCATAGACGCCGCCATACCTATGCAGATGGTGGACACGTCGCACTTGATATAATTCATTGTATCGTAAATCGCAAGTCCTGCGGATACGGAACCTCCGGGGCTGTTAATGTAAAGCGAGATATCTTTCTGAGGGTCTTTAGCTTCCAGATAAATGAGCTGAGCCACTACCGTATTCGCAACGGCGTCGTCTATTTCGCCGCTCAAAAAAATAATTCTGTCCTCTAAAAGTCTGCTGTAAATATCATACGAACGCTCCCCGCGGGAAGTCTGTTCGACTATATAAGGCACTAACGCGTTTCGTTCCATAATAAACTCCTTGATTATTCGTCTTTGTCAGTCTTGGCTGCGGTTTTTTTCGCCGCGGTTTTTTTCGCCGCGGGTTTTTTCGCCGCGGGCTTTTTCGCCGCTGTTTCCTTAGCTGCCGATTGCTTAGCTACAGGCTTTTTCGCTGCGGGTTTCTTTGCTTCTTTGGCATCGTCGGTATACATTTCGTTATTGGCTTTTAGGAAATCGAAAAGCTTGGTTACGATAATATCGCTCGTGATATATTCGACCTGTCTGGGGTCTATGCTCTTCTTATACTCTTCGAAAGTTTTATCAACCGATTCCGCCTGTTCCTTGATTTTTGCGTCGATTTCTTTTTCTTCCGCTTTTATGTTTTCGGTCTTTATTATCTTGTCTATTACAAGCTGGCTCAATACTCTGGGAGCTGCCTGTGAATTAAACTGTGCGCGGAAGTCTTCCATAGAAAGATGCATATAATTGAGATAATCTTCGAGTTTAAGACCCTGATACATAAGACGGTAGGAGAAATCCTGAACCATTCTGTCTATCTCGCGCTCAATCATAGCGTCGGGAATTTCCGCTTTGGCGTGTTTGCTGATTTCGGAAATTATACTGTTTTCCGTTTCGTCCCTGCCCTTATTCTCCGCGCTCTTTTCCAAACGTTCGCGGGTCTTTTTCCTGTATTCGTCCACGGTTTCGGTACCCGCGTGTTTTTTTACGAATTCGTCCGTAAGTTCGGGAAGCTTTTTAGCGGTAATCTTGTTTAACGTAACGTTGAAAACGGCCTCCTTTCCGCGCAGATTGTCAGCCTGATAATCATCGGGGAAAGTTACGTTTATATCTCTGTTCTCGTTAAGTTTCATACCTGCGACGGCTTCTTCGAAACCGGGAATAAACGAACCGCTTCCGAGTTCGAGGTCATAGCCTTCGGCGGTGCCGCCCTGGAATTTTTCACCGTCGACGCTTCCGGAAAAGTCAATATTGACCGTATCGCCTTTTTTGCAGGCTCTGCCGGTTACCTCTACGGAATCGGCGGATTTTTCGAGAAGCTTGGCTATTTCGTTTTCCACGTCCGCATCGGATACATTATATTCAAATTTTTTAATTTTTAAACCTGTATATGCGTCGATTGCGACGTCGGGTTTAACGGGAACTATTGCGGAAAGAACAACGCCCTTTCCCTCTTTCAATTCATCGACGTCGAGCGAAGGTTCGCCGACAGGCGTGAAATTATCTTTTTCCTTTTCGAGAATTTCGGGATAGTGCTGAGAATAAAGAATATTCAGCGCCTCTTCGTATAAAACTCCTTTGCCGTAATAATTTTCGAGAACGGGCTTGGGAACCTTGCCCTTTCTGAAACCGGGAACCGAGTATTTTCCTCTTACTTTCAGGTAAGACTTATTTAAAGAATCCTGCCATTCCTGTTCGGAAAAATTAATCGTAAGCTTAACCGTGCTTTTTTCTCCGACTGCCTGCGTATAGTTCATTGTAAATCTCCTATTAATGTAATCAATAATTTATGCGGGTAATATTTTACCACAATATATTTGTTTTGAAAAGCGTTTTGCATTTACTTTTTCCAAGTTTTGCTATATAATGTCTGTTAAATAAGAAAAGGATATTTTTAAATGCCTCAGGACGCTTATACTATAAGGTACGTTGCGAACGAACTTAAAGGACTGCTTTGCGGAGGAAAAATCTCACGCATCGTTCAGCCCGCGCGCGACGAACTTACGTTTATTATATACACCGGAAAAACCAACGTCAAACTCGAAGCCAAACTTTCCGCGCAGGATACGCGTTTAAGCGTCGCTTCAAACGAAAAACCCGTTCCGCTTTCCGCGCCGAATTTCTGTATGCTTTTAAGAAAACACTTGCAGAACGCCGAAATTTTAAACGTGGTTCAGCCCGATTTCGAAAGAATAATTTATTTCGACTTGAAATGCGTATCTGATTTTTCTTCCTCGGTTATGCGTCTGTACTTCGAACTTATGGGAAAATATTCGAACGCTGTTCTATGCGAAAACGGCGTTATCGTCGGCGCGCTCAAAACCACTTCTATCGGCGAAAACACGAAACGCGTACTGTTCGGCGGAGTCGGTTACGTTCCGCCAGAAAAGCAGGACAAAATTGCGCCCGACGACATAGACGGACTTGAAAACGTTTTAAAATACGTTTCGGGCGACGCCGCGAAATTCATATGCGTCCGCGTCAAGGGCATATCTTACGCAACCGCTCTCGATATGGTACGCGTTTACGGCGAAAACATAACCGCAACGGATATTCGCGAATACGTATACGGTTCCGATACCGAACCCTGCGTAACTTATATAAACGGCGAAGCGAACGACTTTAAGGTACGTTCCGCCGAAAAAGAAAAAAAAGTTTATAAAAGCGTACTCGAAGCGCAGAGCGCGTATTATTCTTACGTCGATTCGAAACGCGCTTTTAACGAAAAGAAATCAAAGCTCGAAAACGCGTTAAAAAGCGCGCTCAAAAAGATTGAAAAGCGCATTGCCGCCATCGAAGACAAACTCGCCGAATGCAAAGACGCGGATATTATAAAACTTAAAGGCGAGCTTATAACGGCTAACATCTACGCTTTACAGCGGGGTATGACGGGTTTTACCGCGCTCAACTATTACGACCCCGACGGCGGTACCGTAAAAATCGAACTCGACGGTACCCTCTCCCCTTCTGCGAACGCGCAGAAATATTACAAAAGATACGCAAAACTGAAAAGAACGCAGACAAGCGTTACCGCCCAGAGAGAAGAAGCCGAACGAAAGCTCGAATATCTAAACAGCATATATTCCAATATCCGCGCGGCCGACGACTCCGCCGACTTCGAAGAAACGGAAGAAGAACTCGAAGCGCTCGGGCTTATAGGAAAAACCGATACGCGAAGAAAAAAACAATCCTCCGCTCCGTTCCGTTCGTATAACGTCGGCGGTTTTAAAATTATTTCCGGACGGAACAATTTGCAGAACGAAAGACTGACGAAGGGACTTTCGCCCGACGATATATGGCTGCACACGCAAAAATATCACTCCTCGCACGTCGGAATCATAACAAACGGACGCGACGTTCCCGACGAAGTTTTAAAGACTGCTGCCGAAATCTGCGCGTACTATTCCGACGGGCGCGGAGGCAATAAAATACCCGTCGATTATACGTTTAAAAAATACGTGAAAAAACCGCCCAAATCAAACGCGGGTTTCGCCGTATACACTAATTACAAAACGGTTCTTACCGAGCCTTGCGCACACGGCTCTGTTTCAGGAGACGACGATGAAAAAAAATAAAGAAGATAAAAAACCCGAACAGCCCTATACGGGCAGAACTTACGCATATATCGCCGTAAGCCTTATTTCGGGCGCGGTTTTGTTTTTCGGACTCGCGTTTACAAAAATGGGAATTTACTCTTTGATTGCTTCACTGCTTTTAAGCCTCGCCTCTTTGGCATTTTTAAACGTACAGAAGAGAAAGAACAATTTCGGAAAGCTTGCAATACTCAATATATGCGCATACGTCGTACTCGGTATAATAACGGCGTTTTTTATAGGCGGAATAATCTGGTCGGCAAAATAGAACGACGTATTTTTCGAAAATATTAAAAATCATTTAAATTCCGTATAAAAAAGGTGCTGTTTTGTCAATATTAAATATTGATATGGACAGAATTTGCGGCGCGGTTCTCGACAGAATTCACGCGTTAAGCCCCGCGGGGCGATACGTAATTATCGACGAGGACGAAATTTTCGAAGCCTTCCCCGACGGAAGCGACAAAACTTACGACGAACTCGAAAGAGTCTTGTCGGTTCTCAGAAACGGCGGATATATAGACCTTAAATATTCGAGAGGCGATATGTACTGCGTAGCTCCCTTAAAAGAATACGTTGAAGAACAGTCTCTTCCTCCCGCAACAATCGAGGAGCGGAAACAGAGAACGGATATAGTTTTCTTTTCGGCTTTCGCGGGAGGCGCGTTGGGCAGTCTTATAATATCGCTGATATTCGCGGTTTTGTGATATGCTTTCCAAAAACGAAAACGAAGTTATGTCCGCAGTTTACAGTCTTTGCGACGGCACGGACGGCTGTCTCATATCCCCGCTCGACATATTGTCCATTCTTCCCGCGAAAAGAAATTACAGTCCCGAAAAGATAGACGGCATTCTCAACGATTTAATGCGCGACGGTTATTTCGATTTGATAACCTCGGAACGCAAGGGCGAGAAAATGTACGTCATAAACCTCAAAGAAAACGGTTTCTCGTACAAGCGCAACGCTAAACAGAAACAGCGCGACGTGGCGTTCCGCATAGCGCTTGCTTTTATCGGCGCAACCGCCACGTTTATATTCGGCTTGATTTTAAAAGGGATATTCGGTTAAAAAACCGTCCGAAGGGACGGTTTTTATTTGCTTTTTTTTATTCGGCTTGATACAATATTAAATAATGCCGCGTGAAATCGCGCGGTTTACACGAATCTTCGAGGATTAATATTATGCAACATAAGAAATTATTCATATCACTTACGGCGGTCGGTTCGGTTATCGTATTTTTTGCGGTATTCCTTATGATTTGGTTCGTGGGCGGCGATTATAAGGACTTCGAATCTTTCAGAGAAGAATTCGAAATTCCCGGTCTCGGCGACGGAGCCGTACCCCAAGGTATGGGCACCTGTCCCGCAGAGTATTACGTATATAACGAGGAAGTCGATAAGACGGAAGCGAAAATACAGCAATATTATTTTATCAGCGCGTATATGTCGGACGGTTCGCCTTCGCGCATTTACGTTACGGGCGCGGAAACGGGTTACGTAGGCTACGTAACTATGAAAACCGAAGACGGTAAAGATTTTTACGGACATTGCGGAGGAATCGCAATCAACAATACGAGAAGCGCGGTTTCTTCGACCACCGCAAATTATTATACGCTATGGGTCACGGGCGAAAGTATGATTTACTGTGCGAAAGCAAGCTCCGAATTTACGTCCCAGAAAAAGACTATTGCGCAGGAGATAGTGGACAAAGCCGGCAGAAAAGCCGAGGAAGCGGGCAATTCGGAGAATTACAAAACCATTCGGTTCACCGCATCGTTCGAGGCTAACTGCAACGCGTCGTTCTGCTATTATTACGACGACCCCTCGTCTTCGGGCGTATCTTCCGACAGACTTTACGTCGGAGAATTTTACCGCGACGGCAATTACAAAACCGACGACAAGCACAAACTCACCACTCCCGGCGGTTATAAAAACACTGCTTTTATGTATGAGTATAACGTAACTTCGAGTACCGAAAACAAATACGGTCTTTATACGATAAGCGCTACCGACGGAATTGCGGAAAGCGACAGAGTTCCTAAAATTCAGAAAATTTTCTCTCTGCCCGAAAAAGTACAGGGCGTCGCTTTCTCGGGTAAAAAAAGTTACAGCAGTTCCGACGGCATTCTCGTTCTTTCGCAAAGCTACGGTCTGTCGAATTCGCATCTTCTGTGTTTCGACAATAAAAAACTTATGACTTCGAGCAAAAAATACACAGATGTTGCCGGTGAAAGTTTCGTATACAAAGGAGTCAAAAAAACTTTCGGCGACCAAACCCTCGATTATACGGATTCGTCTTTGTACGTTTATTACGTAGATAAAGCGGACGAAGAAATGTTTGTAAACGATTACTCTGTTCCGTCGATGTCCGAAGGGCTTTGCGTCCCTACCCCCACAACCAGCAACAACGATGCAAGCAACAGAATTTACGTACTCTTCGAATCGGCGAGCAAAAAATACAAATCTTTCGTGCGCAAACGCACTAAAAACGTTTACAGTTTCATTCCCAAAATAGGTTAACAAAACAAAAAAGCCGTGCGTTAAGTCGCACGGCTTTTATTATTATTTTATTTACAGAACGCAAGGCAGGCTTTATAAAGCATATAAACGTCGGCTTTGGATATAAGCTCGTAAGGAGCGTGCATAGAAAGCACGGGAACCCCCACGTCCACGGTGTCTATTCCGAGGTTGCCTATATATTTTGCGACGGTACCGCCTCCGCCGATGTCTATCGCGCCGAGTTCGCCCGTCTGCCAGATTACTCCGTTATCGTCGAATATATCGCGGATAAATCCCATAAATTCGGCGGGCGCGTCGTTCGTAGAAGACTTGCCGCGCGCTCCCGTATATTTTGAAACAGCCGCGCCGCAGGAAACGTATGTCGAATTGCGCTTTTCGAAAGCAGAACTGTAAGTCGGGTCGTATCCCGCGGTAACGTCTGCGGAAATACATTTTGAATTGTATCTTACTTCGATAGGGTTCGCGCCGAAAGAATTCGCGATGGTTTCGATTACGTCCGAGATTACTTTACTCTGCATACCCGTTGTTCCGTCGCTTCCCACTTCTTCCTTATCCGCAAATACCGCAAGCACCGTATGAGGCGAATCGCAGTCGAAAATCGCCTTCATTTCAGGATATGCGCAAACTTTGTCGTCGTGTCCGTACGAAGAAATCAAAGCCCCGTCGAAACCTACGTCGCGGGCCTTGCCCGCAGGAACGAAACAAAGCTCGGAACACTGGAAGTCCACTTCCGTTATGCCGTATTTTTTGTTCAAAAGTTTTAATACCGCCGACTTGACGCATTCCTTTTCTTCTTCGTCGCCGACCTCGGGAAGTCCGCCTATTACCGCGTTGAGATTTTCTCCGTCAATTGCCTTGCTCATAGTTTTAGCGCTCTGTTCCGCCGCAAGATGGGGTAAAAGGTCGGTAATATAGAAAACAGGGTCGTTTTCGTCTTCGCCGACGCAGATTTCTTTTTTCTCACCGCCGCGGAGCATTACGACGCCGTGAAGCGCGAGGGGCGTAGCCGTCCACTGATATTTTTTTATACCGCCGTAATAGTGCGTTTTAAGATAGCAAAGACCCGCTTCCTCGTACATAGGATTGGGCTTTAAATCGAGTCTGGGCGAATCTACGTGAGCGACCATAATTCTGATTCCGTCCTTTTCGACGTCCTCTTTGCCTACTTTTATAAGGAAAATATTTTTACCTCTGTTGACGAAATAACGCTTATCGCCGTGTTTGAGTTTTTCGGAAAAACTGAAAGGTTTGAAACCGTGTTCTTCGGCGAGTTTCCGCGCCGTTTCCGAAGCTCCGCGCTCGGTCTTCGAGCTATCGAGGAATTTTTTGTATCCTTCCGAGAACTCGTAAATGCTTTCGAGTTCTTTGCCGTCGGCTTCTTTGTATACGTTTTTACGCGTGTATTTAAGTTCCATAATTTTCTCCTTTTATGATTTCGCTAACCATTATATTATTTAAGTTAAAAATTGTCAAGGCGGACGAAAAAAAATTTAAAAATTATTCGATAAATATTTTACTATTTATTATTAATAGTGTATAATAGAAAAGTATGAAAAACGGCAAATACGCGGCAAAGAAAATAGCTACGCTCGCGATTTTAACCGCGCTCAGCTTAATAACTTTCATAATAGAAAATCAATTCCCGCCGCTGTTTTTCCCCGGCGCGAGAATGGGGCTTGCCAACATATTCTCGTTCGCCGCTCTTATAATGTTTTCACCTGCGGAAGCGTTCGTCATAGTTGCAATCAGAACGGGGCTTGGCGCGGTATTCGCGGGAAATCTCTCGGCGGTAATGTACAGTTTTACAGGCGGGGTCGTCTCTATGGCTGTTTCGTCGGTGCTTATGTACACGCTGTATCCGCGTATTTCGGTTATGGCGGTAAGCATTACGGCGGCCGCGGCTCACAATATAACTCAGATTTGCGTGTTCGCTCTCGTCACCAATACGGCGAATATGTTCGTAAACATCCCGTATTACGTTTTACTCGGAGTCGTATCCGGAGCGATAGTCGGAGGCGTGATTATGCTCGTCTTTAAAAAAATTCCGGCAAGCGTCTTCGAAAAAGCGGTATACAGCCGAAAAAAAACATAATAGTTTTCTTCTTCCCTCCCGGGAAGCGAAATATAAAAGAGTAAAAATTTTTAAGGAGTGAAAAAAGTTGAAAGCAGTAAAAGGAAAATACTACTTCGGCGGGATTCATCCGCACGATATGAAAAATATCGCCAAAGACGCCGCCCTTGAAGTATTGCCCGAACCCGAAATTCTTGCGATTTCAACCTCGCAATCGCTCGGCAAACCCGCCGTTCCCGTCGTCGAAGCCGGCAGGGAAGTCAAACAGGGCGAATTGATTGCAAGGGCGGACGGTCCTATATCTTCCGACGTGTTCGCAAGCGTCAGCGGAACGGTAACCGAAATTAAGGAAGAAAAGGGCGCAAACGGAACGGACGAAAAGTATATTTTCATCAAATCCGACGGCAAAAACGAAACGAGCTTCCTGCCTCCTCTTTCCGACCCTTCGGCGGACGAGATTAAGGCAAGAATAAAAGACGCGGGCATCGTCGGACTCGGCGGAGCGGGTTTCCCCACTGCCGTTAAAGTTTCCCCTAAGACGAAAGTCGATACTCTCGTTATCAACGGGGCGGAATGCGAGCCCTATCTTACCTGCGACCACCGTCTGATGCTCGAAAGAGCGGACGAAATCGCGCGCGGAGCGAGATACATAGCAAAAGCTTTGGGCGTTGAAAAAATTATAATCGGCATAGAGGCGAACAAACCCGATTGCATAAAAGAGTTCGAAAAATTCGACGATATTCTGCCCGTTATTCTTAAAAAGCAATATCCTATGGGCGGTGAAAAACAGCTCATATACGTTACTACGGGCAGAAAAGTCGGTATCGGCAAACTTCCCGCGGATACGGGCGTCGTCGTCCAGAACGTGGCTACCTGCTTTGCGGTATGCGAAGCCGTCGAACTCGGCAAACCCCTTTTCGAAAGAGTTGTAACGGTTTCCGGCAAAGCGGTTAAACAGCCCAAAAACCTCTGGGTCAAAGTGGGCACTCCAGTTCAGGCGATAATAGATTATTGCGGCGGAGAAAGCTCGACGCCCAAAAAGGTTGTACAGGGCGGTCCTCTGACGGGCACGGCTATCGCAAGCTACGACAATTACACGCACAAGACTACCTCGGGCGTACTTCTGCTTACGGAAAAAGAAGCTTCTGCAGACGAACCCACGCCCTGTCTTAACTGCGGTAAATGCGCCGACGTCTGTCCTATGCACCTTATGCCTATGGACACCGCGTTCTATGCGGTGGCGGGCGACTTCGACGCGGCTGCGAAATACGGTCAGACCGCGGCTTGTATCGAATGCGGAGCCTGCGAATATATATGCCCCGCAAAGCGTCCGTTAATTCAAGCTATAAGAAAGACGAAGGAAGCCCTTCGCAATAAGAAACAGGAGAGATAAATATGGACAATTCAGTAGTAATTTCCACGCCTCCCCACGTAAAATCAAAACGCACGACGCGCGGTATTATGATTGACGTCGCGATTGCTCTTTTACCGAGCGTCGTCGCAGGCTGCGTCTTCTTCGGCTGGCAGGCTCTGCTCATAATACTTATGTCGGTGTTCGCGTGCGTTGCGACCGAGTTCGTTTACTTTTTCATAATCAACAAAGGCTTTTCGAACAAGTGCGCGGACGCAGGCAAGGTTTGCGTAAGATGGCTTAAACAGTTTGACTTTACTTCGGTGGTTACGGGTCTTATTCTCGCGCTCATTCTTCCCGTTACAGATAAATGGTACGAAGTTTTATACGAAGTGTTAATCGGCGGAGTATTCTCTATCGCGCTCGTTAAAATGCTGTTCGGCGGAACGGGCAAAAACCTCGTCAATCCTGCGGCGGCGGGACGCGTGTTTATGTTTTTAAGCTTTGCGATAACGACCTATTCCGCCCCGCTCTTCGGCGCGCTCAACTTCGAAGCAGGAGTATTCACGGGTCCCACCAACCTTTCCTGGCTCCTTCCGAGCGAGGGCAACCCAATTACGAAGCTCCCCGTTATAGACCTGTTCTTAGGCACGGGCGTTGCAGGCTGTATCGGCGAAACCTGTAAAGTAGCGATTCTCGTCGGGTTCGTATATCTTGCTATAAGAAACGTAATCAAATGGTGGCAACCTCTTCTGTTCATAGCGGTTTTCGGGTTCACCGCCGTATTCCTTTCCGGATTCGATTACGCGAACCAAGGCGCTTACATATACGATATGGAACTTTTCCTGCCCCATATATTCTCGGGCGGTGTGCTGTTCGGCGCGGTATTTATGTTCACGGACTACGTCACTTCTCCCAAAGGAGTTTTCGGACAGATAGTTTACTACGTAATTGCAGCTCTTCTCGTAGCAGTACTCAGGTACCTGACGAAAATCGAAGTAACTTCTTTCGTTATTATCCTTATGAACCTTTTCGTTCCTCTTATTGACAAATACGTCAGAAGAAAACCTTTCGGTTATAAAAAAGAAACCGGCAAGGAGGGCAAATAAATGAACGGTAAAAGTTTTTTCAAAAGCACGACTTTTAAATGCATTATCGCGCTTTTGTGCGTTCTTCTCGTAAGCGGTATTTTCCTTACGATTATGAACAGCCTGTTGGCTGTCACTCCCGAAGAAAAATTCAACCGCGCGATAAACAAGATTTACGGAAAAGCGGTCAAGACGGAAACTATAAGCGATATAAAAAGCTTCAATGAAACTTCTCCAAACGGTTCTATCGAAGAAGCTTATAAAGTTAAAGAAGACGGCAACTTCCTTATAAAATCCACCGGCTACGGAGGATACGACAACGGCACCGTTACC
Organism: uncultured Christensenella sp.; assembly: GCA_910586345.1. GTDB lineage: Bacteria > Bacillota > Clostridia > Christensenellales > Borkfalkiaceae > Coproplasma. The sequence continues at coordinate 100,869 of CAJUHC010000004.1, forward strand.
TGCTGGGTCGTGGTAGTCGTAAACGGCGGAGCCGTCAAAGGCATCGACAAAGTTATAATCGATTCGAACAAAGCCCAGTCCTATATAGACAGAGTAGGCGACAAAGCGCTCTCGCAATTTTCGGAATTATACGAGGACGGAATAGTATACACCCCCTCTCTTATCACGGGCGCGACCGTAACGGGTACGAAAAACGCGATTTGCAACGCGGTCAACACCGCCCTCGAATTCGCAAACGTCAAGTGCGGAAACGTTGCTTCGGAAGCTAAGAAACTTCTCGAAAATATAGCTAACATATACGGCGACACTAAAGTTTCGGTATACGGAGTCGACGAAAAAGGCGAAGAAAAACTTATTGAAGAAACCGATGAAACCGTTAAGGGCTTTATCGAAACTCCGGTGACGTCGGGAAAAGCTACCGTTGAAAGCCTTTACAAAGTAAGGTTCAACGACGGTAAAAACGACGTATTGCACTACGTAGTATCTTCGACGGGCGTCGGCGGATATCCCGACGGAAGCGGAACCGTAACCTGCCTTACTGCATTTGCGATAGAAAACGGAGCTATTTCCCGTATCTATAAAGTGACTATAACCGCCAACGTCGGACAATCTTATATAGGAAATATCGAACACCTCGACAAATATCCCGGAGCCGACTATATCGAAGGCGAAGATATGAACTTCGTTACGTCCGGTGCAACGATGTCTTCCACTGCCATCAATAACGCCGTAAACGGAGCAATGAGATATATCGAAGCAAATATCGCCAATCTCGGCGATATAACCGAAGACGGAGATAACAACGAAGGAGGCGAAGAAAATGAATAAGTATAAAAAAATTACTTTAGACGGACTTATTTTCCAGAACCCCACGTTCATACTCGTACTCGGCACCTGCCCCACTCTCGGACTTATTTCGTCGGCGTTCTCGGCAATGGGTATGGGACTTACCGTTCTCGTTGTCCTGCTTTTGAGCAACGTGATAATATCCGCGCTCAGAAAGGTTATCCCCAACGAAGTGCGTATCCCCTGTTATATAGTGGTTATCGCAACGCTCGTAACTTTCGCAAGAATGTTCCTTGAAAAGTTCGTGCCCGACCTCTACGACAGTCTCGGCGGTTTCCTGGCTTTAATCGTCGTAAACTGCATCATCTTAGGCAGAGCGGAAGCATTTGCAAACAAACACACTGTTGCGGAAGCCGCGGTCGACGGAATCGCAAACGGCTTAGGATTCACAGTTTCGCTTACGTTAATGGGAATTATCTGCGAATTCTTCGGCAAAGGTTCTTTGTTCGGTTTGCAGATTATGGATTTTAAAATCGGTATGCTTGCAACCCCCGCCGGCGCGTTCCTCGTTTACGGACTCTGCATTGCGGTATTCGTTTATATCGTTGACGGAATCGAAAGAGCAAGACGCGTCAAAGCAAATAAGCTCGCGCGTGAAAATATGTTGAAGGAGGCCGCTTAAATTATGGCAACTCTTATTTCTATAGTTCTTGCGGCGGTACTTACAAACAACTTTATCACCGCTAAAACATACGGTATCTGTCCGTTCCTCGGAGTCTCGAAAAAGACTTCTTCGGCGGCGGGTATGGGAATCGCCGTAACGCTCGTTATGCTGATTGCAACGCTCGTTACCTATCCCATATATACTTACGTAATGGTTCCGCTCGGAATCGAATTCCTCGAAATCATATTTTTCATTTTTATAATCGCTTCGCTCGTGCAAATGCTCGAAGTTATTATCAAAAAGATTTCCCCTTCGCTTTACAATGCAATGGGCGTATATCTTCCCTTGATTACAACCAACTGCGCCGTGCTCGGCGTAACCGAACTCGTTATCGGCGATATGTCGGCTATTTTAGGCGAAGGCGTTTCTATGAATTTAGGTTGGGCTGCTCTGTACGCGCTGTTTGCAGGTCTCGGTTTTACTCTCGTTATGATTATTATGAGCGGTATGCGCGAAAGACTCAATTACTACAAACTCCCCAAGGCGGTCGCGGGTTTCCCTATCGCAATGGTAACGGCCTGCTTCATCTGTATGGCGTTTATGGTATTCAGCTATATAAGCTTGTAAGGAGGGAAAGAAATGAATTTACTTGAAATCACCAACGAGACTTGGACGACGGTAGGTATCGTAGCCGGAATTTTCGCAGGTACCGCGCTTGTAATAGGAATACTTATCCTCCTGGTCGGCAAATTTTTCAAAGTCGATATGGACGAGAAAATCGAAAAAATTATGAACAATCTCGCCGGCGCGAACTGCGGAGGCTGCGGCTGTTCGGGCTGTTCGGGCTTTGCAAGCAAACTTGCGGCGGGCGGCGCAAGCCTTTCCGACTGTCACGTAACATCTCCCGAAAAGAAAGAGGAAATCGCAAAACTTCTCGGCATAGAACTTTCCGACGAAGAACCTACGGTCGCAGTCGTTCACTGCAACGGCGGAATCGAGAATTGCGGACAGAAGTTCGAATATAAAGGAAATCCTACCTGCGCGGCAAACGCTTCGCTTCTCGGCGGAAACAAGGCTTGTTCTACCGCTTGTCTCGGCTGCGGAGACTGTAAAGCCGTTTGTCCCGAAAACGCGATAAACGTTTCGGAACGGCTTGCACAAATCGACCCCGACAGATGTATTTCCTGCGGCGCTTGCATTACCGCCTGCCCGAAGGAGATTATCGGCCGTATCCCCGCCTCTGCTCCCGTATACGTAGCCTGCTCCTCGAAGTGCAAAGGCAAAGACGTAATGAACGTATGTAAAGTCGGCTGTATCGCCTGCGGACTGTGCGCGAAATCGTGTCCCCACGGTGCGATTACGATGCAGGATAACCTGCCCGTGTTCGATTACTCGAAATGTACCGGCTGTCTTACCTGCGTAGCGAAATGTCCCAGAAAAATTATAATAAGCAGAAAAACCGTCGCGGAAGAAACACCCGAAAAAATTTCTTAAACAGTTATAAAAAACAGACCGTCTGAAAGACGGTCTGTTTTTTATTTTGAAATCGATTGATTCGGGTCATCCCAATCTTTCTGAAATATCGGTTCTACTTTAATACCGTGCGAATTACAGGTAATAGAATCGCTGTTATCGCTCATAGGCAAAAACATCATACAGTCTTTGCTTCTGCAATTTGCGTTTATCATTTCCGCAGTCTTTTTGGTTTTGTCGATATAGATTACGTTAATACCGTTGTTCTCGGTTTTCACGGTAACTTTTAAACCTTTACCGTCTTCCTCAACGCTTACAGTATCGGAATAAACTTTAACCTCGCCGCCGAATTCGTATTCGAAAATCAGATTATATCTCAAAGTAGTCCTCGAACCTGCGGATATTCTTATTCCCGTAAGCGGCTCGCGGTTAAACGCGGTAAACACGACCGTCAACAAAACCGCAACAAGAACCGCAATTATAACGTAGATTATCAAATCCCATATTTTAAAGCCTTTATCGGCTTTGACTTGTTCTATCTTTTTTAGCGACATATTTAATTAAAAGTAAAACAAACTTTTTTATCGGTAAGTTTATCACGTATAAATTCAATTGCCCGGTCCTTTTCCATCGCCATAATCGCTGTGGTAAGCGCATCTGCGCTTGCAGCGCTTCCACCGATTACCGTAGCCGACATTATCCCCGTCTGCACGGGTTTGCCCGTCTTAGGGCTTATAATATGACAATAACGCGTACCGTCGATTATGTACCGCTGTTCGTTGTCACCGCTTGACGAAAGCTTTTCGCATCTTACCGCCGTACTCAGATAAGTTCCGTAAGAAGGCGAACGCGGGTCTGTAAGCGAAAGATTGTAACTGCCGTTTTTATAATGATTCTTTACAAGCATACTGCTCGTCGCAAAATTGAAATATCCGTACTTATATCCGTATTCGTCGAAAAGTTTGTCGACACAGTCTACCGCATAACCTTTGCCTATTCCTCCCAAATCGAGTTTCATTGTAAGCGTTTCACCGTCAACTTCAACGACGTACAAAGGCTTAGTCACATAGTATTTATCTTCTTCCCCGTTGTTTTCAAGTTTTAACTCGTTAAAATGCGAAGCAAGTTCGGTATATTTTGCAATAGCATTATCGCTCGGAAGTTCGTCTTTCGTGGTCGGCTTTTCATTGTCGCCCGCAAATCCGTAAGCTTCAACGTTATAATATAGAGCGGGATTGTAATAACCGTCCGACAACTCGTAAACGTATTTTGCTTCGCTCAATACTTCGTAGGTTATTCTGCTTATTTCTATTCTCGCGCCCTGTGCGGCTTCGTTAAATTTATGAATATCGGAATCTTTTACGGTAGCCGAAATATATTTTTCTATTTCATAAAGTTTCGCGCCTACGACCTGAAAAAAAGTATTGCACTTCGCTTTCGCTTCGTCAGAGCTGAAATCGTCCGATACGACGAGTTCGGCTTTTGCCGTCATAGAGAAAAAACTCTCGTGCTTAGACGAAAATAATGAAGTATCTTCCGTTTCGTAATTTTCCGAAACATTCTCATACCCCTCTATTAAACCGCAGAGTTTATAATTTTTCTCCGTTATCCGAAAACTGCTTTCAGGCATATTAGTATAAACGGAGTGCGTTTTATTATTGCAAGCCGAAATAAATAAATTTACGCAACAGCATACCGACAATAATAAAATTCCGAATCTGATTTTCATAGTTCAATTATATAATAATATAAAGTAAAATGCAAATAAAAAAACCCGCGCCTGTTTTTTAAGCGCAAAATAAACCCGCCTTTTAAGGCGGGTTTTTACAGTCATTGGTTTTTAATTATTTACCGAGAGCGTTCTGAATTGCGAGAAGAAGTCTTCCGCTTCCCTGTGTCGCGCCGGAAATAAGAAGTTCGCTTTCGCTCAAACCAGCGTTATAATCTACTCCGTAAGGTTCGCCTTTGGAATTGGTATCCAACGCCTGCGTAGTCTTGCCGTCAACGGTTACGAGCTTATATCCGTAGTTGGTGTGAACGTCGATTGCAAGAACGTCGGCAACGGACCATCCGATATACTGCTGTAACAGCCAGCTTTCGTGGTCTGTCCAGTTAGAACAAGCTTTATCGGTCCAGCCGTAGCTGTGAATATTGGTTGCAGCAGGTGTAGGTATAACTCCTTTTTCCCATTTAATTGCTTTATTAGTACGGTTTCCGTCAGCATCGAGCTCAACGTAATACAACGAATTTGCGTCGGTAGCCGCGTCATAACCGTCGGCAACCAAACCGTTCTTCGTCAAGTCATATCCGTAAGTAAGTATCCAAGCGTAAGGAAGATTTACCAACTGATTGAAATATGTTTCCCAGCCAGTGCTGACTACCGTCCAATTATGGTGTGTAGCTTCCGCCGCTTCCTTGCCGTCTATAACGTCTTTATAAGTCTGAATATTTTTCGCATTTTCATTATCGGTGTTAGTAATGTCTTTGACGGAAGTTATAATATTATTCTCAACCGTAACTTCGACAACCATACCGTAAGGAGTCGCGCTGTGTGCGCCGATATAATGGTATCCGCCGTAATAGGTACCGCTTCCGCCCGTGCATCCGGTGGACATAGCTACGCCTACGCACATAGCCGCAGAAGCCGCCGCAATAGCCAATGCTTTAAAAATCTTCTTCATAAATTACCTCTTAAAGATTTATTACTTTATTATTTTATCACACCGATAAAACAGTGTCAACAAATAATTGGTATATTTTTACTTATTTTTTTACTCGGTTCTGAGCGCGACGACAGGGTCTTTCTTTGCCGCAGCCGATGCGGGAATCAATCCGGAAATAAGCGTGAGAATTACGCTGATTAACACCATTATAAGAGCCTGCCATACGGGCAGCGACGCTATCGTGAAGATACCTGCAATCGAGCCGACGATAAGATTGATTACGAGCGAAAGAATATAAGTTATTATAACGCCCACGAGTCCCGCGGCGAGACCTATAATAAAGGTTTCAGCAATGAACAGACGCTTAATATCTTTCTTACGTGCTCCGACGGAACGAAGTATGCCTATCTCTTTTATTCTCTCGACTACGGACACGTAAGTTATTATGCCGACCATAACGGTTGATACGACAAGCGACAGCGCGGTAAACGCTATGAGAGCGATTGTTATCATCTGTATCATCGTATTTATCATCGTAATCATCAGCCCGACCGTATCGGTGTATTTGATTTTGTCGTTTTCTGTAAGTCCCGTAACCCTTACAACGGTTCCGTCTTTATTCGTATATTCGAGAATCCCGTCCGAGCTACCGCAAGCGGTATTCCATAAATCGAGATAATCCGTAACCAAATCTTTACTCTCGAAATCGAGCGGATAGATATAGAACGCGTTAGGCAAATCGGTGCCCGCAACTATGTCGACGCCGACCGATAAATCCCTGTTCGCGCCTCCCGACATAATTATGCTCATCATATCGGTTTGACTCATTATTATCGAAGACGCGGTACCGGTCGCATATCCACCCTCGGCAGGATAAGAAAATTCATAATTATATGGCAGATTTTCAAGCCTTTTATCCGGAAGTCCGTCTATGAACTTGACTATCTCGCTGTCCTTTGCGGAAGCTATGGTTTTACGCGTGAGCTTTTCTGTATAATACAGACCCGAAGACAGAGAACCGTAAGTTACGTCATCTTTTTTCTGTATAATAGCTTTGACTTTAAGTTTCATTCCCTTTTCCGTATCGAAGTTATCGGAATACGGATTGTACATATACGGAACAGCCTTGCCCGTCTGCGGATTGGTTAAATTCACGTAGCTGTATACAGCGTCGTTCGGATACCAGGTAAACGAATGTGCGTCTTCGCCGATAAAAAACGAATAGTCGAGACCTTTATATTCTTCGTCGTATTTATTTTCGTTTTCAAGCCATTTGCCGTTGTATTTCCAGATAATATTTTCGTCGTAAGCGTCTCCGGCGGCTTTATAAGCGAAATTGAGGAACTCTTCTTCAGTCATATATCCGAACTGACCGAAATTGAGGTCTGCAAACGCATTGTCGTTCACAACTAGAATAAGACCGTCTTCGCTGTTGAAGATTTCTTCAAGTTCCTCTCCGCTTAAATTTTCCGTCTTGCCTTTATCGGTCGCTAAAATCTCGTACTGTTTGAGTATGTATTTATAATCGGGCATTTCCATAAAAGAGCTGACCGTGCTTATCATAGGCGCGTATTTGGAGTATTTATCCTGCTTACCGAGAACGGAAGTATACATCGAACGTATTCCCGTAATTGAAGAATTGTAAACTTTATCCGAATTTCCGCCTACCGCGAATTCAGTATATATGTAGTTCGACATATCGAAGTTGTAACCGAATTGAAGCGCGTTATAGTATTCCGACGGCATACTGTCGACGAAGTCTTTGTATTCGGGCGTTATTATGTTCGTAATTGTCGCGCCGTTGAACTTCATAAGGTCGTCGAGAACCGAATCGACGTAAACTTTGTCGTCGAGTCTGTGCAAATCTATTTTTTTACCGCTCCCGTTCATACTTTCCATAAGCGCGGTCACATCGACAGCTGTTTCCGTCACCGCCAAGGGATAACCGGAAAGCATATCGTCTTCCATACTTACTATGTAGCTCTGAACGCCCGCCGAAATAGCGAGAACCATCGAAACGCCTATTATACCTATACTGCCTGCAATGGCGACCATAGAAGTACGCTTTATTTTCGAAAGCAGATTTTTGAGCGAAAGCATAAACGCCATTCCGAACGACATAGAAGAACGTTTCTTTTTGCCCTTGTTGGTTTTGAGAGTTTCATTTGCCGATTCTTCGAGAACCGCGTCCCCGCCGTCGGTATCTTCCCCGCCGTAAGGCATACTGTCGTCAGTGATAAGACCGTCCATTAACCTTATGATACGCGTCGAATACTGTTCGGCAAGTTCGGGGTTGTGTGTAACCATTATTACGAGCCTGTCTTTTGAAATTTCTTTCAGCAAGTCCATAATCTGGACGCTCGTCTTTGAATCGAGCGCGCCCGTCGGTTCGTCCGCAAGAACGATTTCGGGGTCGTTGATAAGAGCGCGCGCGATAGCAACCCTTTGCGCCTGACCGCCCGAGAGCTGGTTGGGACGGTTGTTAATCTTGTCTTTAAGTCCGACTTTGTCGAGCGCTTCGATAGCCCTTTGACGGCGTTCTTCCTTGCTGATACCAGAAATCATCAGCGCGAGTTCGACGTTTTGCAAAATAGTCTGATGCGGAATCAGATGATAGCTTTGGAATATGAAACCTATAGAATGGTTTCTGTAAGTATCCCAATCTCTGTCGCCGTATTCTTTCGTGCTCACCCCGTTAATTATAAGGTCGCCCGAAGTATATTTGTCAAGACCGCCTATTATGTTTAACAGCGTGGTCTTACCGCAGCCGGACGCGCCCAAAATCGAAACGAACTCGTTCTTTCTGAAATTCAGCGAAATGCCTTTGAGCGCGGAAACGGTTCCGCCTGCGACAACGTAGTCCTTTTTTATGTCTTTTAGTTGTAACATTTAAAGCCTCTTTTTTAAAATTTTTAACCCTACGGTTTATCTCTTACCTGCTTGCAACCGCGATACCGAACGGTCTTTGCCGAGTATGCGCATTATCGTACATAAATCGGGCGAATTCGGAGCGCCCGCAACGGCTATTCTCAGTATCTCCGCCAAGTCGGAAACGTTTCCTCTGAACGCGTTCGGATTCGCCTTGTATTCGCTCGTTTCGCCTGCAAAACCGACTTTGGGAGCGATTGCCTTTACTTTTGCAAACCAGACGGAATTGTCGTCCTCAGGGTCGTAGGTATTTATAAATTCATCGAGAACGGTATTGACGGTTTCATCGTCGAATCTGTAAGAGTATTCGGGAGCAAACGCGTCGTCGAAAAAGTAATCTATTAATCTTACGCCCTGTTCGGCGCGTTCTATGTCTTTTCTCCGTTTCTTTCCGCCTATTCCCATAACGAGTTCAAGCACTTTTATAATATACTCTTTGTCTTTAAAATGCGCCCTGTCAGCTTCACTGCCGAATTCTTGTACCCATTTATCGAGGAAATCAAAGCACTCCTCTGCGGAAAGTCTGGATATTTCCGTCTTAGAAACGTCGTTGAGTTTATCCAAATCGAACAGCGCGCCGCTCCTGCTCATTTTTTCGATTCTGAATTTAAAATCGCGGTAATCCTTGTCGGGATTTTTAAGCGCCCATTCTTCGAAATCGGAATTCAGCAAGGTCATAAGATATTTAACGACGGCGACGGGGAAATAGCCCGCTTTACGGTAATAATCAAGGGAAAGTTCGGGGTCTTTGCGTTTGGAAAGCTTGCGTTTGGTTCCGCCGTCCATCTTCATAAGCGAGGACGTATGCGCGTAACGCGGAGGCTTGAAGCCGAGAACTTTATGAAGTTCCAAATGCACGGGCAGACTCGAAAGCCATTCTTCGCCTCTTATAACCAGAGTAGTTCGCATAAAATGGTCGTCTATAACGTGAGCAAAATGATAAGTCGGAATACCGTCGGATTTTAAAATTACGACGTCCTGGTCGTTTTCCGTAACGGTGACTTCGCCCTTTATCGCGTCGCGGAACGCAATCTTATTTTCGATACCGCCCTGCGATTTCAAACGTATCACGAACTTCTTGCCCGCGTTTATATTTTCGTATATTTTTTCTTCCGAAAGGTTTCTGCATTTGGCGTACTCGCCGTAATAGCCCGTCGTTTTCTTTTGAGACGTCTGTTCTTCGCGGACGGAATCGAGTTCGGTTTCGGTACAGAAACAGGGATATGCAAGACCTTTTTCTATCAGAACCTTTACGAAAGCCCTGTAAATTTTTGCCCGTTGCCGCTGATAATAAGGACCGTATTTATTAAGGGGCGAATCTATTTCCGCGCCCTCGTCGAAACCGAGTCCGAAATAATTGAGCGAACGGATAACGCTTTCGACCGCGCCTTCGACTTTCCTCTTTTCGTCCGTGTCCTCTATTCTGAGATAAAACACGCCGTCGGTCGTATGCGCGCTTCGCTCGTCGGCGAGCGCGGAATAAAGATTGCCGAGGTGAATAAAGCCCGTGGGCGACGGCGCGAGACGCGTAATCTCCGCTTTGGGCGCGCGTTCGCGCTCGGGATAGATTTTCTCGTACTCTTCTACGGGAAGAAGGTCTTTATCGGGTATAAGTACCGATGCAAGTTTTTTCATATCCATTATATGTTTCCTCACTTTTTGCGTTTAAAAGGCAATAAAGCCAGCTTTTTTAAAATGAACCATAAAATTATCAGTATTTCGAACACGCCCGCCACGATATATAAAAAATAAATTTTATCGAATTCGGAAAAAGCGTCTACGAAAACGTGAAATATGGCGGCGGCGCCCCAGATAATGAGCGAACAAGAAAGTATATTCGTTATCCAGTTTCCCCACTTAGCCGAAAAAACCGTTAAAAGTATACCGCAAACGAACGGGGAAATAACGAAATTAAGATACGCGTATTTTTCCGTTTCGGGTATAAAATAAAAAATCATAAACAAGACCGTAGACACGAACCACACCAATCCCACCGAGAGAGCGACTACGAGTATCCGCTTTTTTCCTAAATTCATTTTAGGCTTAACACTCTTACGGAGCGGAGCGGATTTTATTATATCGTCTACGCTTATATTGTAAATTTCAGCAAGCTTTATCAGCACACGTATATCGGGAATCGCCTCGCCTCTCTCCCATTTGGAAACGGCTTTGTCGGAATAATTGAGCATATCCGCAAGCTGAGCCTGCGTAAGACGCGCACCCGTACGTAGTTCGACAAGATTTTTGGATATAGTTTCTTTCAGTTCGTCCATAACGTTATTTTAACACGTATCGCACGAAAACACAACTAAAATACGACTCTACCGTGAGTAGAGTGTGAAAATTCAGCAGTAGAATTGTGATTTTTCATAGTTTACGCACAAAATTAAAAAGTGGAGAACAAAACAGGCGTTTTATGTTGTTTTTGGATAAATTTGGGGTATACTATAATAAAAAGAAAAATTACGTTAGTTCGTTTGCGTTTTACGCAATAAATTCAAGGAGTTTTTATGTTCGATATTTACGTCGACTCGGCGGCTAATCTTACCGAGGATATGATTTTAAACCACAATATTAAAGTTATACCTTTTACTTATACGTCAAACGGTACCGAAAAATTGTGTTTCGAAAGCGGAGTTCCGTTTTCGAAAACCGCGAAAAAATTCTATGAAGATATGGCTCAGGGTACCGAAATTAAAACTTCGTTAGTATGCGAAGCGAATTTTACGGAAGCCGTCACCCCCTCGCTCGAACAGGGTAAAGACGTACTTATAATCACGATAACGGCAGGTATAAGCGGAACTAACGCACAGGCTATGAAGGCGCGCACCGCGCTCAAAGAAAAATTCCCTGACAGACAGATATACGTTGCCGACAGCGCTAACGCTTCGCTCGGAGAAGGTTTGATTGCCGTATATGCAGCAAAACTCAGAGAATCGGGCGAAAACATACAGACGTGCGTAAACTGGATTGAAGATAACAAATATAAATTAAACTCCTACGTTACAGTAAACGATTTGAAATATCTGCGAAAAAGCGGAAGAGTTTCCACTATCGCCGCGATTGCGGGCGCGATTCTCAATATCAAGCCAATGCTTAAAGCCGACAGCAACTCGCCTGCGAAACTTACCGTTTACGGCAAAGAACGCGGAAGAAGAAAATCGATTGAAGCGATAATAAAAGGGTTTACCGAAAACGTCATAAATCCGGAAAATCAGACCATAGCCATTACGCACTGCAATTGCGAAGACGAAGCGTTGAGCCTTGCGGAAAAACTCAGAGAACTCGGCGCGAAAGAGATAGTTATCGAATACTACGACCTGTGCACCGGTTCGCACGTAGGACCCGGAACAATAGCGCTGTTCTTTATGGGAAAAGACAGACGCAACCTTTCGGCAAATTCCGAAACGAACTCAAAACCGAAACGCTGAACCTGAAACAAGCAAAACAAAAACTCTCCGTTTTTTTGCGGGAATTTTATAGTGATAAAAGCAAGGATATTAAAATTGTCCTTGCTTCTTTAATATGTTTTTGTTATAATGTTGCCAAGAAAACACTAATTGAATGAAAAAGGAATAATATAATGGAGCCGAATTATGAATTAGAAGATACATTATTTGAAGAGCCTATATTATGGAAATATTCTCCGACTAAATATCGTAAATTATCCAACGAACTATTATACGCAAGCATAGTTCCAGCGGCTTGCCTATTGGCGGGGGTAATATTAGCATTGACAGATATTATTTTGTGGATAGGTTTATTAATGTTTGGCGGGACAGCAGTTATTACGTTTCTCATAATCTTGTTTAAAATTCCTAAACAAGCAAGACCTGTATATGCGATTACAGAAACTAAAATCATTATTTATCCCTTTATGTATATTGCTGATTTTGCCAATATTAACAAAATAATAAAAAAGGGTTCGCCTATCAACGGGAAGCTTGGAACAATTAAATTTAAGCTTAAAAAAAATTTTAGCTCAAATTACCGATTTTCTAATATTGAAGATGTCGACACAGTCTATGACTTATTAATATCACTTTGGACAAAATATATATAAATTTCAACCTACCGTTACATGTGCTTAAAAAATATAACACACTATCTTCTAAAACTAAGATAGTGTGTTATTTATTTACCCACAATGAATAACCTATAAAAAGTTTTTTTCAGTGCGTTTTATCGTATCCGAACGCGTCGGGTTTCTCTTTAAGCAAATATCCGAGAAAACATTCGCAACCGTCGCGAATATCCGAGAAAGCTTTTTCGAAATCACGCGTGTACCAAGGGTCCGCCACGTCGCGCGGATTATCGGTAAACGAGCAGAGTTTGTAAATTTTTCCGCCGTACCCGCCGCAAGTCAGACGCAGTAAATCAAGAAGATTCGAACTGTCCATAACAAGTATGTAATCGTTATTTTTAACGTCCGCGAGCGTTATTTGTTTTGCAACGTGTTTTCCCGCAATTCCGTGCATAATAAGAGTTTTCTTTGCGGGAGGATAAATTCCGTTGCCCTCTTCGCAGTCGGACGTTCCGAAAGAAGAAACACGGAAACTTGAAGTGAGTCCGCGCTCTTTTATCAAATTTAAGAATATAAGTTCCGCCATAGGCGAACGGCAGATATTTCCAAGACAAACAAACGCTACGTTAATCATACGCTACCTCCCGGGTAAAATTATTCGCCCGTTTTAAGCTTGCTCAAATCAAACTTCTGCGGAACGTAATTTTCGATATATTCTATTATTTCGGACGGGGAAGTAAAATACGAATACATTTCACTGCACGCGAAAGACATAAATTTACGTTTCTTTACCGTCAGCATAAAATTTTCAAGCTCGTCGTAATATCCCTCTAAATTATACAGAGCCAAAGCTTTGTCGTGTCTGCCGAGCTGTTTTAAAGTCAGAACCTCGAAATATTCTTCAAAAGTTCCTATACCGCCCGGAACTATAATAAACGCTTCCGCCTCGTTCTCCATAATGAATTTCCGCTCGGACATAGTTTTCGTATAAGTTATTTTATCGCACGAATCGTATATCAGTTCTATGCTTTCTTCTCTGAAAAATTCGGGAATTACGCCGTGAATATAACCTCCGCCGCGCTTGAAACCGCGGGCGGCCGCGCCCATCAGTCCCGTCGCACCTGCGCCGAACACCAAAGAATGTCCTCTTTTAGCGAGTTCTTCTCCGAGTTCTTCCACCGCTTTTATATAAATATCGTCGATATGGGCGCTTGCCGCGCCGAAAATACAAATTTTCATTAAAGCCTCTTAAAATCAAATAATATACTCTACTATTATATTCAATTTATAGAAAAAGTCAATACAAGCAATTACGCGGCGGGTACTCAACCGCGCCGCGCAATTTTATTATTTAAGTTCGTCCGCAAGTTTTATTATCTGAGAAAGGGCTTCTCCGTCCAAAGAAGAACTGACCGTAACGTCGGTTTCGCAAAGCGTAACGTTTTTGAAATTCTCGAAAGCCGAACGCATAAGCTTAGCAGAAGACGGAGCCCAGCTTCCGTTCTGTATAAACCCGACTTTACGATTACAGTAATTTTTAGCTTTCAATCTGTTTATAAACGCTTCCGCACAGGGCATTACCGCGCCGTCGTAAGTTACGCTCGCGACGACGAGGCACGAATATTTAAACGCGGAAGCAACGGCGTAGGATAAATCGCAACGTGTCAAATCAATCGTTTCGGCTTTTACTCCGCGTTCTGAAAGCGCAGAGCAAAGTTCGTTCGCCGCGGAAGCCGTATTGCCGTAAATAGAAGCGTAAGCGATAAAAACGCCTTCCTCTTCGGGCTGATACTTGCTCCAGACGTTATACTTATCTATATAGTAACCGAGGTTTTCTCTCAAAATCGTTCCGTGCAGAGGACATACCGTTTTTATTTCAAGAGTCGAGATTTTTTTTAATACCGCCTGAACGGGATTACCGTATTTGCCGACGATATTGATATAATATCTCCGAGCCTCATCCAGCCATTCCTCGTCGTGCGAAAGAGCGCCGAATTTTCCGAACGCATCCGCGGAAAACAGGACTTTATCGGTCTTGTCGTAAGTCATCATAACCTCGGGCCAATGAACCATACCTGCGAATACGAACGTCAGCTTGCGACCGCCGAGGTCGAGTTCGTCGTTTTCCTTTACTACAAGCCGCTTTGCATTCATATCCGGATAAAATCTGTCCAGAAGCAAGAACGTTTTTTCGTTTCCCACTATTACGGTTTGCGGATATTTTTTCAAAAACGCCGGTATGCTCGCCGAGTGGTCAGGTTCTACGTGGGAAACGATAAGGTAATCGGGTTTCCCGCCGTTTAACGCAGTTTCGAGGTTAGTAAGCCATACGTCTGTTTTTCTGACGTCGACCGTATCGAGCACGGCGGTTTTTTCACCGATACAAAGATACGAATTATAAGAAACTCCGAACGGAACTTTATATTGGCTTTCAAACAAATCCAGACCGTTATCGTCCGCGCCTATATAAACGATACTTTCGCTAACATTAAACATAATAATTTTTTCCAATAATTTTTATTGCTTATTTTAACATATATCATACACTTTTTATCGGAACAAGTCAACTTTTGCGCAAATAAAAAGACGGGTGAAAAACCCGTCTTTTTATTTAAAAATATTAGTTATTATCGCTGTCGATAAGCATTAATACGCCCGCAATCAAGCTTACGAAAAGCAACGAGCAAACTTTGAAACCTATGCCTACGGGTTGGTTGTTTTTACAAGCCTTCCAGTAATGTACAGTCATAGGTACCGTCCAGCAAAGAGGAATCAAAGTCCAACCGAAAGCAATACAGCCGAGAATCATAAAGATTTTCGCAATAAGCTTTAAGGTCGACGAAGTTTCGCTCTTCGCGGGCTGAGTTGCAGTCGAACAGCCGCAGCTCACGCAAACCACTGCTTCGTCTTCAATCTGCGAACCGCAATTTTTGCAATATTTCATATTTATACTCCCTTTTTTTTATTGATATACTATATACGGTTTGTATTGTCAATATGTTTTAATAAATTTCATAAAGTTGTCAAAAAATTTTTTTATTTTGCGTTTACGCTTGATTTATTACGCGCAATCGATATAATTATTTTTATGGATTACTTGATTATAGTGCTAATAACTTTTATATCGGGAGTAGTCGGCACGGGGCTCGGCGGAGTAATCGGTGCGGTGCTCGGACGCGATTCTAATAAAACCGTAAGTCTGCTTCTATCTTTTGCGGCAGGCATTATGCTGGCAGTGGTCTGTTTCGATTTAATGAACGAACCCATTGAGATGATGAAAGAAGGAAACCTGCCGGACCTGACTCCGCTTATAGTCGCGGCGGCGGTTATAGCCGGATACGGCGTCGTGTACGCGTTAAATTTACTTATCGACAAAAAAACTAACCGCGAAGTAGTTCATATTGACAAAAACCACCCCGCTACGGCGGATGATTTGGACGAGCTTATACATTCCAATCACTACGAAACACACAAAAACGCGAAGTCAAACTTATTCGTCGCAGGACTCGTTATGATGTTTGCAATAGCGCTTCACAATCTGCCGGAAGGTATGGTAATCGGCGCGTCGTACGCGCTTTCGGAAGACCTTGCAGCGAACATCTTTACAGGCAGCGGATTTATTATGGCAATCGTAATAGGACTGCATAACGTTCCCGAAGGTATGGCGGTTTCCGTGCCTCTTATCGCGGGCGGGATGAAAAAACCCAAAGCGGCGCTTCTTACCGCGTTAAGCGGTTTACCGACCGTATTCGGCGCTCTGCTCGGTTTCGCGCTCGGCGGTATCAACGAGATAATGCTCGTGCTGTCGCTCGGCTTTGCAAGCGGAGCTATGATATACGTTGTGTTCGGAGAACTTCTGCCAGAATCGATTTTAATGTGGCGGAGCAAGCTCCCCGCTTTCGCCCTTTTCGCAGGTTTAATCACAGGGTTCCTGCTCGTAATGTTTTAATTAAAAAATAAGCGCTGTTCGGCGCTTATTTTTTAATTCTTTCTGCGTTTATCGTTTATGACTTCCAAAGCCGCTTCGTCTATTACTTTTATTCCCTCTGCTTTGGCGATGTCCGCCATTTGAGTCAAAGCGGCTTTTAAAAATATCCGCGGTATTTTAGTAAGTTTTTTACACGCTTCCTCGGTAAAAGTTATTTCGGGGGCGATGCGTTTAGCCGCGTAAACAACAGAACCGATGTCTCCTTCTTTTGCCTGAACTTTTTCAGGAAAAGGTTTTCTGAAACGCGAGCACCAAAAATAAGCGCTGTCGCGGTATCCGTAATCGACGGGCGCTTTGGGGAAATTCTTCGCACTTACTCCGCCGATAATTGAATCGTAATATTTTTCTTTCATAAGTATTCTGTCTATTTTCAGAATAAAATGCGCGCCGAATTTGCTCGTAATTCCGTTGAAATTACGATAAGGCGGTTCATATCCTTCCGTCTTCCCTGCTTTATCGAGTTTCGCGTCTTCAAGTTCGCTGTCCCAGGTACACTCGAAAACCTGGTACGCTTCCTTTACCACTAAAGGTCTGTCGCCGTCCGCCAAGCCTTTTTCGAGCGTAAAAACGCAGTTTTTCATTTTTTCATCCGTTGAAATCCCGGGAAAACCCAGACGCACCGCTTCGCGGAAATACAGCTTTTCGTCGGTAATGAAATTAAGCGATACCTTGCTTCCCCGCAGAATATTCTGAGCGGTATTCGAACTGTTTCGGCTTTCCAAAATCATTGCGTAATAATCTTTACCCGCAACGTAATAAGGAAAACAAAGAGAATACGAACCGAGGTTTGTCTTGCCGTCGGGGCTTAACGTACCTACTAAAATCACAGGCATAGGAAAAAACGCAGACGTCTGATAAAAATTGTCCACAATTCTTAAATCTTTAAACGAACTCATTATAAGCCTCCCGAACTATTATATTATTTCCCTGCGTTCCGTTGCGACATACCTAAAATATTTTAAATAAAAAAACAAACGAGATACCGAAATAACTCGTTTGTTTTTATGGTTGAGGCGACGGGACTTGAACCCACGACCTTCTGGTCCCGAACCAGACGCGCTACCAAACTGCGCTACGCCTCAATGCAGATATATTATATATACAATTTATTTTTCCGTCAAACGATTTTGGCTTTAACCTCGATTAAATTTGATTAAATTGTATTTATGCGGTATAATATGTTTATGACTATTCATCACGATAAACTTGCATACGGTAAAATTACGCCGAACAATGAAGAAATGGACGAAGCGTCGATTTTAGAAATGCTTAAACAATTGAACGAACAGGAAACAGACGATTCCCTCGTACAAAGCAATAATGAAAACGATAAAAAAATTATAAAAAATACGTTTGAAAATACTTGACAAAATTTTTAGGGTATATTATTATATACAAGCGTTGTGCGGAAAGTACGAACACCTTAATTTTAAGGGCCTTTAGCTCAGTTGGTTAGAGCGGTCGGCTCATAACCGATTGGTCCGCG